>NZ_JACJOV010000063.1:0-159239 GCF_014695745.1 Leptolyngbya sp. FACHB-671 | reverse complement strand
TGCACTGCTTACACTTGTAGCATTGTCTCCCTCGACGATGCCCGTTCTTAGCGACTTGAGTTGAATTACATTGAGGACATTTCATTCTTCTATCATGCCAAACCAAGCATTACCCTTGCAGCAACGCCAAGTAGGAAAGAGGGTTTACTTAACTTTCCAAGGATAACTGAGCAAAGATAACTTGCGATCGCTAGTTAGCAGGAAATAGGGATTAATCCAAAGCTTGAACAGCCACAAAATGAGTAGTGTAAACACAACTGCCAGCGCAGTCATTCAAAAAAAGCAGACAAAATACTGCTGTCAGACACTAGTACGACCAAAAGCCCAAAGGGATTTGAGTCAACCGAATTAGAACATACTAACGTCAGTTGGAAAAAGCCGGAATAGATGAGGTGGTAATTCTTAATCTTGTGTAGAACGTACGCACAAAGTATTTCCTCCACGACATATCAAGTGAAATAAAATTTCAAGAGCTTGTTGAGACAAAGAACTAGAATTATATCAAAAACTTCCTCGAAAAATACTTAGAGAAGTAGAACTCAAACCATTAGCTTCATAAAGCTAATTGCCTACAGCATTTCAACCTAGTTCTTTCAGCTTGGTCTTGAGATTCTGATTTTTTGAGATGCAATTCTTCAGACTCCAACTCAGCCACGTGGCTGATATTGCGAGTTTCCTATTGTAATTAGATGAATTTTTAGAAATAAACCAGTCAAGCAACTAGTTCTTGATCTACCAGCGCTGCTGTTGAAGGTTAGTGTGATTGATACTAACCCTTACCCAGGAAACAAAACGGTTTCAAAATGTTTTCAACTCTTGTTGAATTTCTCATTCGATTAACTTTTATAGTCAAGTTTTTCTTTAACGAGAAGTTACTGCAAAAAACAACGAGCTTAGCGTAACCTTTTCTCTCTTGGATCAGCATATTTACGTAAGCAACTATGCTAAATGCTTCCTTTCATCAGTCATTTCACTTGATGAAAAACTGACTTGCTAGGGAACAATAATCGTAAATAACCAAAAATTAAGTAAAAGGCTTAAGCCTATGGCAATAAAAGATTTTCCAACTTCATTGCTTGCCTAAAAAGATATTTGAGCATCTAAATCTATTCAAACTACTTCAGATATCTAAACAGCAATTACCTCAGAAACAAGCTTCAACATCTTTTTCAACATTTATTTCAATAAGTCTTATGGGACAAGCAGAGTACTCTACTTGCCTCACAAAGTAATGTATCCGCTGCTGAAAAGAGACCGAGTTTCAGTTAACCTAATCAGCCATCCAGAGTAACCTTCAGGAAGCTACAATGCTCAACTCATCCATCCTCTTCATCGATGCTACGGTTAAAAACTACCAAGATCTTCTCTTTGGTATTGAACCATCAACACAGGTCTTTGTCCTAAATTCTGAAGAAGATGGGGTTCGACAAATCACTGATTTGTTTGCAAAGAATCCTGGGTGCAGCAACGTCCACATCGTCTCCCACGGTTCTCCAGGTTGCCTTTATCTTGGGCAGACACAACTCACCCTGGATACTCTCGATCGCTATGCTTGGGATCTAAAGACCTGGTTTACCTCCTTCCCTCTTCTCCCTTCCCCTCCCTCACTCCTGCTATATGGTTGTAACGTTGCGGTTGGAAATGCTGGGGCTGAGTTCATTGAGAAGTTGCACCAGTTCACTGGCGCGCAGATTGCAGCTTCTACGTCTCCCGTTGGTCATGCTTCGCTGGGTGGCACTTGGCAGCTTGACCACAAACTAGGACAAGTTCAAGCAACCCTCCCGATCGCCCCCTCCACGTTGGCTACCTATGAAGGAGTGTTAGCAGCACCTGTGATTAGTGACAGTATCACAATCACTCGCGCTGTTGATGAAGATAAAACTCTATCCATTACAGGAATTTCGGTTAGTGATGCGGATGCAGCAGACATCCAGACCATCACCCTCTCTGTTGCCCAAGGTCTCTTGAACCTCGCTTCAACCAGTGAACTAAGGGGAATTACAGGTAACAGCACAGGCAGCATTAGCTTCTCAGGTACGCTGTCTGCTGTTAATGCAGCATTAGCTGGGATGTCATACAAGCCGGGGCTAAACTACAGCGGTAATGAAACATTAGCCATTATAGTCAACGACGGAACTCAATCGGTCCTACGTAACGTGGCGATCGCTGTCACTCCAGTTAACGACACCCCAACCATTGCTCCATCCGGCATCAGTGTTGCAGAGGGAGGTAATAATTCCTTCAACGCTAGCAACTTTGGTATTGCCGACGTTGACAATGAAAATGTACAAATTATTGTCAAACTCGATAGCTTGCCTAGCAAAGGCTATTTAACATTCAACGGTAACTTTCTCGTAGTTGGTTCTACCTTTTCCTATGATCAGGTCGCTCAGTTACGATACGTGCATAGTAGTATCCAGACAACAGTACCAGGTGGAACGAGTGACGTTTTTACAATAACGGTTGACGATGGTGCAGGCGGAACTATTGGTGTAACGACCATTCCTGTCACGATTACTCCAGTTAACCAACTGCCCACAGTCAGCGGTACAAATACCCTATTTGAAGGAGAAACTAATCACCCGATCGCAATTTCCATTAGCGACTCAGACCAGACGGCTAGCAACTATACAGTTGAAATTCTCACTCTGCCTGTTGATGGCGTTTTGAAACTGGGGAGCAATCCCGTCATTGCTGGGCAAACGCTAAGTTCTGCGGATCTAGCAAATCTCACTTACAGCCACGATAGCAACGACGATAACTTTGGTAACCCTCCTCCCGATGGCTTTACTATCCGAGTGATAGACGACGGCGGTGGCACTGGCACTCCAGGTTCTACCACATCCACCGTTAGCCTCAATATTCAGCCCAACAACGATGACCCCGTTCTTGTTAGAAACACGGGACTACGTCTGAACACACTTTCAGAAGGTTTGATTAAAGTTATTACTCCTGCTGATCTAAGTGTCACCGATCCGGACTCACCAACTACCCAACTCACCTACACTCTCACTGCCGCACCTGACGCGGCGATCGGGGGACTAGAACGGTTTAACGGCACCAGTTGGGTAAGAATTGGTGTTGGTGCCAGTTTTACGCAGGATGATTTGAACAACAGTCGAGTTCGCTACGCATTCCACAAATCGTCTTCAGGTAATGAGGGTTTTGCCGATAGCTTTAGCTTTCAGGTTCGCGATGGGGAAATTCGTGAGTATCCCTCGACACGAGAAGGCGGCATTTGGAAATCAGATGGTTCTGCTCTACAAACCCTCACCTTCAACATTAATATTGATGTTCCAGCTACTGGAAGCGGTGGTACTGGTGGCACTCAAAACCCAACTGTTGTGGGTAATACCCCTCCAGTGATTGAGCTAAATAAGGGTCTTGCTAGTTTAAGTGAAGGTACCTCGACACTTATCACGAGTGCCCTTTTACGCGCAACAGATACAGATAACATCCCCAGTGCAATTGTTTACCGTATCACCGGTTTACCCAGCAGCGGTTCAATTCAACTCAATGGCACGTCACTTGGTTTATATGGCTCATTCACCCAGGATGATATCAACAAGAATCGAGTTACCTTTAATCATGCAGGCAACGAAGACTTTGATGATAACTTCCGCTTCACCGTTAGCGATGGTACTAATGTCACCTTTGAGCAAACCTTCACGATTGATATCACCCCAGTAAACGATGCGCCTACGGTTGCGACCAGTGGTTCGCCTTTTCTAGTTGAAGCAGGCACGCTAGTCATCAATAATTCCTATCTTTCACTCAGTGATGTTGATGGTACAGGTGAAAAATCAGGAATAGACTTTGCTACACCAAACTCGCTCACGTTTCGAGTTGTCACGCTGCCGACGTATGGGTCGCTGCAAGTTGATCAGGGCAGCGGTTTCGTGACAGTCACATCCGGCACAATCATCACCAAAGCGCAGCTAGACGGTGGAAAGCTGCTCTACATCCATAATGGAACTGAGAATTTTACAGATAGTTTCGCTGTCCAAGCAGACGACAACACAGGCACACCCAACAAACTCAGCACAATTCAAACAGTCAATCTCACCATTGCCTCCCTTAATGATAATCCTGCCTTCGCCTCCTCCACTTCATTAACAGTTGCAGAAGCGGGAAGCGGTATAATTAAAGGCTCAAATAGGGTGGCAGATAATGAGCCTCACCTGCTTTACACTGACCCTGACAATACCACAGTTCAGCGGCAGTATCGCATCACTGACGCGACTGATAATGGTACTTTGTTCCGCAACGGACAAGCGCTATCAGTAGGGAGTGTCTTTACCCAAGCTGATTTAGACAATAACCGTATCACCTATACTCACAATGGGTCAGAAAACTACACTGATGCATTTAAATTTACGGTGAGTGATGGTGGTGGTGCAGCAGTTCCTGGCAACTACACGATCGCTATTACGCCAACCAACGATGCACCTCAACTGGCTGTCCCCACTGCTCAGATTTTCAATACCGATACCCCACTGACGTTTAGCAATGCTAATGGCAATCGTATTACCGCCATCGACGTAGATTTGGATACGCTCAGTCCTGGCGAAACCGATGTTCTAAAGGTCACTGTTGACTTGCAAGCGGGTGGAACAACTTACACTGCCAGCACTTTGACCTTGGGTTCCATCTCTGGCTTAACGGTTACGGGCAGCAATGGTACTTTAGGTGGCACTGTAACATTTGAAGGAACAAAGGCAAGTATTCAGGCAGCTCTAGACGGCTTACAAGTACAGGTGCCAACGGATGAAGACCGAGTATTATCACTGGTGGTGACTGTTGATGACTTAAATAATGGCGGGCCTAATCCATCTCCATCTCCATCTGGATATAGCACGACCGTCACAAAGACCATTGCTCTCTTTACCAGTAATGATAACGATGCTCCAACTATTGCCTCTCCTGCAAGCGTTATAGCAACTGAAGATGTAGCGTTTGGCTTTACGGGTGGAAATGTTATTGCGATCGCCGATGTAGATGCCTTTACTTCCACAGTCAACACGGTCACGTTGAACGTGACGAAGGGTACTCTTACCCTTACAAATTCCAGTTTGATTACATCTGGCGCAAACAACAGTAGCACGATTACCTTAACTGGAAGCTTAAGCGCAATCAACTCGGCACTGATAGGTTTATCGTATAAGGGAAATAGCAATGTTAACGGTAGCGATACGCTAACAATCGTTGCCAACGACCAGGGCAACACGGGACTAAATGGTGGCGCAACCGATCCAAAATCAACGACTCAAACGGTCAACATAACTCTTGCCCCAGTCAATGATCAGCCTACTCTGGCAGCACCTACCGCAGTCCAGACAATTTCTGATACCAGCCCAAAAATCTTTAGTACTGCCAACGGCAACGCTATCACCATTGATGACATTGCTGATCTGCCACCTTACGGTTTAGATAACTTCACAGTTACTCTAAATGCGATCGACAGCACAACCAGTTCAGCCTATGGCATCCTCACAGCTGCTACTGGTTCCGGGGCAACCGTGAGTGGAGATGGCACAGCCAGTGTCACTATCACAGGAACAAAAGCTCAGGTAAATGCAACGTTAAATGGATTGGGCTACGCTCCTACCAACTATAACTCAGAGGCAACGGTCACTCTGGCAGTTGTCGTCAATGATACGGCGAACGGTGGACCCGGTGCATTAACCGACACCAAGAACATCACGATTCAGGTTAGCGATTTTAATGACCCACCTGTCATCACCAACCCGAATACCATAACCGCTACCGAAGAGCAATCATTTAGCTTTACAGGGACAAATCTCATTTCCTTGAGTGACCCGGATGATTTTGGCAAAACCCTAAGTATGACTCTGACAGTCGGTAAGGGAACTCTGGCATTCGGCACAATTACGGGACTAACCTTCACTAATGGCACCAACGGCAGTGCGAGCGTGACCGTGACCGGCACCAAAGCTGCACTCAACACGGCTTTATCTACACTGACCTATCAAAGCACTGTTAATGTCAATGGTTCTGATGCATTGAGTATCCTGGTGAATGACCTGGGCAATACTGGTGCAGGAGGAGCGAAAGCTGACAGCGAAACGGTCAACATCACAATTAATCCAATCAACGATGCTCCCACTCGAACCATCGGCGGTTCCGTTCCCTTTGGTACTGTCCCTGAAGATGCAGCACTGACTGGTACTTTAGTCTCATCCCTATTTGGCAGCAAGTTTGTTGACAACGTTGATCAGGTCACAGGGGGATCTTCCGCAAACAACTTTGCTGGAATTGCAATCACTAATAATTTGGCTACATCAGGCACTCAAGGTAGATGGCAATGGTCAACAGATGGCACCACTTGGAACAACGTTGGCACTGGAGTATCTACAACTGAGGCTCTTGTGGTAGCGGCAAACTCCTATTTGCGATTCCTTCCTAAGGCAAACTACAACGGAGCCGTTGGAAATCTATCTGTTCGCTTAATTGATGATTCTCAAGGATCTGTTGCATCAGGGAATATAGTCAATGTTGGATCTGGTGGCGGTACAACTCCCTATAGCAACAGCAATAATGCAATCAGCTTGACCACCAGTGTCACAGCAGTGAATGATGCTCCGATCGCCACTGGGTCGTCTACCTTAGCGGCTGTTAATGAAGATGCGGCATCTCCAGCCGGAGATACTATCACCAACCTGTTTACTACCAAATTTAGTGACAGTACCGACCAAGCTACGAACGGCTCTACTGCCAATACTCTGGTAGGGATAGCGATCGTCGGTAACACAGCAACAACTGAAGGTATTTGGCAATACTTTAATGGCACAACTTGGCAGGCTGTAGGTAATCCCAGTGCAACAAATGCTTTGATAGTATCAGCTTCAGATAAACTTCGATTCGTTCCGGCGGCTAACTATAATGGTGCAGTTCCTGCACTCAACGTGCATTTAATTGACAGTTCCACTGGAACTGTGACAACTGGAACGATCGTTAACCTAAGCGGAGGTGGCGCAATTGGAGGTACAACCCGCTATAGCGCCAGCACTGTGCCATTAACCAGCATCATCAACCCGGTTAATGATGCACCCACGTTTAATAATCTCGGTGGTTCTGTTTCGTTCACCGAAAACGGCACGGCGGTGATTTTAGATGCAGATGCGATCGCTAATGATATAGAACTTGGAGGACTAGATAATTGGAACGGTGCTAGCCTAACCTTGCATCGTCAAGGCGGGGTCAACAGTCAGGATGCATTTGGTAATAGTGGTACGCTCGGCACGTTGGCTCAAGGGTCTAGCTTCGTGGTAAACGGAGTCACCATTGGTACAGTTACGGCAAACAGCGGTGGCACTCTTGTTCTAACTTTTAATGCCAATGCGACTACTGTCCTAGTCAATAGCGCCCTTCAGCAAGTTACCTACCGCAATATAAGTGAAGGTCCATCCTCTTCGGTGGCGATCGCCTATACCCTCAATGACGACAACACAGGTGCCCAAGGCAGTGGTGGAGCATTGACTGCCACCGGAACAGTGATAGTCAACATCACTCCCCTTAGTGATGCTCCAGTAATTAGTGCTGGGGCAACGCTAGCTTACACCGAAAACCAAACAGCCCGAGTAGTTGACAATACTGTGACCGTGGCTGACGTAGATGACACCCAAATCAGGTCAGCAACCGTCACCATCAGCAATGGCTTCACTACAGGAGATGTGTTGGCTGCCGTTACTGGTGGCACTAACATCACAGCAAGTTACAACAGCAACACAGGTGTCTTAACGCTCTCTGGTACAGATACATTGGCGCGTTACCAGCAGGTTATGCGTTCAGTGACCTATCTCAACACCAGTGAAACTCCGACTCAAACAACAAACACTCGTACTGTCAGTTGGCAAGTTACAGATGCTAATTCCGATGGTGCTGGCGCTGCAACTAGTACACCTGTCACTAGCACAATTACCATCAATGCTTTGCCTGATTCAGTCAACGACACGTTCAGTACCAATGAAGATACACTACTAAGCGCTAGCGTTGCTGATGCAGATATCGGGGATGGCCCAGCTACCTATGCAGTAAGCAGCGCTCCTAGCCACGGTGTCCTCAACTTTAACCCGAACGGCAGTTTCACGTACACACCTAGCCCCGATTACAACGGTTCCGATAGCTTTACTTATCGGGTAACGGATGCAAATGGAGATATCGGAACGGCGATCGCCACCATCACGGTTAATCCAGTAGCAGACATTACCAATGACAACAGCACTACCAACGAGGATACTCCAGTCACAATTTCCGTGCTGGACAATGACACCTTTGCATCAGGAGCAACCGTTACAAGTGCCACCAACGGTAGCAATGGCAATGTAGTAATTAACTCTAATGGCACTGTCACCTATACGCCTAAGCCCAATTTCTTTGGGGCTGACAGCTTCACATACACCGTTATCTCCGGAGGTATGACCGAAACTACAACTGTCAATGTTACCGTGGATGCGGTTCCTGACCCCGTTAACGATACGTTTAGCACCAGTGAAGATACTCTTTTGAGTGGTAGTGTCGCTGATGCTGATGCAGGTGATGGACCAGCCACCTATGTGATAACAGGCGCACCTAATCACGGGGCTCTTAACTTCAATCTAGATGGCAGCTTTACCTACACGCCGAATCCGGATTTCAACGGTACAGATGCCTTCACTTATCAGGTAACGGATGCGAATGGGGATGTCGGAACAGCGATCGCCACTATCACGGTTAATCCTGTCACAGACATCCTCAATGACAGCAGCACTACTAACGAAGATACTCCAGTTAAGATTCCGGTACTGGGCAATGACAGCTTGGCATCAGGAGCCGCAGTCACAAGTGCCACCAACGGCAGTAATGGTAGTGTGGTCATTAACCCTGATGGTACTGTCACCTATACTCCTAAACCTGACTTCAATGGCAACGATAACTTTACCTACACCGTTTCCTCGGGTGGTGTGACTGAAACTGCAACTGTTAATGTCATAGTCAATCCTGTTGCAGACATCCTCAATGACAGCAGCACTACTGACGAAGACACTCCAGTCACAATTTCTGTTCTTGATAACAACAGCTTTGCATCAGGAGCAACCGTAACCGCAGTCACTAACGGCAGCAACGGCAGTGTGGTCATCAATCCCGATGGCACTGTCACTTACACTCCTAGACCCGACTTCAACGGCAAGGATAGCTTTACTTACACCGTCACGACCGTAGCAGGTAACACTGAAACTGCAACTGTTAACGTCACAGTGAGTCCTGTTGCAGATGTCCTCAACAACAGCAGCGCTACTAACGAAGATACTTCGGTCACAATTCCTGTTCTTGATAACGACAGCTTTGCATCAGGAGCAACAGTAACCGCAGTCACTAACGGCAGCAACGGCAGTGTAGTCATCAACCCGAATGGCGCTGTCACCTACACTCCTAAACCTGACTTCAACGGCAACGATAGCTTCACCTACACCGTTTCCTCGGATGGTGTGACAGAAACTGCAACTGTTAACGTCACGGTCAATCCTGCCACAGATATCCTCAACGACAGCAGCACTACTGACGAAGACACTCCAGTCACCATTCCGGTACTAGGCAATGACAGCTTTGCATCAGGAGCAACGGTAACTGCAGTCACCAACGGCAGCAACGGCAGTGTAGTCATCAACCCTGATGGTACTGTCACTTACACTCCTAAACTTGACTTCAACGGCAACGATAGCTTCACCTACACCGTTTCCTCGGGTGGCGTGACTGAAACTGCAACTGTCAATGTCACAGTCAATCCTGCTGGAGATATCCTCAACGACAGCAGCAGCACCGACGAGGATACTCCGGTTAAGATTTCGTTGCTAGGCAACGATAGCTTTACATCAGGAGCAACAGTCACAAGTGTCACCAACGGCAGCAACGGCACGGTTGTAATTAACTCTGATGGTACTGTCACCTATACGCCTAAACCTGACTTCAACGGCAACGATAGCTTCACCTACACCGTTTCCTCGGGTGGCGTGGCTGAAACTGCAACTGTTAACGTCACAGTCAATCCTGCTGTAGATATCTTCAACGACAGCAGCATTACTAACGAAGACACTCCGGTCACAATTCCTGTTCTTGATAACGACAGCTTTGCATCAGGAGCAACAGTCACAAGTGTCACCAACAGCAGCAACGGCAGTGTGGTCATCAACCCGGATGGCACTGTCACCTATACTCCTAAACCTGACTTCAACGGCAACGATAGCTTCACTTACACCGTCACAACCGTAGCAGGTAACACTGAAACTGCAACTGTCAATGTCACAGTCAATCCTATTGTAGATATCATCAGCGACAGCAGCAGCACCAACGAAGATACTCCAGTCATCATTCCCGTACTGGACAACGATAGCTTTGCATCAGGAGCCACGGTCACGAGCGTCACCAACGGTAGCAACGGCAGTGTGGTCATCAATCCTGATGGTACTGTCACCTATACGCCTAAACTTGACTTCAATGGCAACGATAGCTTCACTTACACCGTCACAACCGTAGCAGGTAACACTGAAACTGCAACTGTCAATGTCACAGTCAATCCTGCTGTAGACAGCATCAACGACAGCAGCAGCACTAACGAAGATACTCCAATCACCATTCCCGTACTGGGCAATGATACCTTTGCATCAGGGGCAACGGTAACCGCAGCCACCAACGGCAGCAACGGCACAGTTGTAATTAACTCTGATGGCACTGTCACCTATACGCCTAAACCTGACTTCAGCGGCAATGACAGCTTTACCTACACCGCCACAACCGTGACAGGTGACACTGAAACTGCAACTGTTAATGTCATAGTCAATCCTGTTGCAGATATCATCAGCGACAACAGCAGCACCGACGAGGATACTCCAGTTGTTATCCCTGTCCTTACTAACGACAGTTTTGCGTCAGGAGCCACAGTCACAAGCGTCACCAACGGTAGTAATGGTAACGTGGTCATCAACCCTGATGGTACTGTTACCTACGCCCCTAAGCCGAATTTTAACGGCAGCGATAGCTTTACCTACACCGTTACCTCCGGCGGTGTCACTGAAACTGCCACCGTTAATATTGCAGTGGATGCAGTTCCTGATCCCGCTAATGATGCATTCATAACCAGTGAAGATGTTTTAGTGAGTGACAGTGTCGCCGATGTAGATATGGGAGATGAACCAGCTACCTATACCGTAACGAGTGCACCTAGCAACGGAACTCTCAGTTTTAATTCTGACGGCACTTTCATCTACACACCGAACCCTGACTTCAATGGCACTGATGCTTTCACATACCAGGTAACAGATGCGGATGGAGATGCAGCAACGGCGATCGCCACTATCCTGGTCAAGCCCGTTGCTGACGCAGTTGGCGATAGTGGAGTTACTCAAAAAGGAAAGCCTGTCGTTATCAATGCTTCAGGAAACGATAGTTTCGAAAACAGTAATGCACTAATCCAAAGCATCACCCAAGGAAGAAATGGAACTGTTAGCATTAACCCAGATGGCACTGTCACCTACACTCCCAATGCAAGTTTCGTAGGCACGGATCGTTTTACCTACACTGTGAGCTCGGGAGGAGTAAACGAAACTGCAACCATCAGCATTCAAGTTTCCCCACCTCCAGGACCTATTCCCAACAACGGTTCATCTGGTCCAGATATCGTTATTGGGACTAATGGAGACGACATTCTCAACGGCTTTAGCGATATTGACATTCTTCGAGGACTTGGTGGTAACGACATTATTAATGGTGGTAGTAGCAGGGATGTCATGCGTGGAGATGATGGCAATGACATCCTCAATGGCGGTAGTGGCAATGATGATATGAGAGCAGGTACAGGAAAGGATATTCTCAATGGTGGTAGCGGTCAGGACTTGATGCTCGGTGGAACAGAGAATGATATCCTCAACGGTGGGCTCGGCAACGATCGCATCTATGGAGAAGCGGGTCAAGATACCTTAGATGGTGGAGATGGGCGCGATCGCCTCCATGGTGGACTTGGTAATGATACCTTGAGAGGTGGTCGTGGTGATGATCTGCTGACAGGTGGAGTGGGTAAAGATACCCTGACAGGTGGCCAAGGTCGTGATCAGTTTATCTATACCTCCGTCGGTGATTTTGGTGATGTCATCACCGATTTTGAAATTGTCAAAGATCGGATTAACTTCCGACCAATCCAAGGCATTCAATCCATGCGTGATCTTCGGTTTACTCAGAAAGGTGACGATACTTTACTGAAAGCCAACATCAACGGCAGCCTTAAAACTGTTGCAGTGCTTGAGGATGTCAACGCAAGTACACTCTCTCAAAGACATTTCATCTTCTAAACCGTTTTCTAGCGCTACACGCCTTGGCAAGGCGTTTATGTGAAAGTTCCTGTATCGCGAAAACTTCATACAAGAACGAGTTCCAAGTATGTGTAGCACCATACAAGTGTAGACCATACAAATTAGATAGAAAGGAAGGGAGAACTAAAGTCCTCCTTCCCTTTCTGTCTAGGTTTAAGGCGAGTTTATAGCGCAAGTGACAAATTTATCCATGTTCGTCGAACTGCATTCGTTCTGGTATAGGTCTAATTGCGCTGGGAACACTCAGGAAATGAGTGATATTCGTTATTACTCATCCCCTACCTCCTAAGCGAACTCCATCTACTGCAAATACACAGTCATGACACTCACAGACTATCTGTTTCTCACAGGACTTCTAGCCTCCGTTGCTGTTTCATTTCCAGCGATCGCCCAGACTCCAGAAACAGATATCTCTGAACCCGAAAGTGCCCCTCTGAGTGAAACAGGCTCTGCTGTGGATTTGATTATCCCATCTCGATTAGGGGTTGAACATTCGACATCGGGTGGAGGTTTTGACGGAGTGACTCAATTTGAGGGATTCATTCCGCTCAGACAAGATCCGGGGCAAAATATCACCTTTTTTGTTCCTCAGCTTCTGCTGGATAATGACGGCAATATCGGCGGTAGTTTATTGCTAGGGCATCGGTTTTACTCACAATCCCGCGATCGCATCTTTGGTGGCTATGTAGCATTCGATAGTCGTGAAACTCATAACAACACCTTTCATCAACTGGGATTAGGGTTAGAGAGTTTAGGTGAAACTTGGGATTTTCATATCAACGGTTATCTTCCGCTGGGAAACTCTCGTCAGTTGGCGGATGAACGGCGCTTCGACACAGGATTTGATATTTCAAGCGGGTTTGAGGAAAATCTTCTCGTATTATCAAGCCGCCGTGAACAACAAATTAACCGTCTGTATGAAGCAGCACTGTTTGGGCTGGATGCTGAGGCAGGGGTGAAATTGGCAGAGTGGGACGAGGGCAACGGTGACCTGCGCGCCTTTGGGGGAGTATATTTCTATGACGTTATAGGTACAGACAGCACATTAGGATGGCGTTTGCGCTTGGAAGCAAGACCCACTCAAAATCTCACGCTGGGTCTTGCACTGCAGAATGATGATATTTTTGGTACCAATATTGTTCTCTCTACCGGCTTGACCTGGCCCAGGGTTCGCCCCAGGGGTCCAATCACTGAAGTGGAAGATGTCCCAGCACGGCTGGGTGAAACGATCGTTCGCCTTCCTACCATTCCCATTGATGCTCAACAAGAATCAGAAACAATCGTTGATGAGTTCACCGAGCCATTGATGAATCCTGAAGAGGAACAACCCTATCGATTTGTGCATGTGACATTAGGGCGGCAAGCTCAAGGAGATGGGACTTTTGAGAATCCATTTGGCACGGTTGAGGAAGCATTAGAGGATACTCTCTCGGATGGAAACAACATTGTATACATCGAGGGAGGGAACAATCCAGATATTCCGGCGTTTACGATTCCAGATCGGGTTCGGGTACTTTCTCAAGGTCCAGTTCAGTTATTGGCTGGCCTACCCTTTCCGGGTTTCCCAGAAGCTCCTGCCCGGTTGCCTTTTTCTCCCGTCGTGAATTATGAGGATGGCATTTTAGTGCGTCTGCCATTTTCAGGAGATGGTAACTTTCCACGAATTCAAGATGCTGGAGCGACCGATTTAGTTGCGATGAGCGATCGCACCGTACTATCAGGTTTTAGAATTGCGAACGCCAGAGGCAATGCTGTTATCAGCAACCAAGCCGAGAATATTGAAATTCGGGACAATGCAATAACGAACGCAGGAGAGCGAGGCATTTTCCTAAATGAGGTGACAGGAAGTGTTGTCTTGTTTAATAACAGCATTACCGGATCACGGGGAGGCGCTGGTTCAGGACAAGGAATTCTGATTCGGAACTCAACTGATGGTGATGTGGAAGCCACCATCCAAAGCCATCAAATTGTAGATAATCGAGTTGCTATTGAAATTTCAGCCCTGGGAAATTTAACTCAAGGATTCGATCCACAGCAAATCGTTAACATTACGGACACGAATTTGCGTAATAGCGGAGAACAAGCACTGCTTGCGACAGCTAGCAATTCGGGGAATCAGCAAATTTTATTTAGAGATGGCAATATCTTGAACAGCGGTGCAGAGGGACTGCTGATTCAGGCAACTAACATAGGCTCTCAAGAGCTCATTCTGGAAAATAGCACTGTCAGAGGTAGTGGAGGAGATGGGATTCGCACACAGTCGGGTACACCTAATGGATTTTCTACAGCAGCTCAAGAAGTATTTATTCGTAGAAATCAAATCATCAACAATGGTGGAGACGGTATTTCCATTGAAAGTAACGAAGTTGCTGCTCAAGAACTAGCAATTGATGCCAACGTGATTCAGGGTAACGGAGGCGCTGGAATTCGTGGAGTAGCCAACAATCTCAGCTTTCAGGAATACGTTACTGATGCTGCCAATAGTTCTTTGGGGATCAGCAACAACGTCATATTGGGTAACGGAGATCAAGGAATTATCCTAACCGCTAATGACTCTGCAACATTAATTACTGATATTCAAGAAAATAGTGTGTCAGACAACATAACTGACGGCAATCCAGAAGTGGAAGTTACTGCTAGCTCAAGTACTACGGACGTATGTGTTGTCTTCAACAACAATACCAGTGCAACTGGCATCCGCTTAGATAACAATAGCTTGGGCGCTCCTGGACTTTTTGAGGTTGGCGATTTGCCTACTGTTTCATCTAGAAATATTGGAGAAGTGTTGGTGGAACCTAATTCATCAGTCTTTACCAACAAGGCTGGGGCTCCATCTTGCTTCAGAAACTAGCGCCTCAAAATTAAGCCAATCAGAACTAGTAGTACCTACCCCGCTTTAGCTGAAACAAAATTGCCATGTTTCTATTCTGGAATTAGTAGCGCTGAAAAAGTAGTTATTACTGTTGCAGTTTATGCAAGTTTTAGCTCATAGGAATAGTTGTCCCTCACACCATACCTATTACACCGGCTCGTTATTATAGATTTACTTTTCTGTTACGAGGGATAACTGACTCAAATGTGCCCGAAGTTGAAGCCCTAGTTAAGGGGGTAGGCAGAGCACGAAATGAAAGCTAGTGTATAAGAGGGCTATCAGGGTAAACGACCTAAGTCTTTGTATAGATGTTGGGTTCGTTGTTCTACCCGATACTTTATGAGTTCAAAGGGTTAGGTAGGCTAAGATAGCACAGATGTAAGAGTGGGCTGATTCTTTCAATATCTGTTTATTCCGGTTCTTTTAATTCTTGTACGGAATTCATCATTAGCTCTGAGTCCGTAGGATCGAAATCTTAAAAAAATCTTAAAAAGCCTTAAAATTAAGTGTGGTGTAGGTGACAGGAGGTTCAACGTGTTTCTAAGACTTGCGGAGCAGCATCGACAATTTGTCAAGGATTTGGTCATGAATCTTCAAGCTCTTGCGATTGTGCTTGAGCGACGGGGTTATTTGGCTTCCTGCTACACCTGTGGTGGGCAAATGAATAGTGCTTCTTTCATGGTTAGCTTAGGCAACGATCATTTGATTCGATTCCTAGTATCTGACTATGGGATCACTTGGACTGAGATGCGGGATGACCGGGAGCTCATGAAGCTAGAAGGTGCTGAAGCGATTAGCCAACTTCAAGAGCTAGCTAACCTTGTTAAGTATCAGATTGCCCCATCTGAGTACCGTCCGGCGATCGCCCAACCTTCTTAACTGAGCTTTCCCTGCCTACGATAGGTTTAGTCTAGCTGCGAGTTCGCCTCGTTTTAGATGATGGCGGGTAGATGATAACAACAGAGTTGCGTTGGTTCTACCCTGGTTCCTTACCCACAACGGTCGGAAACTGGTTTCAAGCCACCTGGGATCAGGCTATAGCGCCAATTGAGGTTCGTGAAGATCGATACTTGCAACTGCCCAAGTGTGAATACCTCAACTTAAAGTTGCGGCATGGGAGCCTGGAGCTAAAACTTCGACTCAAGCAACTTAGAACTTTACAGGTTGGGGATCGCTGGGTTGGTCAGGTCGAGGTTTGGCAGAAGTGGAGCTTGCAAGATTCTTCTGAACCCCTAGATTTAGCCAATGTAGAAGCAGAGGCGACCTGGATTAGCGTCGAGAAGGTGCGATCGCAACAGCAATATCAAACCTTTCCGACTCAGTCACCCAAAGCAATTTCCTTTGAGCAGCAGTCTGAGCAAGGCTGTAGGGTTGAATTAACGGAATTGAAGGCACAAGACGCAACTTGGTGGAGTCTGGCATTTGAGGCATTTGGCAATCCCAGCCAGCAATTCAACCAGCTTCAGGCTGTTGCTGAGCAGATTAACAATCCGCTTGCACCAACTCTAGACTTGCACCACTCTTATGCTTATCCTAAGTGGCTATTCAATATTCGTTAGTGATCCCTTAACCGAAGCTTAATGCTTCACTTACAATTTATCTACTGAACATTGATAAATTTGATACAAAATTGTGGGACTTTCAGAAACTAGCCTATTACTTCCAGCCGATGGAGCAGGGATTGTGCTCAGGCTGGGTCTAGCTATATTTGCGGGTGCTCTAATTGGGTGGGAACGAGAAGCCGCCGAAAAACCTGCTGGTTTAAGGACTCATATGCTAGTGAGCTTTGGCTCTGCTATGTTTGTGCTGACAAGCATTCAGACAGGAGCCGTTGAGCAAAGTGCTGACGTTCTTAGTCGAGTAATGCAAGGGGTGATTGCTGGAATAGGATTCTTGGGGGCCGGAGAAATTTTCTCAACGACTCGCTCTGACTCAGATCAAATTAGGGTTAAAGGGTTGACTTCTGCTGCTGCCATTTGGGTTTCAGCTTCTTTAGGAGTGGTAATGGGCTGTGGGTTGTGGCAGCTTGGGCTGTTAGGGGCAGGAATGACCTTTTTAATTCTTTGGGGTGTGAAGAAATTTGAGCGCTGATTTGCGACGCTATTAAATCTGAAAGAACAAATCATAGAGCGACAGCAGAATTTCTACGACGATCAGGACTACGACATACCATTCCACCCGAAGTCCAGTGTTGTGTTGGAGTAAATCTAGTACGGTTTCTGCGGTTCGAGAAATTAGCTCTAGCTTTCGCTCTAGGGCTAAATGGCGTTCTCGAATCTCGTATTCATTCTCTAAACGTAGATAGAGGCGCTCTAACTCTGGTGCATCCCAAAGCAGTTCTGGCTTATCAATAATTTCGACGCGACCAACAATTTTGTGCTGAATAGAGAGAGTTCTACCCAGTTGCCTGAGTAGTTCTTTGCCCCAGCGTTCGTTTCGGGTTGTACGTTGTAGGCTTTCAGCAAAAGGTTCAATCTGGTCAAAGACGCTAGCAGTGCCGACTTCATACTGAGCTAACACAACGCTTTTAGCCAAGATGTCAGCGACAATTTGCAGACGTTCGATCCCAAACTCTTGTAGCCAAATCATTCCATTTTCTACCCGTTCGGCTCCAACCTGCTCTAGGTGAAGGGTAGCTTCTTCGGTTTCGGGAGAGGAGAAGGGCTCAATGATAAAGGGTTGAAGCTGCGTGAGGAAGAAAGCTTCTTCGAGAGGGTCAAGCCCAAATAACACAACCGCTCCATAGCGGAATAAAGCAGCACAGCCGTGATCCCCGGCAGTTACGACTAGAGGGACGGTTGCGAGAGAGTCGGTGTTCTCTAAAGCTTTTAGCTCTAGACGTTCGCCTACAAATATGGCACGACCTTGAACGGATTCTCTATCGGTAAAGAGTACTTTTTGCATATAGGTTATAGTAAGCCTGCTGTTTATAGAAAGATGCAAGCCACTACTCACTTTAAGGAGGGGAAATCAGAAGCGATCGCCCATTTGTTCTGCGTTTCGCCTCAGATCAAGGTTCAGATTGGTAGTAGTCTCCAGGCTTAATTTCCCCGATCGTATCCTGATTTTTGTTGATACAGCCAGGTTTACGGGCATATTGACAGACTCTGGCCCATAAAGTCGCTCTACTGCCTGGTGAACCTGAAGAAAATAGCACTCTGTCTCCGCCAACGGCTGGCACTATTTTCACTCCGCAGACAGGGCAAGCTTGAGCTGTTTTTTCAGACATGGCTGCTGAATTAGGTCAACTTCAGAGACATTAAACGGTTTTGTATACCTTACAACAGCTTTTCAATCAATCCAAGCTTCAGGGATCTATTTGTTAATGTCCGATTATTAATCTCCGATCGCCTGACCTGCAATCCAGGCGGTTGTCCAGGCGCTTTGAAAATTGAACCCCCCGGTGACGCCGTCAACATCTAGTATTTCTCCAGCAAAGTAAAGCCCCGGGCAGCAGCGGCTTTCCATCGTCTTGAAGTCTACGTCCTTGAGGCGAATTCCTCCACAAGTGACAAATTCTTCTTTAAAGACGCCCTTTCCCCGAATTGGGTAGCGATTTTGAGTTAGTTCTTGAATAAGCTGGTTGAGCGATTTTTTTGACAGGTCTGTCCATCGAGCATCAGGCGCAATGTCTACAGTTGCAGTGAGATACTGCCATAGCCGCCGGGGAAGAGGGAGAGGACAGTTGGAGGCGATCGCCCGTCGAGGTTGCTCTGCCTTAGCTTTCAATAATTCTTGGCGCAACTGATCAGGATTGTGTTGCGGTAGCCAGTTGACCTGAAGGGTTGCCTGATATTGATGTTCGTACAAAGCTCTTGCTCCCCAGGCAGAAAGTTTTAGTACGGCGGGACCGCTCAATCCCCAGTGGGTGATTAAGAGCGCTCCGCTTTGCTCTAGGGGTTTGCTGTCTGGAATCAGTAGCTTTGTCTGGACAGGCTCGACCGATACGCCTGCCAGTTCTCGCAGGTGGAGATCAGGAATGTTGAAGGTAAAGAGAGAAGGGACTGGAGATTCGATTTTATGCCCTAAAGCCTTTGCAAGCTGATAGCCTTGGGGATTGCTGCCTGTTGTCAGGAGGAGGCGATCGCTGTGTAATCTTTCACCTGATTTTAGTTCCAGCTCAAACCCCGTCTCAGAGCGTGTAACAGCAACAGTAGAGACGCCTGTGTAGATTTCTACCCCAGACTGGCGAGCCGCTTGAGTTAAGCAGTCTACGACCGTAGCAGAATCGTCTGTTACTGGAAACATTCGCCCATCTGATTCAGTTTTAAGCTTGACCCCCCGTTTGGCAAACCAATCTACGGTATGGCGTGGCTGAAAGCGGCTAAACGCACCCCGTAGGGCTTTACCGCCCCTGGGATAATACTGCACTAGTAGTGCGGGATCAAAGCAGGCATGGGTAACGTTACACCGCCCACCTCCAGAAATGCGGACTTTGGTGAGCGTTTTACGACTGGCTTCTAGCAGCGTTACGCGAGCATGGGGATGGGCTTCAGCAGCGGCGATCGCTCCAAAAAAACCTGCTGCGCCACCGCCAATCACCGCAATTTTGAGAGAGGATGCCAAACCGTAGTTACCCGTTCATCTGACTTTCAAACCTAACCCCGAGATTCTAACGTTTGCGTAAGCCGGTCTAGTGCGGTCGTTAGTCTTTCTTGAGATACCACTACGGGATCAGTAGGAGTTGCTTCTGCTTCGGCAACTTCCTCTTGCCGCTTGAATTTTGCCAAAGCACGAATTGCTAGATAAATCACCAAGGCAATAATGATGAAGTCAACGATTGAACCTAAAAAACTTCCAATCAGAATCGCCTTCTCAGACCCTTCGACTCCAGGGGTACCCGGTACTAAAACAATTCTAGAGGTTCTCCAGTCTCCTCCTGGAATAGCGAGACTGATGATCGGCATGATTAAATCTTGCACAAAGGATGTGACAATCTTTCCGAACGCGCCACCGATGATTACAGCGATCGCTAAATCCATCACATTCCCTTTCAAAGCAAATTCCCGAAAATCTCTCAGGAATCCCCCAGCAGCACCTCTGCCTCTTCTAATTCCCATAGCTTTGCTACATTTACTTAAAAATTTGTAAATTCTCGTGCTTCTACGTACAATCTTCTCTGGACGAGTAAATTGAAGATCCTGTACAACAGGACATGCTACCAGCCTCATCTCAGCCAGAAACAAAATTTCCTCAATTCTTGATAAATTTCCCCTAAGGCGAAAGGAAGCCCATATTTGAGGGAATCCTGGTGAGGATATGGTGTCCAAAATGCTGTATTCTAATCACTCTCTCAGCTCTCGCGCTAGAGCGACGGTTAAACTTCCCAAGCGATTGAGCTTCCCAATCAACGAAAACTCAGGAAGATTTGAGCATGTCTATCGAGCAACTTCAGCCTGCTAATCCCCGTGATGTCAATGTGTATATGCCCTACTATCAGGGCAACAAGCGAGGTGCGTTGCCTCTAGCGATCAGCCTCTATCAGAGAGGGAGCTTAGAGGGATCACGCAAAATAGAAGGCGGTGAAAGTATTCCGTTTGTAGTCAGTTGGAATGTCTCGTCCTTGCCTGCTGATTTAACACGTTGTCGAATGCAGTTTGACGGTAATGCAGAGTTGAGCTACGAGTTGACCTTAGCAAACTTTGAGTTTGTCGATTTTTTAATTGATGTCATCATTAATTTCAAACGTTCTCGCTTAGCGGACTTTTCGCAGTCGTTCTACCGTAAGCTGTTGCGCTTAGACGATTAGCTAGCGATCGCAAATTCAGCAAACCCTTGATTTTGAGGGTGAGAAGTTCGATGATGTCGTGCCTCTCACCCTCAAAAATTGTGAGACTTGTGAAATAAGCACTGACTTCTTGTGATGTAATAGCTTGAAGTCCCTTCTATAGGCAGTTGGTTGAGAGCAGGTAGAGTGGGGCAAGCAAAACTGCCACTTAGAATGGAATCACAAAAGTCTGAATTTGAATAGGTTTTTAGAGGAGCGAGGGCGTGCCAAAGTCCACAAAATTTTTACTAGTTGGTTCAACAGAGGCTTATAGCGGCAAGTCAGCCACAATTTTAGGAATGGCTTATGGACTGCAAAGCAAAGGACTGGATGTCGCCTACGGTAAACCGCTAGGAACCTGCTTAAGTGAATCTCAAACCGATTCAATGGACGAGGATGTCCGGTTCATCAGCCAAACGCTGAATTTGCCGGAAAATCGCCTCCGCTCAACTCTGCTTACGCTAGACGAAGTCACAATTACCAAAAGAGTTTGTGCAGAAGACACGACCGACTACCAGTCAATATTGCAACGGTATTCTCAGTCTCAGGAAGAAGATTTGGTGTTGCTGGAGGGACCAGGAACTCTGGAAGAAGGCAGGCTATTTGATCTGTCCTTACCTCAAATTGCTCAAGCAATAGATGCAGCTGTTGTTTTGGTGGTTCGGTTTAACTCGATGCTGGCGGTAGATGCTTTGATTGCAGCCAAAGATCGGTTGGGCGATCGCCTCATTGGTACCCTGATTAACGACGTTGCTGCTGATCAGCTAGAAATTGTACAGACTGAGATTCAACCATTTTTAGAAGATCAAGGAATTGCAGTTCTAGGGGTGCTACCTCGTAACACTCTGCTAAAGAGCGTCAGCGTAGGGGAATTGGTGCATCAACTGAAAGCAGAAGTGCTGTGTCGTCCTGACCGAATGGACTTGATGGTGGAGAGCCTGACGATCGGGGCAATGAATGTTAATTCGGCACTCAAGTATTTCCGTAAAGCCCGAAACATGGCGGTGGTGACAGGAGGCGATCGCACAGATATTCAACTTGCAGCCCTGGAAACCTCCACACAATGCCTAATTTTGACCGGACATTTACCTCCTTCTGCAACCATTCTTAGTCGGGCTGACGACCTGGAAATTCCAATTCTCTCTGTAGATCTCGACACTTTGACGACTGTAGAAATCATTGATCGCGCTTTTGGACAGGTGAGATTGCAAGAACCGATCAAAGTGCAATGCATTCGGCACCTGATGGAAGAGCATTTTGATGTCGATCGCCTGATTGCAAAGCTAGGGCTGAAAACGGCTACAAGCATACAACCCTTAGCTCCCAGCTCTTGAAACTTGCTTAACGTTAAGGAAAAACAGGACTCAATTTGCCTGATCTAGAATAGAGATATTCGGTCTAGACTTGATCCCCAGGCAGTTTTTCTTGTTTTGTCTTGTCTTGTTGTCTGTGGTTTTGGGTTTTGACGGACTCAGCAGCAGATTCTAGAGGTATTGGCATGGGAGAGTTTTCTGGAGCGTTACGCCAGCAGGTTCTAAATTGGCTGGCAGACCACGTTCCTGAATCTCGACTGATTCACGTTTTGGCAGTAGAGCAAACGGCGATCGCTCTGGCCCAACAGCATGGATTGGATGTCAATAAAGCAGCCCAGGCAGGATTGATGCACGACCTAGCGAAATATTTCAAGCCACAAAAGCTGCTACAGATGGCGCAAACTGAAGGCTTATCGTTAGATCCAGTGGATCGGGCAAATCCTCACTTACTGCATGCAGACGTGGGGGCGATCGTAGCGCGGGATCAATTTGGCATTCAGGATGAGGAAGTGTTGCAGGCGATCGCCAACCACACGCTCGGCAAACCAGGAATGAGTCCGTTGAGCTGCATTGTTTTTCTGGCAGACAGTCTAGAACCTAGGCGAGGAAACACATCAGAACTCAACGCCTTGAGGCAAATCAGCCAGCAAGACCTGCCTCAAGCAGTTTGGATGACCTGTGATGCTTCTATCCAAGACTTGGTTGCTAAACATCGCCTAATTCATCCCCGTACAGTGCTGACTCGCAACTGGTTTTTATACAACGTTAAGCCAACTCAGTCTAAGCAACAGAGCTCAAGCACAGAGCCTATTCCACAGGTTTTAAGTGAATGAACCCTTGTACTTTTAGATGGAAGCTTAGTCAAAATAGATGTAATAGTGCTGATTGAATGACCTCAAAATTCCCGATTTATCCCTCTGTTCGTTTCACTATGATTTGACCAATAGAGACGAACCTTAAACAATTTACCTGTTCAACCATTTTTACGGAGTCGATCCAGTGAATCAGTCAACAGAGATGAAGTGCTATGGAGCCAAACGCAACGGTTTATTGACTTCCTTTGATGTAACACCACTCACGTTTTAACGAGTTGAGGAACCTAATTTTTAATGACAAATTACTCTAACGCCCGTCCAGTTTCGCCCGCTGTAGCAAATCCCGGTGCCGTCTACCAGCCTGTCACTGACGATTCTAGCCGAGAGCTAGCCCTGACAATCGCTCAAGCTGCCGATGATCGCAAAGGAGGCGATATCGTACTGCTAAAGGTTTCAGAGGTTTCTTATCTGGCAGATTATTTTGTAGTGGCTACAGGTTTTTCTAGCGCACAAGTAAGGGCGATCGCTCGTTCGATTGAGGATGAAGTCTCAGAAAAGTGGCACCGCTACCCCACCCAAACAGAGGGACAGACAGAAGGTTCCTGGGTGTTGTTGGACTACGGTGACGTTATTGCTCATATCTTCATGCCTGACGAGCGCGAATTTTACAACCTGGAGGCGTTTTGGGGACATGCAGAGCGAATCGATTTTGCACCGAATGGAGCGATGACCGATCAAGTAGAGGGCTGAGCACGAGTTAAAACTTTTCAGCAAAACTTAATTCATTCGTGCGTCTGTCCACTGACTCAGGTAGATTAAAAGCACAACTGCTTTTCAGTTTTGACTGCCCATCATCATGAAGTCTTCTGCTCCAGTCTGTCCGGTTCCTTTTGAACAGCAGCCGATTAACGAGTACCAGGATCTCAAAGAGTCCTGGTTCTTTCGGTGGGCAACACTCGACCTACGGAGCTATCTCCTTCCGATCGCCATTTTGTGGGGTTTGAGCTGGCTGTTCTCGGCTCCCGTTGCAGCAGTCAGCTTTCCGCTGGCAAAGTATCCGCTCCAGTTTGGGCTGAGCGGTGCAGCAGGGGCTAGCGTTCTTCCAGCGCTAGCTTTGCTGCGCCTTTACTTAGGCTGGATTTATGTGCGCGATCGCCTCTTAAAAGAAACGATCTTTTATGAGGAATCGGGCTGGTACGACGGGCAAACCTGGACAAAACCAGAAGAAGTGCTAAAGCGCGATCGCCTGATTGTGACCTACCAGATCCAACCTATTCTGCAACGGCTCAAGCGTACCTTTGGTTTATTGGCACTAGTCTTCCTCAGCGGCAGTTTCGTTTGGAACTTCCTGTAAATCAATTACATCCTCTTCCTCTGTGAAGTTTCCCCAAGCTGAAGCCGTTTCGGCTGCTCGTGGTACGGGACGAGTACTGATTTCGTAAACGGGACGAGATTCATCAGGAACTAATTCTAACTGGTGAGATGGAGGGCGACGCTGAGAGCGACGGCGACGCGAGACGTTCTCTTCGCTGGTTTCCTCTGCTACCACTTCATAAAGTCTTGCAAATTTTTGCGATTTTCCCTTTCGCAGCACTCGTCCCAAGCGCTGAATGTATTCGCGGGCTGATCCAGTGCCCGATAACAAAATGGCGACGCTAGCTTCTGGCACGTCTACCCCTTCGTTTAGGACATGAGATGCGACCAGGGTCTTATATTTGCCTTCGCGAAACTGCTGCAAAATCTCGTGGCGCTCCTTCACGGGTGTTTGGTGGGTCAGCGCCGGAATTAGAAACTCCTGGGAGATCCGATAAACTGTAGCGTTGTCGTTAGTAAAAATTAGCGTTTGGGCAGGATGGTGTTCTGCCAGCAGGTCGGCCAGAATTCGCAGTTTGCCTTCCGTACCCAGAGCGATCGCCTTTGCTTCTCGATGTGCCAGCATCGCCCTTCGTCCTGCCTGCGATTGGGCGCTTGCCCGAACAAACCGCTGCCAACCCTGAACGCTGCCCAGCCAAATATTCGAGTCCTGCAAAAAGGTGTTGCGGGTTTGAATTAAATGCTCATATCGATCGCGCTCTTGCTGCGACAGTTTCACCTTAACCTGAATAATTTCGTGATCCGCCAGTGCTTTACCTGCCAGATCTTCAGCAGTGCGATAGTAAATGACTGATCCCAGCAGTGTATCCAGGTCAGCGTGTCTGCCATCGGCGCGGTCGGGGGTCGCCGTTAAACCTAGCCGATACGGGGCGATCGCATACTCAGCAATCACCCGATTAAAGTCGCTCGGCAGGTGATGGCACTCATCACAAATCAGTAAGGCATAGCGATTGCCTAGGCTTTCGGCATGGATAGCGGCACTGTCATAAGTGGCAACAAGAATGGGAGTGCGATCGCGAGAACCACCCCCTAACAGCCCGACCTCGGCATCTGGAAACGCTGCAACCAGGTGAGCATACCACTGGTGCATTAAATCTAACGTTGGCACCGTGATCAAGGTTGTGCGAGGCGTTGCCTGCATCACCATTTGAGCCAGGTAGGTCTTTCCAGCCGCCGTGGGCAAAACTACAACACCCCGCCGTCCTGCAGCAACCCAGGCATCTAAAGCTTCTTGCTGGTGGGGGTAGGGCTCCATTTCCAGGCTAGGGGTAAGGGCGATCGCCGCAAATTCCTTTGCCTGGTCAGTAAATGGCGTACCCTCTGCCTGTAAGGTTTCTATCAAATCACGATATTGAATTGCCGGGAGACGAAACCGCTCAATCCGGTCATCCCACGTTGCGAAATCTACCCAGGCTTTGCCTCTGGGTGGGGGATGTAAAATCAGCGTTCCCCGGTCAAACTTAAGCGTAGGGGTACGAGCCATTTCACCTCTGTCTGCACCATTCCTCGCTATTGTATAGCTGTTGCTACTGTATAGCTGTCGCTACCAGGGTTACACCGTTTCTATATAAGCTGCATATTTTGAAGTGTGTCCCGCGTACGCGGACACACTTCAAAATATGCAGTCTTGAAGACATAACAAAATCAAAAGCGGTAAACGGGCAACGTGAAGTGAAAACAACTGCCCTGATTGGGTACAGAGTCTACCCAAATTTGCCCGTAGTGGGCTCGAATCACTCGTTGACAAAGCGATAGACCAATCCCATATCCATCCTTTGCCTCGTCCCGCTCTAGACGAAACCGGTCTTCAAAAATTCGTTCGCAGTTTTCATTCGGAATGCCTAAACCCGTATCACACACGCTGACTTGGATTTTTTGGGTAGTTCGATGCAAGATCGAAAGCTCGATTGAGCCGCCAGTTGGCGTATATTTGCTGGCATTGTCTAGCAGATTGATTAATACCTGTTGAATGCGATCGCGATCAGCATAAACTTTAGGCAAATCACTCGGAATATCCGTCGTAAGCTGCTGAGATTTAGCTTGAAACTGTCCCTTCAAATAATTCAAGACCTCCAGGCAAAGCGCCCCTAGATCTAGCTGCTGAGGCTGAATCTGAAACTCGCCACCCGTCCCTTTTGCTGCCTGAAGCACATCTGTAATCATCCGATCGATCGCCTTCGTTTGAGTCCGGGCGTGTCTGATGAGTTGAGCCGTAAGGGCAGGGGTTAGTCGGGGTGAAGCATGACCATTCTCCTTCGCTTCATTACCTAGCTCCAGCGTTTCCAGGGCAATTGAAGCGGCGGTTAGCGGATTTCGCAGATCGTGGGCCAACATCGCAATGAGTCGATCTTTGAACTGAAGTTGATCCCGCAGTTCTTCTTTTTCTTGCTTTAGTCGAAAAATCTCATCCGAAAGCTGAATAAACTCTGCTGAGTAAGCCACCGAGTCCAAAGTTTCGGATGCATTGGTTGGATTTAGATCATCTGATTCGCTCTGCTGAGGAATTGATTGGAAATCTGCAGCTTCTTCTACCGATCGTTGCCATCGCATCCACCAATGCTCTAACTGGGCTACAAGATTTGTTCCCGCTAAAGTTTGGCGGGGTTCAGGATGAATCTTGATTAGCGCTGGGGTCGCAACGAGCTTGAAATGCTCAGCCATGTGGGGTTGCTCTCCAACGTCTATGATTTGCAAATCAAACGCGTAGTTAGCTCGTAAATCCTTGAGATAGTGGCGAATCTGGCGGATCTTCTGATGAGAGCTAGGACGTTTGTCTACAAACAGCAAAAGCTGCAAAGACGTTTCAGGGCTAATAGGCTGTTTTGGCAATGCCTCCATGCAGTCTTGCTCAACAGTCAGGACAATAGAACAGTCAGTCGGGGCTAAAAATGCCAAATCGGTAGAAACCAGGTGTATTTCTACCCTGTACTTCTCCAAAGTAGCTATCTTTACTATATTTACAGATTATCTCTTTCTCAGCGCTGCTCAAGACAAAGGATTTAGGCGATCGGGCTGTACTACAGTAAATTTGCAGGCAAATAGGGACTTTGAACCGCCTTAGATAGCCCCTCCTGAATCTAGCAGAGTTCAACCAGGTCTTCCGTACTGGGTCTTCCGTACTGACGCAGAGAATAAGGTAAGTAAAACTATTAGAACTTATGTAACGGCTCTGAGGGGGCAAGGGCAATGAGAATCTTGGTTTTGGCGTGGGAATTTCCGCCCCGAATCGTTGGAGGCATTGCTCGCCACGTTGCTGAACTATATCCCGAACTGGTCAAGCTAGGACATGATATTCATTTACTGACTGTAGAGTTTGGTCAGGCTCCCCATTATGAAGTAGTCGATGGAATTAAAGTACATCGCGTTCCAGTAGCCCAAAGCAACGACTTTTTTCATTGGGTTGCCAACATGAATCAGAGCATGGGGCAACAGGGTGGAAAATTGCTTTTAGAAGAAGGAAAGTTTGAGATTATTCATGCCCACGACTGGTTGGTGGGAGATGCAGCGATCGCCCTCAAACACTGCTTCAAAGTTCCTTTGGTTGCCACAATTCACGCAACAGAGTTTGGTCGTCACAATGGCATCCACAACGATATCCAGCGCTACATTAGCACCAAGGAAAAGCTACTTGCCTACAACGCTTGGCGAGTCATTGTTTGCACGGACTACATGCGGCGTGAGGTCGAACGGGCATTAGAAACCCCTTGGGACAAAATCGATGTTGTCTACAACGGCATTTATCCAGAGAAAAAGCATCGACATCCCGATTTTAATTTTTGGCAGTTTCGCCGCCGCTTTGCCCGAGATGACGAAAAAATTGTCTATTATGTGGGTCGTATGACCTATGAAAAGGGCATCAGTGTGCTACTTAATGCTGCTCCTGAAGTCATTCACGCAATGGGAGGTGGCGTCAAAATCGTGATTGTTGGCGGCGGCAATACAGACAGCCTCAAGCAGCAAGCCTGGAACCTGGGCATCTCAAACAAATGCTACTTCACGGGCTTCATGTCAGAGGATGACCTGAACAAGTTTCAAACAGTTGCTGACTGCGCAGTTTTTCCTAGCCTCTACGAGCCATTTGGAATTGTCGCGTTAGAGAGTTTTGCTGCTCGTGTTCCGGTAGTCGTCTCTGATACAGGTGGGCTGCCAGAAGTCGTTCGCCACACCAGAACGGGAATCGTCACCTGGACAAACAATCCTGCTTCTCTGGCTTGGGGCATTCTGACAGTCCTGAAAAATCCAGATTATGCTCAGTGGCTAGTTGATAATGCTTACAAAGATTTAGCACAGCGGTTTAACTGGGCCAAGTTGGCAAAACAAACTGAAGCTGTTTATGGCAGGGTCTTACATGAGCGATCGCAAGTCACTTGGGCTTAAGCAAATCGACCTGGAGAAAGCTGAGCAATGAGTTCATCTTGCTTCTCGGTCATACAGTTAGCAAACCGCTTTGCCAGGGGTGGCAGAATTGCGAAAGGATTGCTGAAGCCAGCAAAGATATGCAAATGATTGTGTTCAGGAACGGGACCAATCAGTGGCAGGCGATCGCCACTAAAGGCAACCAAACAGCGGTGCCAGTTACCTGGTAAATCTTTTAACGCTGGCAAAAATTGACCAACTGCAGCCCGAATATCCGCTTCACTTTGAGCTGCATCAACCTGCGCCTGAGGATTCGTTAACGTGCGGCTGATTTGCCCGATCCTAATTCTGCCATCCACAAACTGAATCGCACCGGGATCAAGAATCGGGGGAGCAACCTCCTGGGTTTGTTGCTCCCACAGCGGAGCCTTTTCTAACTTGCCAGCCTCAGCCTCCATCTGAAACCGTTGGGTTTCGGCAGGCATGACCAGTGCCTGTAACTTGACATCAACAGATGGGGTCTCAATCAGTTCCGCATGGGTGAAATAGCAGGGTACGGTAACATGGGCAGTTTTGAGCAGGTTCCGACTCATTCCACCTGTACAAACAGCCACATTAGCGGCTGCATAGTTTTCCGCAGTGGTAGTTACAGTAACTTGCCCCTGAGACTCCTTTAGAGCAGTCACTTGAGCAATTTGCAGCGTTCCTCCGGCTCTAGTAAATGCTTGGGTGTAGGCCTTGACTAGCAAATCAGGCGCAACATTGCCATGCCGAACTGTAAGCGCAGCGGCGATCGCCTCCCGATTGAGCAACGGCTCTAAGTCACAAGCCGCTTCCGCATCCAGTAAGCTAGGCGGAATTGCAAAGCCACGATACGATGCAGCCACCTTCTGGGGATCACTGCCTTGGGCGATCGGCAAGAGCAAATCCAATTCTCTGAACTGAGTTTCACTGTCCAACTCAGCAGATAAATTTCGGTGAATTGCAATGCCCTCCTGGCACAGTTGACGAGTTAGCGGTGTCGTACCTGACCAGTAAGCGATACCGCCATAGCTATAGCGAGTTGCGTTCTCTGGGGTACTATGCTGTTCTAGCAGCAACACCGAGAATTTTTTGCTAGCTAGCTCATAGCTAAGCGCTGCTCCAACGAGTCCACCCCCAACCACAACCCAATCATAGGTTTTCATCGAATTCAGCCTTGCTCTTGAATAACCGCGTCTACTTCGACCTCAACTAACATTTCGGGTGTGGCTAGACGGCTTACCTCAACCAGGGTGTTGGCAGGACGAATCTTTCCAAAAAATTCGCAATGGGCTTTTGTCACCTGCTCAATGTCGTCCATGTTAATAACGTAAACTCTTGTACGAACGACATCCTGGAGGCTGCTATCTAACTGCTTCAGGGCAGCCTCAATCTTTTTGAGGACGTACACCATCTGCTCATAGGCGTCGTCGACGTGAAGAATTTGCCCTGTTGTATCAGCAGCAGTTGTGCCCGAAACGTAGATGAGAGAACCAACTTGGACAGCACGAGAATAGCCTGCGATCGCTTCCCAAGGTGTTCCTGTCGATATGTGTCTGCGCGTCATCTGCTAGCCGCCTTCAGCCATCAAGTAGGGTACTAGCAGCATGACTGATCTACAAAGTTGAATCAAGTCTTGGCCAAAACTATCTGAATTTGAGGATGACTTTGCTGAATTCACAGTTAGAATGGGCAAGATTAGCAAGTAATGTCCAACCACTCGCTCTACGCATCCATCTATGGGTATAAAAATCAATCGCGCTTATCTAGTAATTGCACTTTGTGGCATCCTGGGAGTCATTTTGGGAGGAACTGCTAGCCGAGCAGAACTCAACCAGTGTCTGACCGCTGAAGTGCCTACTAACAGTTGCCTAACCCAAGATCCTATCACTGAGACGATTGAAGGCATGGGTGTAGGGTTAGTTGCAGGAGCAGGAGCAGCCGTTGGTGCGACTTGGCAACAGTGGCGCAAGGATACTTAAACTGTAGCGGTAAACTAGCTGAGCTGCATGGACATCTGTGAGATGGATTTAAAAACAAAGCTGCGAGGATTCTTGACCCTCGCAGCGTGTTGTAATTCACAGACTATTCAGTTTTAAATGAATGGTTTCAAATTGGAACTGATATTTTGAGCTTTGCGGTTTAGAGCTTCCGGTACGCTGAACTATGCAGTTCTGCGAGTGAGCAAGCCCCACAGGAAGATCAAGATGATTGCTCCAACAACCGCGAAAGCGATGCTGGGGATAGACAAGGCCCCGGCTGCTGCGCCTCCGCCCGTTCCTAACAGTGCGTGACCGAGCCAGCCGCCTAATATAGCACCCAAGATTCCTAGACCAATGGTTGCGAAAATGCCGCCACCTTGATGTCCAGGATAAATTAATTTAGCTAACGCTCCAGCAATCAGACCTAAAACAACCCAAGCTAAGATTCCCATGTGATTCTCTCCTTAATAACCTTTGTGTTGATAAGCTTTTCTTGACCTAACGTGCCTATCCTATCGGTAAACTAAAAGTTCCTGCTTCTACCGCAGGAAATAATTAAGTAGATATAAAATTTCCAGGCTACTTTTATGCTGCGTATTCATATAGGTTGAGAGAGGTCGGTATCTCATAAAGATAGCTAGGTGAAACGGAAACTTTTGACCTTTTGGGAGTAAACAAAACTCCTCAGAAATGCAAATAGAAACAGAGATATCGCTGTAGCAATGCAGGTTAGAGCAAAAAATGGAGGCAGTCCTAAAGACTGCTTCCATTTTTTGCCTGAGCTTAAGTAACCAAAGCTATATTGCTATATTACAGATTCGAAATATTGATTTGGAGCAAAGAGATGTAAATTTCTCTATTCAAATTCATACTTCATTTGATTACCACTGTTGTGATATAAAGCTAAGCACTCTCAGGTGAATTCTGCATACTTGAGCAACTATTTAACAACAGCAGCTATAGTTCCTTGTGCTTCTAATAAGGCAGCGGCACGTAAGATTGAAGCTTCCTGGTAAGGGGCAGCAATGATTTGCACACCTAATGGCAAGCCGTTAGCTTGCTGAATGGGCACAGACAAGACTGGTAAACCGACGAAAGATAGTGGCTGAGTATATAACCCTAGATTAGGACGAGTTAAAACTTCCGCCCCATCTATAACCATTTTCTCTTGACCAATTAAAGGCGCAACACAGGGCGTTGTTGGAGCCACAATTAGATCTATGGTTTGAAAGATCTCCTGAAGGCGATCGCTATACCACTTGCGAAATCGCTGTGCCTGTACGTACCAACTGCCAGGAATCATTGTGCCTGCCAGAAAGCGATCGCGAGTTGCCGGATCAAAATCTTGAGGACGAGATTTAAGGTTAGCAAAATGCAGATTGCTGCCCTCACAAGCTGTGATTACGTAAGCAGCAGCTCTGGCCCGATGTGCTTCAGGAATGGTGACTCGCTGGCTGGACCCAAGCGCCTGAGCGACCTGTTCAACTGCGGCTAAAGTTTCTGGCTCAGCACCTTTGGCAAAGTACCCATCTGCAATGGCAATTCGCAATCCGTCAATACCTTTGTTGATTTGAGGCAAACAAGATTCTGGTGGGCGGGTAGTGCAAACCGGGTCACGGGCATCTGCACCTTGAAGCAGGTCAAACACAGCTGCAATATCGCGCACCGACCGGGCAAAAGGGCCGACATGATCAAAACTGTTGCAAAACAGAAACGCTCCAGCTCGTGATAACCGACCGTAGGTTGGTTTTAACCCCAAAATGCCGCACAGTGAAGCAGGCACACGAATCGACCCGTTGGTGTCAGAACCAAGGCTAATCGGCATCAATCCACCTGCAACTGCAGCGGCTGACCCTCCTGATGACCCACCGGCAATCCGGTTCAAATCATGAGGGTTGTGAGTTGCCCCGTAATGGCTGTTTTCGGTGACAAAACCATAAGCATACTCATCCATGTTGAGCGCGCCGACCAAGATTGCCCCGGCTTGCTTCAGTCTGGCAACAAGAGTCGCATCTTGGGTCGCAGGTGAATTTTCTCGGTTAATCTTTGAACCTGCTAGGGTCGTCAGTCCCTCAATATCAAATAGGTCTTTGACCGCAAAGGGAACTCCTGCCAGCACTCCCGGATCTTGACCAGCCGCGATCGCCTCATCTACCTGAATTGCACTGGCGATCGCCTGATCTGCCATTACGGTCGTGAAGCAATTGAGTGGATCTTTAGCTGCAATTCGCTCTAGCGCTGCGGAAACCACTGCTTTGGCGGTTATTTCACCCGATCGCACCGCAGTTGAAATGGCGATCGCATCCGCCTGTTCGAGATCCAACGTTTCGAGATCTAATGTCATGGTTGAAAAGGCTGGAATGTGGGTGCGGCAACGGTGTCTTCAGGCAAGGGAAATTCCAAAACAAGTTGGGCGATCGTGGCAATTCTGCTGAAATTATCAATAACTCCGGGGCGATGTTCGGGAGCGATTGGCAATTCTAGGGCGAGCGCCATCTGGTCAACATAGGCTGCTGGGTCAAATTCTGCCGAATCGAGCATTGCTTCTGTTCTGATGTAAAATTCACACACTTAGCCTTTAAGCATATATCTTAAGATTGGACTACGCCTGACGTTTTTATTACACTCCTGGAGTTTAACTAGTATCTAATAATGGAGCCTTTTGTTTTAACGGGTATTGCAATACTGTTAGTCATAACGGGTTTTTACGCCTGGTTTACTTATAGAATTCTGCGTGAACTTCGACAGGAAAATAACTTTTATAAAAACACAATTGAGAAGCAACTAAAAATTTCTGCTTTTCCTCATCTTTACTGCGATATGCAGTGTGATATTCATGAGAATGGCGTGAAGCTAGAAATTTATAATGTTGGCAATGTTCCTGCTTATGACTTACACATCAGCGCCATTGGAGCTTATACAGAAGAAGGGGTTGACATTGCTACTTTTTTGAGAAACTATGTGCAGCCGCGTTACCGAAAGTATCCGCTTCAGGCTGACAAAGTCGGCTATTACGGGATTCGCAGTAGTATTCGCTGCCCCATGCTGCCCTTTCAAAAAAGACTGGCGATCGCCCTGGGTTTGCCCCTGCGTCCAGTCGATATCTACGTAATGGTTCAATACCGTGAGATTTTAGGCGGCAATTACTATCAGGTCTATTGCTTTTCTGATTTGGATGAGAAAGGCAATTACAGAGCCAATATTTTAGAACCACAAGGATTTGAACCGATCGAAAGATTCCACTTCTATGATTTAGATGATGCAAACTTTTCGATTACTGACAAATCACTGCCCTATTACGTGAGTGACTTTATCGATCTGTGGAATCACTCTCTCTCCTATCGGCTTACGGTTCTCTACTCTGACGAGATGCTAAGCCATCAGGAAGTTCATGATGTTTGAGGTTCTCGTTAAGTTACTCATCTAGCTGCCGTTCGACAGAAGCCTCCATCGTGCTGGTAAGGTAATGACCTGCCATGACGCTGCTAGAGAGGCGGTATTTGTTGTCATCAAGCTGATGAAGCGCTTCAAATCCAGTACGGCGCTGCCGATCGCCTAGTACCCAATAGCGTTGCACAATTGATTCTGGTGCAATCCAGCCTTCCCCTTCTACTCGTCCTAAAAGGCTGTGCTGAAGTACAAATGTGTACTGACGCTCACCTACATTTAGCCGCCCGCGATACTGAAAGGCAATTTCTTCGCGCTCGGTCCCTGGAAACATCAGCTTGGTCACCATCGTGTACCAGTTGTCACGGCTCCAGGCGACTAGAATCTTTCCTTTGACAGAAACGGGCAACCCATCTCGGTCGAGCCAGTTTCCCTGTAAGGTCCAGCGTCCTGCCTCCATTAAAAAGGTATGAGCCACAGATCTAATTCCTATCTCCTACCTTGTGCAGCATAAATGCCGCTTACATGGCACTCTAACGGCATTTTATGTTATCACGCAAACCTTAAGCCACAAGGTGAAGTTCTCCTAAAGGTGTTGCATGTCTTGCACCTGTTACACCGGGTAGATTACCGGGAATGCCAAGATTACGCCAGTATGCTAGCACTGCAAAGGCGATCGCTTCCTTAAAATCTGCATTTAGCCCTGCTTCATCCGTAGTCAAGACCGAAATTTTGCCCAGTAGAGCTTGCAGCCGTTGCTTTAAGTACAGATTGCGACTGCCACCACCACAAAGCAGCACTTGATCGGGCATTTCTGGTAAAAAAGTCTGGTAGCTGTGAGCGATCGTCGCTACTGTCAGTTCGGTCAGGGTCGCGAGTAGGTCAGCAGGGCTGAGCCCATAGGGTTCTGCATCCAGGAGGCATTGGTTGAAATAGTCCCAACCAAACAGTTCTCGTCCTGTTGATTTGGGGGGCGACTGCTGGAAATAGGGATGTTCTAGCCATTGGTTGACTAGCGCCTCGCAAGGTTTACCCATTGCCGCCCATACTCCATCCTGATCGTAGGTTTGCTGCCCGTCTGAAAGGTGCTGCACTGCTAAATCTAACAGTGTGTTACCGGGGCCTGTATCCCACCCCTGAATGCCTTCAAATAGAACGGCTTGCTTCTGCGTAGCAGGAAGATACGTCAGGTTGCCAATGCCGCCGATGTTTTGAACACACCGACTATCAGTGGGATGGCTCAACAAACAGGCATCAATTCGAGAAACTAGAGGCGCGCCTTCCCCACCTGCCGCAATATCAGCAGCCCGAAGATTACTCACGGTAGGGATACCCGTGAGGTGGGCAATTACGCATCCTCTTCCCAGTTGCAGACTGTAGCCCAGCGAGATGGAGTTTTTTGCCCCTAAATCGACAGGGCGATGGTAAACCGTCTGACCGTGTGAACCAATTAGTTCTGCTTGGGGTTGGTTCACCTGAATTGAGAGAGCAGCTTGGGCAAATTGAGCGGCGATCGCATCATCCAATTCTGCTAGCTCCGCCATCGAGATAGCCTTGCCGCTACAGACTGAGAGAATCTGCGATCGCAACCCATCAGGGTAGGGGTACGTTGCTCCGGTAATTAGTGTTGCCTGCAAATCGAGATCTGTACCAGAGATATCTACCAGTGCTGCATCAATACCATCAACCGAAGTGCCGCTGATTAAGCCAATTACTCGTGTCATAGGAGACGGATCAAAAGTTTGGGTATGAGCGCTAGCATACCCGCACAGTCCTAAATTATTAGTCAGTGAAGCGTTGCTCTAAACAGGCAAGCGATCAATACAGCGATTAGAGCCAATCACGACCATGACCGAACCTTTGTACAAACGCATCACTGGGCTGGGGTTGATTTCAAATTTTTCGCCCTGACTGACGGCTAGCAGGTTTAGCCCATAGCGCGATCGCAGTTCTAACTCGGTGATCGTTCTGCCATCAAACTCTGCGGGAACGACCACCTCGACGATGCTATGGTCTGGGTCAAGCTCAAACCGATCCAGAATGCTAGGTTTGGTGAGCGATCGCGCTAAAGCACAACCCATCTCATGCTCCGGGAAAATCACATGATCGGCTCCAACCTTTCGCAGTAGCTTGTCATGAATTTCTGAAGAAGCCTTGGCGACCACATGAGATACGCCGTTTTCCTTCAAGTTCATTGTCGTGATCACGCTTTCCTCGACATAGTTGCCGATCGCCACAATCACCGTATCAAACTCAAAAATCCCAGCTTCTTTAAGGGCAGAGGGAGATGTTGAATCTAGCTGTATGGCATGAGCAGCTAGCTGATCGGTCAAAACTTGAGAGACTCGCTTTTCGTCAGAGTCAATCCCCAAAACCTCGTAGCCCAAACGATGCAATGAAGAACAAACAGCCCGTCCAAAACGTCCTAATCCAACTACTGCAAACTGCTTATTTGTAGTACGCAGGCTACGAAAGAAACTCAGAGAAGATAAATTCACAGATTGACTCCAGGGTTACTTATCCTAAGCCCCACATTTATTAATACAAGCAAGAGATATACCTTTCTAGGGTATCAAGATTCAGATGCACCAACATTAACCAACCAACAAGTTTTCCTCTGGATACCGAATCGCAGTGGGGTTTGGATCTCCCAAAATTGCTGACATCAAGAGCAAAACTCCAACTCGTCCGATGTACATTGTGGCGACTAAAACCAGCTTAGCAAAAATCGAAAGACCAGCCGTAATTCCAGTTGAAAGTCCAACCGTTGCAAAGCCTGATACGACCTCATATAGAACTAGAATAAAGTCTACATCTGGATCAGTAAATGTAATTAAAGCTGTCATTAAGATCACAGTGGTAGTTGATCCGACCAATACTCCGATTGCTTTTAGAATCAGGTTAATTGGCACTTGACGATCATACAAAACAACCTCTTCCTTTCCCTGCAAAATTGCTTTTGTAGAGCTAGTAAGAATACGCAAAGTCGTTGTTTTTATGCCGCCAGCAGTACCGCCAGGGCTGCCTCCTATAAACATTAAAGCAACTGTGATGAACAGCGCAGCAGTCGTCATTTCACCAATATTAATCGAATTAAATCCGGCTGTCCTAGGAACCACGGCCTGAAACCAGGCTGCCATAATTTTGGTAGCAAAATCCATAGAGCCAAGGGTCTCAGGATTATTTAACTCAGCCAAGAAAATTGCGACCGTCCCAACCAGCAAAAGTACAATAGTCGTACTAACAGCAACTTTGAAATTGAGAGAGATAATAATTTTATTAGGTCGCCTGAGTAGATGATCACGTAGCCAGAGATACATTTCAAAAATTGCCTCGTAGCCAATCCCACCAAAAATGATTAATCCTGGAATTACCAAATTTACTATTATTGATGATTGATAGCCGATTAAATTATCGCTAAACAAGCTAAAACCAGCGTTGTTCCAGGCACTAATACTGTGAAAAATAGACAGCCATAAAGCACGACCAAAATCATAGTCGCGCGAGAAAACGATTAAAAGCAGCAGCATTCCAGTAATCTCAAAGATTACTGTAAGCGCAATAACCGAGCGGATAACTTGAGTGCTACCTTGAATGCCAGGTCGGTCTAAAGCTTGCTGAATTGCAATCTTGTCTCGCAGTGCAAACTTGCGGCCCACTAATAGAAGCAGGAAAGTGGTTGCAGTCATGTATCCCAGCCCACCAATTTGAATTAGGGCAAGAATAAAGAATTGTCCAATTGGGGAGAAATAGGTTGCAGTATCAACGACGATGTGCCCAGTGACACAAACGGCTGAAGTGCTGGTAAATAGAGCAACAATGGGGTCATTCCAAGTTCCTTCACTGGTAGAGAAGGGCATGAGCAAAAGTAGAGTGCCAATGGCGATAACCGTAATGAATCCTAAGCAAATCGTTCTAGAAACTGTCATGGGCTAGTTTGTGACTAACAAAGGCTAAATTCGTTCAAATTCATTCAAGATAATAGTTGAATGCCCTTGTATAAAGATTACTCTCAACTGATGACTTCAACTCTACAACAGCAAATCCAGCAATTTTATGACGCTTCTTCAGGTCTGTGGGAGCAGATCTGGGGTGAGCATATGCATCACGGCTATTATGGCGCGGCGGGCAACGAACGCAAAGAGCGACGGCAAGCGCAAATTGACCTAATAGAGGAATTGCTGAAATGGGGGGAAGTTCGCGAGGCAGAGCAAATTCTGGATGTGGGATGCGGCATTGGCGGCAGTTCACTGTACCTAGCTGAAAAGTTTGGGGCGATCGCCACTGGCATCACGCTCAGCCCCGTTCAGGCAAATCGCGCCACCGAACGCGCCACCGCTGCTGGCATCAACGCTAACTTCCAGGTTGCCGACGCGCTAAATATGCCTTTTCCCGACCAGTCATTTGACCTGGTCTGGTCGCTAGAAAGCGGTGAACATATGCCCGACAAGACCAAGTTTTTGCAAGAATGCTATCGGGTACTGAAGCCAGGCGGACTGTTTTTAATGGCGACCTGGTGCCACCGTCCGGCTCAGCCGCCTCATTCACCACTCAGCCAGGATGAGCAAAAGCATCTAGCAGAAATCTACCGCGTGTACTGCCTGCCCCAAGTGATTTCGCTGCCAGAATATGAGGCAATCGCCCACCAGCTCAACTTTCAAAACGTCCGTACAGCAGACTGGTCTACCGCTGTAGCTCCATTTTGGGATATCGTGATCGACTCTGCTTTTACGCCTGCTGCCCTATTGGGCTTGCTTTTCTCAGGTTGGACAACGATTCAGGCAGCGCTCTCACTGGGACTGATGCAGCGGGGCTACCAGCAGGGCTTAATCAAGTTTGGCTTGCTCTGTGGCACTCGCTAGGCTAGGTTCGGTCTTTGAAACGATCCCCGAATTGCTTAAGATAAAGCCTGAATATCACTTGGGCATCCATGAGCCAGATTTCTCCGCAAGAATCCTCCATTTCTTCCCATCGTGCTGCAAAGTCAAACCTGGTTCAAAAACATGCCCCCTGGCTCTATGCCTTCTGGAAATTTTCCCGTCCGCATACAGTCATTGGCACTAGCCTCAGTGTTTTGGGGTTATACGCCATCAGTTGGGCAATCGGAAATGGGGAATGGCAAGCGGAAAGTGCATCGATTAGCGATCGCCTCCTGCCCCTGCTGTTTGCCTGGATCGCCTGTCTCTGCGGCAACATCTATATCGTTGGGCTAAACCAGCTTGAAGATGTGGCGATCGATCGGGTGAATAAACCTCACCTGCCGTTGGCATCAGGGGAATTTTCTCGGCGGGAAGCCTGGGCAATTGTGCTGGTCACGGGAGTGGTAGCGCTGGCGTTGTCAGTCTGGCAAGGTCGGTTTCTAGCAGCAATGGTATGGTCAAGCCTGGCGATTGGAACTGCCTATTCTCTCCCACCCATTCGTCTGAAGCGGTTTCCGTTCTGGGCTTCGCTGTGCATCTTCACCGTACGGGGGGCGATCGTCAATCTAGGGCTATTTCTGCACTTCAGGCAGCAGTTTGAAGGAATTGACGGAATTCCAGTATCGGTTTGGGCACTGACGCTATTTATTCTGGTGTTTACGTTTGCGATCGCCATTTTCAAAGATATTCCTGATCTGGAAGGCGATCGCCTCTACAACATTTCGACCTTCACCCTGCGGCTAGGACAGCAAACCGTGTTCAACCTGGCCCGCTGGGTACTAACCGTCTCTTATATAGCCATCATCCTCGTAGGTGCATTTCTGCCTTCCACAAATGCTGTATTCCTGATTGGTACACACCTCCTAACGTTGTTTGCCCTCTGGTGGCAAAGCTTCAAGGTAGATTTGAACGACAAGCAGGGCAAAAATGTAGCAGGCACACTCTCCTACACCGCTTTTTACCAGTTCATCTGGAAACTGTTTTTTCTAGAATATTTCATCTTTCCGATCGCTTGCCTGCTAGTTTGAAAGGTAGCCATCCCAGCAAGATAGAATCGAAGTGGATTTGACAAGCAAATATTAGTGTCAAAGTATAAAATTTCATCACGCTAGTTCAACAGCTTCAACAACTAGATCACGTAGATCACGAGAGGAGAGTCCCAACGCATGGGTAAAGTAGTCGGCATTGACTTAGGCACAACCAATTCAGTTGTAGCCGTTATGGAGGGCGGCAAGCCTGTTGTCATAGCCAATGCAGAAGGAATGCGAACTACCCCCTCTGTGGTTGGCTTTAGCAAAGAGGGCGAACGGCTAGTCGGTCAGATGGCCCGCAGGCAGACCGTGCTAAATCCACAAAACACCTTCTATGGCGTAAAGCGCTATATCGGACGCAAGTACACCGAACTGACTCCAGAATCCCGGCGAGTCCCCTACACCATTCGCAAAGACGAGTATGGCAACGTCAAAATCAAGTGCCCTCGCCTCCAAAAAGAATTTGCTCCCGAAGAAATTTCGGCAATGGTGCTGCGAAAACTGGCAGAAGAAGCCAGCCGTTATCTAGGTGAACCGGTTACGGGTGCAGTAATCACCGTCCCAGCTTATTTCAATGACTCTCAGCGACAGGCAACGCGAGATGCAGGGCGAATTGCCGGACTTGATGTAAAACGCATCCTGAATGAGCCGACTGCCGCCTCCCTGGCTTATGGCTTAGACAACCAAGAGAGCCAAACTATCCTGGTATTCGATTTGGGTGGTGGCACCTTCGACGTTTCTATCCTTGAAGTTGGGGATGGCGTATTTGAAGTAAAGGCAACTAGCGGTGACACGCAGCTTGGCGGCAATGATTTCGATAAAAAGATTGTGGATTGGTTGGCAGAACAGTTTTTAGAAACTGAGGGAATTGACCTGCGGCGGGAACGCCAATCCCTGCAACGGCTCATGGAAGCAGCCGAAAAAGCCAAAATTGAGCTTTCTGGAGTCAGTGTCACTGACATTAACTTGCCCTTTATCGCTGCTACCGAAGATGGTCCAAAGCATTTAGAAACCCGCTTAACTCGCTCTCAGTTTGAAGGGCTATGTGGTGATTTGATTAGCCGCTTGCGGCTGCCCGTCAAGCAAGCCCTAACCGATGCAGGGCTAAGTCCAGTACAGATTGATGAAGTGGTGTTGGTGGGCGGATCTACGCGCATTCCGCTGGTGCAACAGTTGGTGCGATCGCTCGTCGATAAAGAACCTAACCAAAACGTCAATCCTGACGAAGTAGTCGCCGTTGGTGCGGCAATTCAGGCAGGTATTCTCACTCAGGAAGTCAGAGATATTCTGCTGCTAGACGTTACTCCGCTGTCGTTGGGCTTAGAAACGATTGGCGGCGTGATGAAAAAACTGATTCCGCGCAACACCACGATTCCGGTTCGTCGCTCGGATGTTTTCTCCACTGCTGAGAATAATCAAACCCTGGTAGAAGTTCACGTTCTCCAGGGTGAGCGCGAAATGGCATCTGACAACAAATCCCTCGGACGCTTTAAGCTGATGGGCATTCCTCCAGCTCCTAGAGGCGTACCGCAAATTTCAGTCTCTTTCGACATTGATGCAAACGGCATCCTCCAAGTGACCGCCCTAGATAGAACCACTGGACGAGAGCAAGGCATCACCGTTCAAGGCGCTTCCACGCTGAGTGAATCTGAAGTCAACCGGATGATTCAGGAAGCAGAGCGGTTTTCTGCCTCCGACCGAGAAAGACGAGAGCGGGTGGAAAAACGGACCAAAGCAGAAGCACTCACCTTTCAGGCAGAACGTCAGCTTCGCGAAGTTGCCCTAGATTTTGGCATGCAGTACGCCAGCAACCATCGCCGTCGCATCGAAAACCTGATCCAGGAACTGCGAGAAAGCCTAGCGCAAGAAGATGATCGGGGTATCGACATTGCTCAAGCTGAGCTGCAAGACGCTCTGTATGAACTGCGGCGAGAAGTTTATCAGTACGCTAAAGAGCTGGATGAGGAGGATGACTTTTTCGGCTCCATCAAGCGCACCTTTACAGGCGAACGGGATCGCGATCCCTACGACCGTGATCCTTACGCCCGCGACCCCTATGCGCGCGATCCTTACGCTCGTGACCCCTACGCTCGTGACTCTTATAGTAGGGACAATAATTCCTATAACCGAGATAGTTGGGATCAAGATGATTGGGACGCGCCATCTCGCCCGCCCCGTCGCCCCTCCGACAACAATCGTCCCTCCTATGACAACAGTGGATATGGGACTGGCAGTGGTCGCTACAATGCCCCCGTTGATGATGATTGGGATGATGATGATGGCTGGTAGATGTGGCGATCAGCCAGGAGTTGAGAGAAGATGTATGATTAGTGACCCTATCTAATTCATATAGCCTGATTCTCTAAGCTGAATCGATTAAACCGTTGCAGCAGGTTTTCTGTTTGCCATCTACCCCCTCCCTTCTTTCAACCTTTATGGAACGTCATAGCGATCGCCAATTCACCTATGCAAAACTTTCGGAACTACTATGAGATTCTGGGCGTTCCCAGAGATGCAACGGTTGAAGAAATTAAAAAGGTATACCGCCGACTCGCACGGCAGTATCACCCAGACTTAAATCCAGGGGATAAGGCTGCTGAGGAAAAGTTTAAGGACGTAGGGGAAGCCTATGAAGTCCTGTCTGATACCAGCAAACGGGCGCAATACGATCAGTTCAGCCGTTTCTGGAAGCAGGGAGGCTTTCAGGGCAATACACCCCGCTCAAAAAGCTGGAACAACCGAGGGGGCGATCGCACTGCCACTCAAGAAGTCGATTTCAGCGATTTTCCTGACTTTAATAGCTTCGTAGACCAGCTTCTCAACCGCCGCGCGGATGCTTCTGGTGGAACGACCCGCAGCACCACGGCTCGCGATCCCTATCGTCCAGGAAACACTAAAACCGCTTATACTGTCACCTCATCTCGTCCTGGTCGCCGAGATGCTGAAGCACGCCTGAGCGTACCGTTAGACAAAGCCTATCAGGGCGGCAGAGAGCGAATTCGCTTGGAAGATGGGCGATCGCTAGAGGTCAATATGCCGCCTGGAATGGTCACAGGGCAGCGCATCCGGCTCAAAGGTCAGGGTGTATCTGGAGGTGACCTGTATCTCAAAATTGACGTAGCGCCTCACTCTTTCTTCAAAGTAGAAGGCTCAGACATCTTCTGCCAGCTTCCCGTCACCCCAGTTGAAGCTGTCTTAGGTGGGGCGATCGAGGTGCCCACGCTAGATGGTTTAGTGAAGATGATGATTCCCTCGGGCGTGCGGTCAGGGCAAAAACTGCGGCTGAGTGGCAAAGGCTATCCGCTTGACGGACGGCGCGGCGATCAAATCGTTGAAATCCAGATCATCGTTCCCAAGGAAGTCAGCCCCCAGGAACGAGATCTCTACGAAAAGCTGCGCCAGCTTGAAACCTTTAACCCTCGCGTCGGGCTATCTCTGTAACAATTGCGCTCAAGTCAACGTCGGAACTGCCATACCGCGCTGCACAGCAGGTCTTTGACCTACCGCTTCAACCCATCGCTTTAGATTAGGGTGGTCATCAAGGGTTAAGCCTTGAAACTCGTAGATTGCAACCCAGGGATAGGTTGCAACATCGGCAATGGAATAGTCACCACAGATAAACTCGCGATCTTGAAGCTGCTTGTCTAGTACACCATAGATCCGCAGCGTTTCTTTTTCGTAGCGTGCGATCGCATAGGGAATTTGCTCTGGCGCAAACTTACGAAAGTGGTTGAGTTGCCCGAACATCGGACCCACACCCCCCATTTGAAACATCAGCCATTGCAGCACCTCGTAGCGGCTCTTTGGCTCAGTCGGCATCAGCTTCCCCGTCTTTTCTGCCAGGTAAATCAAAATCGCGCCTGACTCAAAGATCTTCATACCCGTGTCTTGATCGACGATTGCCGGAATCTTGCTATTCGGGTTGACCGCCACGTACTCTGGCGTGAATTGATCATTCTTACGAATGTCAATGACATGAACGCTGTAAGGTAAACCAACCTCTTCCAGCATTACAGAAGCCTTGCGTCCATTTGGAGTAGTGAATGTGTACAAATCAATCATAAAGTCAGGTTTAACGAAACAATAAATCCACTGTAATGCGAATAGATTAAGGCTGCATTGTAGAAGTTTTACCCTTACGTCAGTAAAACTATCAGGAGAGGACTTCAGGGGAATATTAGGTGATAACACGAGTCGCCTAACTTCTTGGCATAAGCATTTGCCTTCAGATAGGAATAGAGAAAAGAAAAAGCTAGTAATTTGACGGTATTAGTTATTCTCTATTGCAGAATTATACTCACGTTTTACGCACAGAATACCTTCTCTTCTACGTGAAATCATCTGACAGAAAAGCTTTTAAGAAATTTGAGTGAAATTAGTATTTTACTCATTGCCGCTTCAATGTTTCATAAATAACCTTGAATCATGCAACATTTTCTGTGTTGTTATTCCCTATCAATTGGCTAGACCTTCTTTAGATTTACAAGTCCAAATTGATGGATCTAAAGCAATTCAAGCTTTAACTGCGTAAGTACTAAACAAGCAAAACGATGAAACTAAAATACATTGCAACTTGTGCTGGGCTGATAGCGAGCAGCGTTCTAGCCTTCTCTAATGCTCCAGCTCAAGCTTTTTCGTTCACGACCAATTTTTCGGGCAACAATCCCAAAGGCAACATTCTTCTAAACTCAGTTAAACTCACCGATGGAAGCGTGATTGACGATTTTGCCCTGGTTAATCGAGCTAACATCATCAGCAACGATCTATGGACAGGCGGAAATACTGGCGCTGCCAGCGCTGATATGGGAGATCAAGCAACGATTGGCACTCAGCAAGAGCGGCTTGACAACAACAGTGCAGTCGCGGCTCTGGGCAACCTGGACCTGAACAGCATTATCGATACTGAAGATTCAGGACGCTCGGTCATTGATGTTTTCTTCTCCTCCGCAGTAGACAACTTGTTCTTCTGGGAGAGAGGCATGAACAGTAAGCTAGACATTCAGGCGCTTGATGCCAGCGGAAGGGTGATTGGCAATCTGCTAACTTCCTATTCTGGACAATGGCAATACGCTGGATATGGCATCGATACGAAGGAAATTAGCGGCACTCAGCGAGTTGGCTCTTTGGGCATCAGTTTGGCAGACCTGGGAGTAGCCAGCCCAATCTTTGGAGTCCGTGTAGCTAGCCGAGGTGCTGCATACAACGGTCCGGATTGGAAAGTAGCAGGTTCAGCTACTTCTGTTCCTGAACCCGCTACTTTAGCAGGTTTGGGCTTGGTGGCAGGTGCGATCGCCACCTCTCGCCGCCGCAAAGCAGGCAATCCTGCTTAACTCGGTTCTTCTAGAAGTTAAGTGCCTGAGAAGGGGGTGGGACAAAGTCCCACCCCTTTTTATCTATCTCAAGAGTTTTGGCTTACAGCTTGTGGTGTAGGCACGCCAGCCGCCCCATTGAGTAATTTCAAGTTGGTCTTTGCAGAGAAAGGCTTCTCCAAGAACACCTAGAACCACTTCGCCATTGTCCAAACGAACCTTGCCAATACAAAGCCCGGGGGGTTCTTGTAGCAAAATCTGGCAAACGCCTGCGGGAGGAACTGCCCAGATTTCGACAGCGATCGCTGCTCCTCCTTCAGCAACTTTCATCATGGCGGGATGGCGATCGGCAATTGCCCAGAGCCGATAAGCGGGTTCTGTAGTGGTTTCTCGCACAAACTCAGCGCCCGCTTTTTGTAGATTTTGGTTTAATTCCAGTCCGCGCATCAGGGTGCCGTTGACTGCCAAGTAAATTTTCTTCATCTGCACCTAACCAACCGGAGTATTGACTAAATCCAAAGCAGCCTTGGGAGTATCCCAGCCCGTTCCTGCTAGTCCTTGTAAGACCGCAGCGGCGGGAGCAGTCCAGCCAACAATGCCGCCCTGAGCACAAACCATTTCTAGCGTGGCTTGCTTGAACTCAGGGAAGTAGCTCTCGGTGCAGTCTTCTATTAGCAGGCACTCATAGCCGCGGTCGTTGGCTTCTCGCATCGTGGTTTGAACGCAGACTTCGGTGGTTACACCAGTAATCAACAGATGAGTGATGCCTCGTTCCTGCAAGTGGGTTGCTAGATCCGTGTTGTAGAAAGCGCCCTTTCCTGGCTTGTAAATGATGGTTTCTCCTGAAACGGGTGCCAGTTCTGAAATGATGCCGTTTCCAGGTTCGCCCTTGATTAGGATTCGTCCCATCGGTCCGGGGTCGCCAATTTTGAGCGCAGCTTTACCCCGATTGAGTTTGGCGGGCGGACAGTCTGATAGGTCAGGCTGATGACACTCAATTGTGTGAAAGACGGGTAAGCGATACTGCCGAAATGCTGCCAGCAACTGTCTTAGCGTTGGTACGATCGCCTGCAATCGGCTGACATCATTTCCTAAAGCATCTCCGAAACCGCCTGGTTTCAGGAAATCTCGCTGCATGTCAATGATGATCAGTGCTACGCCAGTCAGAGGCAGTTCGTAATTGTAGGGTTTAGCGGGAATGGTGATCATAGGTTTCTTCTAATGTCCTGCCATGCTGCGTCCGATGGTGGCAAAGTCAGCTTGGGCGATCGCACTTTCATAAACGAATTTGCCGCCGCTGATCACGAGAATGCGATCGGATAGCTTCAGCAACTCGTCCAGGTCTTCGCTCACCAAGAGAACAGCGACTCCTCGATTGCGGGCTGCAACAATTTGACCGTGAATGAACTCGACAGCAGCAAAATCTAAGCCAAAACAGGGGTTGGCAGCCATCAGTAGTTTGATGTGATCAGCAGACAATTCCCTTGCCAAAACGGTCCGCTGCACATTTCCCCCTGAAAGATTGCCGACGGGCGTTTCAGGTGAGGGAGTTTTGACCGAAAACTGCTGGATTAAACCTTGAGCGGCTTGGTGCATGGCTTTCAAGATGAGCAAAAAGCCTTTTGCTTGGGGTGGACGGTCAAAGGTTCGTAGCGCCATATTTTCTGCCACGCTCATGTGAGGCACGCAGGCGTTACGGAGTGGTTCTTCTGGCAGAGCAAAGACTTTGTGTTTATACATCTCCCGCCGAGTGGCGTTGTAGGGTTCGCCGTTTACCCAAACTTCGCCGTTGGTGGCGGAGCGCTGTCCAGCTAGCACTTCTACCAGTTCTCGCTGTCCGTTGCCTGAGATTCCTGCAATGCCAACGATCTCGCCACTGTAAACGGTCAGGTTAACGCCTAAAACTGCTTCTAAGCCATTGTCTTTATTGGCGTGGATATCTTTGATTTCTAAAACGGGAACCGGATCGGGAGGGTCTGTTTTCTCGACGGGAGTGGGTTCGCGGCGATCGCCCATCATCATTTCGGACATATCGGAGACGGTCAGGTCGCGCACCATGCCATGACCCGCAAATTTGCCTTTTCGCAAAATGGTGACTTCATCAACAAAGGCCATGACTTCTCGGAATTTGTGGGAAATCATCAGGACGCTGAGCTTTCCGGCAGTCACCTGTTCGCGCAGCAAGCCCAGTACCTCGTCTGCCTCACCGGGAGTCAAGACGGAAGTAGGTTCGTCAAGGATGAGAATTTTGCTCTTGAGATAGAGCTGTTTGAGGATTTCTAGTTTTTGCTTTTGTCCGGCGGCAAGCTGAGCAATGGGAACATCCAGTGGCACTTGAAAGGGTGCCGTTTTCATGAAGGCATTAAGCTGCTCGTATTCAGCTTTCCAGTTGATCAAGTTCGTGCTATCAAAGCGAGACAGCACCAGGTTCTCAGCTACCGTCATGGCGGGGACGGAGGTGAAATGCTGGTAGACCATGCCAATTCCGTATTTGTGGGCATCGCGGGGGCTGGCGATCGCCCGACTCTGCTGATTGATCAATACTTCACCCGATGTGGGTGTGTAAAATCCCATGACGCACTTGACCAGGGTGCTTTTACCGGCTCCGTTTTCGCCCAACAGCGCGTGAAAGGTTCCCGGTTTGAGATGCAGGGAGACGTTATCTAGAGCAACCAGGCTGCCAAAGCGTTTGGTCATGCTGACGACTTCTAGCTCTGGCGGCTTTTCGATCTCAACGGTGGAAAGTTTTTCGGTTGCGGTTGTCATGGGTTTGTTTTCCTCAACAGCATGGGGTTGCCTGCTTCACGAACGGTGGAACTGAGCCGGGAATTAGGGCTTAGCATTCGGGCAGAGTTTGGATTGGGGTTGCAAGGATGCCTACCGAATGCTGCGCCCCTACGGGGTTTGGAGGGCTTCGATTAGGGCAGTGGAGGGGGCGATCGCACCAAACACGCCGCCTTGCATGGTCACCATTTTTAGGGCGGCAAGGTGGTTGCCGTAGTCGCTAGCTCCGGTGCAGTCGGAGAGCAGCAGGCATTCGTAGCCGCGATCGTTGGCATCGCGCATGGTGGTATGGACGCAAACATCAGTTGTTACGCCTGCCAGAATGATGTTTTGAATGCCTTTGCGCTGAAGCAACAGGTCTAGATCGGTAGCGTAGAAGGAACCTTTGCCGGGTTTGTCGATAATCGTCTCGCCAGGAAGGGGAGCCAGTTCAGGAATGATTTCCCAGCCCGGTTCGCCGCGCACCAAAATTTTGCCGCAGGGTCCGGGGTCGCCGATGCCTGCACCAATTTGACGCGATCGCCATTGTTTGTTTTCGGGCAAATCTGACAGATCGGGGCGATGTCCTTCGCGGGTGTGCATGATGTGAAAGCCCTTTTCGCGCATCACGCTTAGTAGCCGTTTGATTGGTTCAATTGGGGCACGGGTAAGGGAAAGGTCATAGCCCATCTTGTCTACATAGCCGCCGATGCCACAAAAGTCGGTTTGCATGTCGATGATCAGCAGCACGGTGTTGCCTGGACGTAGCTCACCGTTGTAAGGATAGGGGTAAGGTTCTGAGTTGACGTAAAGACCCATGATTCATGACCTCCTAAAGCCGGGTAGGTTGGGTGGAGCAAAGCGAAACCCAACGTTTGCAAAAGTTTGAGCTTGTTGGGTTTCATGCTTCAACCCAACCTACAGGGCTGACTAACCCAACACGTCGGCTGGAACTTCTTCGCCCCGGTAAGTGCGGGTTGGGGACGGGAAACCGCAGGAAGTACCGTCTGTGTGAACGACTTGTTCTTCCCAAGGGAGGCGGTAGTTGCCGTTCACCAAATCCTGCATATAGGTATAGGGGCAGTCTTGCGCTCCGCCTTTGACGGCGGTGTAGCCGCGATGCCCAAACTGGTAGATGTTATTCTCAACCGACCAATGATTTCGAGCTTCACGCACTAAGTCGGGGCGCAACTCGGCGGTGATAATCTCGTTGGGGCGGTGGCTACCCATTGCCAATGGAGTGCCATCAAAGTTGACGAACATTCCTTCGCCCATTGAGTCAAAGGTGCCGTCGGTGCCGCACATACAAACCGAAGCGGTGTACATCAGATTGCAAAAGGCGTTTGCCTGATTAGTGATGCGCCAGGAATGCCGAATTGGAGCAGTGTAGCCCGCTGTGCGAATCATGATTTCGGCTCCTTTGTAGGCACATTCTCGTGCCATCTCCGGGAACATACCGTCGTGACAGATGATTAGGGCGATCGCACTGCCATTTGGACCTTCACAGACTGGAATGCCGATATTTCCCGGCTCCCAGGGTTCTACAGGTACCCAGGGATGCAGCTTGCGATAGTAGAGCCGCAATTCACCTTTGTCGTCCAGAATGATGCCGCTGTTGTAGGGGTTGCCGTGTGGGTTGTATTCCATGATGGAAAAGCAACCCCAGATGCGGTTGTCCCGACAGGCAGTCTGGAACGCCTCAACTTCTGGACCATCCAACCGACACATAATCTCTGGATTGGTGTCCATTGATAGCCCGTGCAGAGCATATTCTGGGAACACCACCAAGTCCATCGTGGGCATATTGCGCCGAGCTTTGCCAACCATGTCGCAAACGCGATCGGTTTGCGCTGCCAGGTCATCGGGCGTAACTACCGTTGGCAGTTGCAGTTGCACCATGCCGAGAACTACGCCGTTAGGAGATTTGTTTAAGCCGCCAAGACCATTCATAGGAATAAGGAATAAAGGATGAGAGATGAAAGGTAAAACTTGTTCATTACTTGTTCCCAGGTTCTACCTGGGAATGCATTTAAAGTGGCTCTGCCACTTGATATCAGGAGGCAAAGCCTCCAGTTCTGCATTCCAAGGCAGAGCCTTGGAACGAGGTTGATTAGAAATGAGAGTTTGAGTTCGGCAAATGAGGGTTTGAACCCGGAGAATGGAGTCCTGAACTGGAGCGATGCTGTTCTAAACAAGAATGATGCAGTCTTAAACAGGAACGATGTCGCTTCAAACAAGAACAATGCTGTTCTGAGTGAGAATAATGCTGTTCTAAACAAAAACAATGCTGTTCTAAGTAAGAACGATGCTGTTTTGAACAAGAACGATGCTGTTCTAAACAGGAATGGTAGGGGTTTGAACTAGAACGGTGAGACTTTGACCTGAAATGCTGCAACCTTGAGCTTAAACAGCGGAACTTTGTAGACCATTTATAAGGTGCGATCGCCCTACACGATGTGCAACTAGATTCCTGGAAACCTTGGTTTCCTGTGGAGCAGGCATCTTGCCTGATTGATTTGGACGGGCAAGATGCCCATCCCACAAGAGGTTAGAAAAAGTTACACATTGCGTTCCCTTGTCCCTCCTAAGTATCTGTGCCCAAGGCACCTGGCGCACCGGACAGCGTGCGTTTTGGTGAACAGGTGATGATCATGACCAGCAAGGTCAACACATAAGGGGCAGCGTTGAACAAGTAATAGCCCTGCTCAATGCCGACCGACTGAAGTGCCGGTCCCAGTGCCTGAGCACCCCCAAACAAGAGGGAAGCCCAGAGACATTGAATCGGGTTCCAGTGAGCAAAAATCACGAGAGCGACAGCCATCAAGCCTTGACCGCTAGAAACCCGTTCGCTCCAGAGCCCGGGATAGTAGAGCGATAAGGAAGCTCCGCCAATTCCGGCTAAAAAGCTGCCTGCCACGACGCTGAGCATTCGCACCTTGAAGATGGAAACGCCCATTGCTCTAGCAGCTTCAGGGCTGTCGCCCACTGCCCGGATAAACAAACCCCAGCGAGTTGATTGAAAGAACCAGTGCATTAGGGGGGCGATCGCCACACCCAACAAAAACAAGGGGCTAATCTGTAATGCCGACTGCACAGGCGGCAAACTGCTCCAGGCTCCTAAATTAATCGTTGCCAGCTGTGGAGCAGACGGCTGAATGAATGGCTTTCCCAGAAAAAAGGCGATGCCGCTGCCAAAAATGATCATGGCAATGCCCACCGCAACGTCATTCACCCTAGGCTGCTGAGAAAGCCAACCGTGAATTAAACCGAATACCACGCCTGCGAGTCCAGCGGCAATCACGCCTAACCAGGGCGACCCAGTGAGATAGGAAATGGCGTAGGCGCTCATTGCACCCATCAGCAACGTTCCTTCTAAACCCAGGTTGATTTTGCCGCTCTTTTCGGTCAGACATTCACCCAAGCTGACAAATAGGAAGGGCGTTCCCCCGCGCATCATACCAGCGGCGATCGCCAACGGTACGCCCCACCAACCGAGTGCTTCTGTTGCCATTAGTAGAATCTCCTTATAGGTGTGGAGTTTGTAGAGACGCGATTAATCGCGTCTCTACAAACTCCAAATTCCTCACACCACCGCCGTAACTGCGGGTGTCGGTGGGGCCTTTACAATTGGCTCTTTGAAGATGGCAAACTTGCCGTAGAGCGATTCGCTAAACAGGACGACCAGGAAGACAAGCCCTTGGAAGACGAGAACGGTTGCGTCTGGGAGGTTGTGCGATCGCTGCAAAATGCCACCACTAGCAAGAATGCCGCCTAGCATGATAGACACGAGTGCCGCTGCTAGCGGATTGTGTCGAGCAATGAAGGCAACCAGAATGCCGCCATACCCGTAGTTGGCATTTAGCGATTCGTTGGCGCGACCGTGAACAGCTGCAACTTCAACCATGCCCGCCAAACCTGCACAGGAGCCTGCCAGGAAGCAAATTGCCATCGTTAGTTTGCCGACGGGCAGTCCGGCGATGCGGGCGGCGCGAATGTTTCCTCCCGCAGTTCGAGCGGCAAAGCCAAAGGTGGTGCGCTGAATCAGGAAGTAGGCGATCGCACAGGCAATCAGTCCGTAAATCAGTCCGTAGTGAATTCGAGTGCCAGGAATAGAACCCAACATATTGATTTCAGCAATCGGATAGGTGGAAGGCTTGTTGAGCGAACTGGGGTCGCGCATGGGACCACCGACTAAGTGGTTGAGCAGGGCGATCGCAATATAGTTCATCAGCAAACTGCTGATCGTCTCATTCACAGCGCGGTAGTGCCGCAATGCACCGACCGCACCAATCCACAAACCGCCCGCTGCCATTCCTGCCAGTGCCATACCGATCTGTACAACCGTAGGTGGGGCAGTAGACAGTGCCAATCCAGCCGCAACTGCACCCAAGCCACCCACGACTAATGCGCCCTCGTTGCCAATAATCACCAACCCTAGACGAGCAGGAAGCGCCGTACACAAGGCACTTAACATCAGCGGTGAAGCTCGAATCAGCGTATTTTGAAACGTGCTCCAACTGCCGAATGCTGCCTTCCAAATCGAGGCATATACGCCAAAAGGATTTGCCCCCGCAGCCGCGCAAAATGCGCCAAACAGGACGAGTGAAAAGGCTAAAGCGCCAACCGGAATGCAGATAGATTCCAGGGTTTTACGATGAGTGACCATGGTGAAAGAATGAGAGATAGGGGATGAGGGATGAAGGATAAGGGGCGATTAGCTAGCAACGCTACCAATCACCCCTTCGACTAGATAATTCATCTGCTCCAGCACAGGGTCTTGCTGCTTCAGCGATTGACTCGCTTCAACCACAACTGCGCCCGTGTTGTCCTTAATCTCACCGTTGTAAATCACCATACTGCCGTCCATAAAGGCAGCTTTGGCGGCTTCAGCATCCTGCTTTGCCTGCTCACTCACTGCTGGACCGTACTCTGAAAGCTTCCAGAAGCCCTCAGCCAAACCGCCCCGGAGGATATGAGGAATGCTGCCATCCATCAAGTTTTTGCCAGCGTGAATGTCTTCAGCGATCTTGGAATAAACGCTCGTCCAATCCCATTCAGCACCCGTGAGATAGCCCTTGGGTGCTAGAGCCGTTTGGTCAGCGTGATAACCAGAGGAAAAAATGCCCCGCTTTTCTGCGGTTTCCATCACCACTTTGGGGCTATCCACGTGGCAGGTGAGCACATCAATTCCCTGGTCAGCCATGCTGTTTGCAGCTTCTGCTTCCTTGACTGGCAGGGCCCAATCTCCGGTAAAAATAGCCTGCGTCGTCACTTCGGGTTTGACACTGCGGGCACCCAGCGTGAAGCTGTTAATGTTTCTGAGAACTTGAGGGATTGGCTTTGCACCGATAAATCCTAATTTTCCAGTTTTGGACGTGTGAGCAGCAACGATTCCAGCAATGTACTGTGCCTCGTCGATGTAGCCAAAGTAGCTAGCTACATTAACCGGATGCGTTCCTTCCTGGTAAAGTCCACCACAGTGAAAGAACTGTACGTCGGGATATTCTTCTGCCAGCTTGAGAATGTGAGGGTCAAAGTAGCCAAAAGATGTGGGGAAGAGGACAGTTGCACCGTCAATATCGATCATGCTTCGCATCGATTCCTCAACCGCAGTGGTTTCTGGAACGCTGGCTTCTTCAACGATCTTGACCCAATCAAAACTCTCTACAACCCCAGCTGCGCCTTCTGCGTGTGCCTGGTTGTAACCGTAGTCATCTTTGGGTCCAACGTAAATAAAGCCCATCGTAACTTGGTCTGTAGCACCCCCACCCCCCTCGGCTGAGCTGCACCCAGTGCCAAAACGAGCAGTAATGCCAAAAGCCGTCGTGGCAAGCAAGCCTCGAATGACTTGGCGGCGAGATAGGTGTAGAAGCTTTCTATTACTCACGGTTTCCTCTCTGGAAAAGGGACGGCTATGCTAGCGACAGGCTTAAACGTGCGTACCGGTGATGAGTGCTAAGCTACATCACTGACGTGAAGAATTAGGGAGAAAATCGGGAAGAAATCGGGAAGACGCTTAAACGTACTCAAATCCCTGATACTGGAGAAACCTCGTTTTTCAGTCGTCACTTTTGTTCGTCCAACGTTTGCCTAACTTGCTCTTTTTGCCAAGCCATGACTGAACTAGATTTGCTCATTCTGACGGTCTACATCATCTCGGTTGTGTATGTGCTCTATCAGGCGATCAATACGTTGGATGACCAGACGACCTTTCACTTTGATCGCACTACACTCGATCAGACTTTGGAGGAGAAAGAGCTAAGGGATTTGATTAATCTCAATTTCAGATTTGACGATCGCTACAAATTTGAGGAACAGCCCAAAAAGCTGTCAATGTCCCTGGAGAACAAATCGACTGACCAATCTTTTGAGGTGAATTGGGACCACAGTTCCTTGACCGATCACGAGGGGCGATCGCGCCGAGTCATTCGCCTCACCCCTGATAAGCGCTTCAACCTTTCTGAGCAGCAAGTCCCTAGCGTTGTGCCCCCTGGCAAAACCTTAAAGGAAGAGTTTACGGCTGAGGATATTCTCAAGATGAACATCGATGGCAGCTTGGAAACAGCCTCTCCAATCATTGATCTATTCGGAATTGAGAAAGCTGGCAAGAAGTCAGACAAGATGAAGAAACTCTACGCTGACTTTATGGAGCGCAAAGCAGACATTACCTTTTCGCTACGACTGGTGGTGAAGATGATTGACCTATCGGGTGAGGGAAGGAGCGATCGCTCCTATGTCTTGCCTGCCACTTTTCTGATCAAGAAAGTGCCGTGGTCAGACGCTCTTCCCTTCAATCCCAAAAAATAACCAACGCTACCAAACCCAATTTTCCCTATAACAGAGCAAATCCTTACGCCTCTCTAGCAAACCTCCCTAACCTTCTTCAGGCATCTACACAGAGATGTCTGAGTTCCGTTTGTTGACCAATACGCTTGACTCAGCCTTATAAAATAATTATAAATATCTAACAGACCTAATAAAAACAACTTTGTGAGTCTAGATTCGACAGATTATAAGGTAGTGCGAAGTCTAATGGATCAGGGGCGCATCACCTGGTCAGAGTTAGCTGGAATTTTAGAACTCTCTGCTCCTGCAACTGCTGAACGCGTTCGTCGCTTAGAGGAACGCAAAATTATTAAGGGGTATACCGCCCTAATCGACCCTGAAACCGTTGGCTGTGAGCTAACTGCGTTCATCGCAGTAACACTGGAGCATTCACATCGAGCTACTTTCTTGCAGCGAGTACAGGAATTAGCGGAGATTCAGGAATGCCATCATGTCACGGGTGAAGATGATTACTTGCTCAAAGTACGATGCCGCAACACGCGAGGCTTGGAGCAACTAGTCAGCGAAAACTTAAAAGGGTTACCCGGAATTTTGCGCACTCGAACCACCATCGTGCTTTCAACAACGAAGGAAACTCCTGCTTTGCCGCTCCAATTCCCAGCCGATTCAGAAACGGTTCAAGGGTAGGTATCAACGACGTGAGGGACAGGTAAAGTCCTTGAAACCTGGGTTCCCTATGGAGCAACGAAATGGCTGCTCAATGTAAGCGGGCAAGCCCATCCCACAAAAAACTTAGAAGAAATTGCACATTGCATCTATTAAGGAGACTTTAAAGCATGGACATTGGATTTTTAGGGCGAGGACTGATCCTTGGATTTTCCATCGCTGCACCCGTGGGGCCAATTGGTGTACTATGCATACGCCGCACCTTAACCGAGGGAATTGCCTCTGGCTTCTTGTCAGGTTTGGGGGCTGCAACGGCGGATGCAATGTATGGGTGTGTTGCTGGATTCGGTCTGACGTTTGTAGCCGATCTGCTAGTTGGACAAGCGCTTTGGGTTCGGCTGATTGGTGGTTTGTTTCTTTGCTATTTGGGAGTGAAGACAATTGTGTCTAAGCCTGCTGAATCAACTATTTCTGGCAAATCACGCAGCCTTTTTACAGCCTATGCCTCAACAGTTGTATTGACGCTGACCAATCCTGCTACTATTCTTTCGTTTGCAGCAGTGTTTGCAGGTTTGGGTCTGGCTAGCGCTGGCGGCAGCTACGCAGCGGCTGGAGTTTTAGTTTTAGGGGTGTTTTTAGGATCGGCGCTATGGTGGTTGCTGCTGAGTGGAGGAGTCAGTTTATTGCGACGACGGTTTACCTCAAATGGGTTGCAGTGGTTAAACAGAATTTCGGGTGCAATTTTGCTGGCGTTTGGTGCGATCGCCCTCAGCTTGAGAGGGTAAGCTAACAGTTTCAGGACATGGTTAAACTGCTGAGTCAACTCAAGTTGCGTCAAATCATTCTAAAAATAGTGCTTGGGCTATGTCTGTTTCTGGCGATTGGCTCAACCTCATTGTCTTATGCACTACCATCAGCCCTACCGTTAGCTCAAGCTGGGTCAGTGGAAAACCTACAACAGCAGCAACAACAGATTGAGCAAGAGCGGGATGACATACAGAGGGAGCGCGATCGCCTGCAAAATCTGGAACAGTCTGCTCAGGACAGATTGGGCGGCTTGCAGAATAACATTCGCACCACCGCTGCTCAGATTCAGCAGAATGAGGCACAGATTAAAGCCGCAACAGAGAACCTGAAGAAACTACAGGCAGAATTGGCGATCGCCGAAAAAGGCTTTCAAGATAAACAGCTTGGCACTGTCGCTCGACTCCGTTTCTTGCAGCGACAGCAGGGTGGTCAGGGTTGGGCAGTCTTGCTGCAAAGCAATAATCTCAACGAATTTCTCGATCGCCGCCGTCAACTCAAACTGGTCTATCAAGCCGATCGCCAAATTTTGGCTAACTTAAAAGCTCAATTTGACAACCTGAATCAGCGCAAACGCACCATTGAGCGCCAAAAGAATGATATTGCCTTATTGACCCAACAGCTTCTTGCCCAAAAATCTCAACTTGAAGCCCAGTCAAAAATTCAACAAGACCTGATTGCTCGCCTGCGCCAAGACCGCAATGCCCTAGAAGAAGCAGAAGCCCAGCTAGAAAGAGACTCCGCTACAATCGCCGTTTTGATTCGGCAGCGCCTTTCAATCCCGGGTCCAGTGGTTCGAGGTACGGGGCAATTCACCTATCCCTCGATCGGCATTGTGACTAGCAACTTTGGCTGGCGCGTTCATCCCATCCTAGGCTATCGTCGCTTTCACGCTGGAATTGACTTTGGCGCAAGTCACGGCAGCACAATTCAAGCTGCTGATGCAGGCGTGGTGATTTTTTCAGGCTGGTACGGCGGCTACGGCAATGCTGTCGTTATCAGTCACGGGGGCGACTTAACCACGCTTTACGGGCACGCCAGTGAACTTTACGTCAGCGAAGGACAAACCGTGCAGCAAGGACAGGCGATCGCCGCTATTGGCTCCACTGGATTTTCGACTGGACCTCATTTGCACTTTGAAGTCCGGCAAAACGGCGAACCCGTCAATCCCCTAGGGTTTCTCTAAAAATTTCATCTGCAAAATCACTAAAGCAGTACACTGCACAAAATACGTTGATCTGTCACGTTAGACTGGGGAATAATTTAGCTACAGCCTAGACCTGTGTTGCTCCTGCTTAAGACTCCGTGGCTTGCCTAGTTTTCAAGGTCTGCAATGCCCAAAATTGTCTCTGTTCACTCCCTCCGTCATGGCACAGGCAAATCTAACCTGGCTGCTAATCTAGCCGTTAGCATTGCAGAGCACGGACAGCGAGTTGGCATCATCGACATCGATGTGCAGGCTTCTGGAATTCACACTCTGTTCGGGCTTGACGAAGATCAAACTGATCATGCCCTCAACTACTACCTCTGGAGCAACGTAGGAATTCAGGAGGCGACCCAGTCACTCAGTCCACTCCTCAAGATTAACCACGGAGAAATAGCAGTGATGGGAGGAGGCATTTACCTCACTCCTTCTAACATCAAGATTAACGAGATGGCCCAACTGCTACAAGAGGGTTACGACACCAGTACATTGAGCCAGGGACTATTTGAACTGAGTCACCGTCTCAAGCTCGACTATTTGTTGATTGATACAAATCCTGAATCGAGCGAAGACACGCTGCTGGCGATCGCCCTTTCGGACATTCTGGTGCTAGTGCTGTGTTTAGACCAGCGGAACTTTCAGGACGTTGCGCTCACGCTGGATGTCGCTAAGAAGTTAGGAGTTCCCAAAATTCTGTTGGTTGCCAATCAGGTTTCATCTAAGTATCTCCAGCAAGACGTTAGGCAACAGCTTGAAAGAACCTACGGTCATCCCGTCGCAGCCGTTTTACCCTTCTCCCAAGAGTTGCTGACTTTAGCCAGCAGCGACATCTTTTGTCTGCGCTACCCCGATCATTCCTTGAGTAAAGATGTCAGAGCGATCGCCCAACAAATTACCAACATTGGCGAAACCAAACGTGCACATCTCCTAAAAGCCTGGTTAACCAAAGCGAACCCGACTGATAGAGTGTCTGACCCTGGCGTTTCTAATGTTTGATTTGCTGCTGTTGCCCGACGCTAAACGTCAGCTTATGAACTGGATCATTCGGCGGGGCAAAGCAACTTTATTAGACTGCGTGAACCATACCGGAAAGCCTGAAGCACTTGTCGAGACCATCTTAGAAAAACTGGTAAAGCAAGGACTACTACAATTCAGCCGGGTTGCGGATGACGGATACTACCAAGCTCGACTTGCCTCAGAAAAACAACGGTTACTGCCCAACCAGATTTGGGAAGTCTTAAAAGACAACACCCCTGAGTAGCTCCCTCGAACTATCCCAAAAAGCTAACCTGGCTTTCCGAATCTCGTTCAGCAGCGAATTTTTCGCTCTAGAAATGAAATTCTCAAATCCCGGACTACCTTTGCAGAAAGGTCGAGGGTGGCAGCTTAGTCTTGACCTGGAGAAGGTTCGCAATGGCACAACACTTTCTGAGTTTGATGGACTGGTCTACCGCAGATTTAGAGGAATTGCTAGACAAAGCAGCTTTTCTCAAGCAGGAACACTTCAGTACAGGACACCAAACCGTAATGCGCGGTAAAACGCTGGCATTGGTTTTTCAAAAACCGTCTCTGCGAACCCGTGTCAGTTTTGAACTCGCAGTTCAGCAGTTAGGCGGACATGCGCTCTATCTCTGCAAGGATGATGTGGACATGGGCGATCGCGAATCCATTGCCGATGTAGTACGAGTTTTAGGTGAATACGTTCACGGCATTGCAGCGCGAGTCAGCGACCATGAAAATTTGTTAGAAATGGCTGCCTGGTCGCCTGTTCCTGTGATCAATGCACTGACTAAATACAACCATCCCTGTCAGGCAATGGCTGATGCACTGACTATCCAAGAAGAGTTAGGGCGCTTGTCTGGGTTGAAGGTAGTCTACTTAGGTTCTAGCAATCAAGATACTGCCCGCTCCTTACTATTTGCAGCCGTTAAGTTTGGCTTTCAGCTCATTCTCAGCAGTCCTGAAGATTTTTGGATGGAAGCGGAAACAATCGAAATGGCGCGGGCGATCGCGGGTGATCAAGTCGTTCAGTGCATTTCAAACCCTGTTGAGGCAGTCCGAGGAGTAGACGTAATCTACACAGATTCTTGGGAAGGCATGGGTATGTGGGAAAAGGTAAGTGAAGCAGAAGCAACCCGACGTTTGGCTCTGTTTAGTCCTTACCAAGTGAACGATAGCCTCATGACTCATGCGCCTCAAGCCCTAGTCATGCACTGTATGCCTGCCAATCGGGGACAAGAAATTTCTGATGCAGCCGCAGATGGGGCACAGTCTAGACTGTTGCAGCAAGCCCAAAATCGAGTGCACGTCCAGAAGGCAATTCTCCTGCATTTAGTAGGCTGTACTGCTGCGTGAGGAAAGAAGAGACATACCTTGTCGTAACGCTTTGGCTGCTGCTGTTGAGTAATGCTTTAGCCTGTCAGGTCTCTGATGTGGTGGCCGTAAGCGGTTTTTTGAGCAGCGTTGGAGTCAACCAAATTCTGCTGGTTTGGCTGGTAGATATGCTGCTCACAATTCTGATTACGGGACTGCAATCCCTGGTCGTCGATCGGTTTAACCGGGTCAGTTTGATGGGCTGGATGAGCTGTGCCTATGTGCTGATGCTGGTTGTTTTGAGGCTATTATTTAGCCTTCAAGCACCCCGTTGGCTCAACTATTCGCTCCTCTATCTGCTTGCTGAGCAGCAGTTGCTTTTCTTTCCGCTGGTGTTTTGGATTCTGGCAAACGATCTGTTTGACATGGCGCAAACCAAACGGTTGTTTCCGCTGATTGCCACAGGTAGCTTTGTCGGACAAATCCTGGGGTTGGGGTTAGCGGCGATCGCTCCCACTCTCCTCACTCAACTTCAGCTAAAACCGGAAGAATTGCTCAGTTTGAATGCATTAGTTTATTTGGCTGCATTCCTATTAACTCAGTCGAGATTAAAAGGCATCAAATTTAGACAAGCTGCTCAAAAGCAAGAGTCAGCGATCGCCACTTTAACAGAAGCCTGGAGCTTTGTCCGAGAGGTATCTTCTTTTCGCTATTTGACGGTTGCAATTCTGGCAATTAACGTCTGCCTGACCGTATTTGAATTTCACTTTTTAGTTGTCTCTAATCACGTTTTTAGTACTGCTGATAGCTATCAGCGCTTCTACAGTTTGTATCGCTTAGGACTCACTCTTACGTCATTTGTTATTCAAGGGTTTTTCACGAGTTTCCTAATCAAGATAACAGGCTTAAAAAACGCGTTTTTTGCACTACCGTTAGCTCAACTAATCGGTACTTTTTCCATGATGCTTTTTCCAGGAATTGTGGGTGGTGTCAGTGGCTTTTCTTTGTCTAAGCTAACTCAATTTACTATTGATGAATCTGCTCGAAAGTCTTTTCAGGCATTTGTCCCTGAGGAACGTCGAGGCAGAGTCAGTATGTTTATGGATAGCTATCTATTTGCAATAGGTACTGTTATTGGTTGTCTAGCCATAGGCGTGATTGTATTACTTGGAATTCAATTTAATGTTTCGACTTATTTTTATGCTTATTTATGCATTGGATTGATTGCTTGTGGAGGGGCGATCGCCGCTATTATTAAAATGCGATCGGTATACGAAGAAAGCTTATTTAACTGGAGACTAAAACGACGGCAGCGAGGCAAAATCATCTTAGATAAGCTGAATCTTTAAAGCAGGGAGCTCAGAAAAGATTGGGGAATCTACCGTGAAATTAGGGAACGTAAAAACAGCAAAACAAAAATCTCAAAAATCTCATTTCATTAGCCTTCAGCTTAAAGTTTTAACAGGTTTCACACTAGTCTTTAGTCTTGTCTTTGCAGGTGCCTATTACTGGTTTTATCGATTTGCAACTAATTTTGCACTTGAACAAATTCGAGAAGATCTAGAAACCACGATGGAAGCTGCTGCAAGCGGCACAAGTACCGAAGATTTTGCTGCTCTGATTGACCAGGGCACACCTAGAGCCGACGGCTACAGCGATGATCCGCGCTACTGGGAACACGTCAACTGGCTAGCTCAGCTAGAAAGCATCGAACCTCGTGCCTACATTTACACCTATACCGCTTCTTCTACCCCCAACCAAATTGTATTTGTGGGCAGCGGCAGTGCAATTAACCGAAGAATCGACGGCGCAAAATTTCTGGAATCCTATGATGAACCGGAAGGAGGCATTCTACTGCAAGGGCTAACGGCTGAAATTTTTGATGCTGAGCCATTTACAGATGAATGGGGCACCTGGGTGTCTGGTGCAATTCCGTTGACCAACGGAGAGGGAAAACGGATTGGGGCGTTGGGCGTTGATTTTCGGGCGGATTATGTCTTACAGGTGCAGCAGCAAATTCGCGGGAGTGTTTTGATTGCTTTCACGACGACCTATGGAACGCTGTTTATCCTGGTTTGGGTTGTGTCTCGTGTTCTGACCCGACCCATTGTCAACCTCACCCAATCCGCAGAACGAATTGGGGAAGGAGACTACAGCCAGAGTTTGTCTTATCTTTCAGGAGAAAGGCAAGTTCGCGATGAAATCACAACGCTGGCTGAAGTATTTGAAATCATGGTTGGCAAAGTTCGTCAGCGTGAAGAAATTTTGAAACGCCAGGTTGCAGAACTCCGCATCGAAATTGATCAGACAAAACGCCAGAAGCGAGTCAAAGAAATTGTAGACACAGACTTTTTTCAAGATTTGCGAGTCAAAGCCCAGTCCCTTCGTAGGCGCAATCAAGATTTTGGTCCCGGCGCAACCTCAAATTCAGGTTTAGACCCTACTTCAGATTCCTCCTCAGATTCAGATCCAACAGTTCAATGATGGGAGAGCATAGCTTAAGAGCAGTTGAGCTTTTCCTCTATAGCTCGTGAACGCGGCTATACCAACGCAGCAAGATTTTTGCTAAGCGATCGGAGTCGTGGCGGACTTGTCCAGTGTGTTCGTCTTCAAGCATTACATTAGCGATTACAACGCGCCGACCTAACTGCATTACAGCTTCCCGGTCCAGGAAAACGGGATGGGAGCCTTCTTGGGCATAGCGAATCAACGATTGGGCAGAGGGTGTTTTCTTTTGTACGACGACTGCATCGAAAAGATGATGTCCGGCTGCTGCATCAATGGTGCGAATATGGTCGGAAACGGTGTAGCCCTGGGTTTCTCCAACTTCCGTCATGATGTTGCAGACATATACGCGCGGAACCTCACGTTGGGCGATCGCCTCAACAATTTCAGGCACCAGCAAATTGGGGATGATGCTGGTGTAAAGGCTCCCCGGACCCATGATGATATAGTCTGCTTCCCGAATCGCTTGAAGCGCTTTAGGCAGAGCAGGCGGATTGGAAGGAGTGCAGCCAATTTTAACAATCTTGCCTTGGGCTTCAGTGATATGAGATTCGCCTTCAATTCGCCGACCGTCGGATAGCTCCGCCCAGAGCCGCACATCGCTCAGGGTTGCCGGAAGCACCTGCCCCCGTACTGCTAGCACTTTAGAACTGGCGGCGATCGCCCTTTCTAAATCGCCCGTCACCTCACTCATGACCGTCAAAAACAGATTGCCAAAGCTATGACCCACCAGCCCATCTCCAGCCCTAAACCGATATTGAAATAGCTCAGTCAACAGCTTTTCTTCATCTGCCAGGGCTGCTAGACAATTGCGGATATCTCCCGGTGGCAGCACGCCGATTTCTCGTCGCAGGCGTCCCGACGATCCCCCATCATCTGCAACAGTCACGATCGCTGTAATGTTGGCACTGTAGATCTTTAGCCCTCGCAGTAAGTTAGATAGCCCAGTGCCGCCGCCTAACACGACAATTCTGGGACCACGGTTTAACCGCCGGTGGGTCATTAGTACATCAATCAGTTCCTCATCCCCTTCTGGCATCAACACCTGGGTAATTGATCCCAGGCTGCGCGTTTGTCCCCAAAAGATAAACAGAATGCCAATTGCTATGGCGATCGGTCCACTGACATAGCTGGGAAAGAATGTGGTGACAGTTTCTAAAAAATCTGAAATGAATCGCCCAATGTAGAATACCGGAGTTCGGTTCGTCCAAATGGCTAAACCTAATCCCGTCAGCAGAACACCGCTAGCACTGACCAACAACCATCGTTTGACAAACAACCCTGGTGCTAGCCACAAAAACCATCGACTGAATCGCACCGGAGCACGGTGGCGCGATTCATATCTGATCGCCTTTAAAGCTTGTTTCAGTAAACCAAATGACATTGCTGATCACGGGCAAGGTTAGGAAAGTCGACCAAAAACTTCTATTGATTGCTGCCCCTATGCTGGTATAGCTCATCTACTAGAGTCAAGGCAGATATCAAGTCCTTTACGTTAAATTAGATACACCATTCTCAGAATGAAAGTTGCAAAACTGTAATGCTTCCAACAAAGCTATATTTTGAGGGTTAAGCCGCCAGTAAAAAGGCATCAAGGCTGAATTCAAAGCTGAATTACAGTTCAAAGTTGACTAGGTTACATTGGTTTGCTCAATCTGGTTTTGAAATGTGTGCCACTTATGCAATCTGGACGCTAAACCCTAGACTTTGAATGAACTAGAGTTCAGAGTCTAAGGTCTAGAGTTTAATATTTTTTAGTTCCCTTGACCTGCCTCTCATTACGCTATGGCTGAGCCGTTAATTGAACTGAAGGGAGTTAGCAAGTCTTTCGGTAATAACGTAGTCCTCGATCAGGTTGACCTAACTATCTACCGGGGTGAAGCTCTGGCGGTAATTGGGCCCTCTGGCACAGGCAAGTCTACGATTTTACGAATTATTGCTGGACTGTTAGCCCCTGATTCGGGTGAAGTATTTGTTCAAGGACAGCGGCGGAAAGGGCTAGTTGATGATGCTCAAGATCCCATTGGGATTGGCATGGTGTTTCAGCAGGCAGCCTTGTTTGACTCGCTAAGTGTAGATGAGAATGTCGGCTTCTTGCTATATCAACATTCCAGGCTACCACCCCGCCATATTCGAGAATTGGTCAACCAAAAACTAGAGATGGTGGGTTTACCTGGAATTGGCGATCGCTACCCAGCAGAACTTTCTGGCGGAATGCGAAAGCGCGTCAGCTTTGCCCGAGCAATCATGGCAAACCCAGAGAGACCTTCCGATACACCTGAAGTATTGCTCTACGACGAACCGACGGCCGGACTTGACCCCATCGCCTCGACCGTGATTGAAGACCTGATTCGCGATCTCCAATCCAAGTCAGGTGGGTGCACTACCTATGTAATGGTGACACACCAGGACAGCACAATTCGGCGGACAGCTGACCGGATTATATTCCTCTACAAGGGAAAAGTGCAGTGGGCGGGAGCTGTTAGTGAAATTGATTCCACCAAAGACCCTTTGGTGCGGCAATTCTTTAGTGGCAGCATACATGGTCCGATTCAGGTGGTGGGTTAAAGAAGTCGGTTAATCTGTTATGAGCATTCATTCTGGCGTTTGCCGTGTACTGCAAATTGGGTATTGCTGTATAGATAGGATGAATTTGACCAGGTCGATGGAATCCTTACCTGCAAATTCATGTCAAATTGAGCAATGCCGCAAATCGTTTTGAGGAGAAGTCATGCGATCGCGAACGATACGAGAAGGCTCCGTCGGATTATTAATCCTGGTGGGGTTAGGGCTATTTGGGCTGTTGGCACTGTGGATTCGCGGTTTAAATCCGGGAAGTCGTAGCTATCAGGCGATAGTAGAATTCCCCAATGTGGTTGGAATGCAGGCAGGTGCGCCTGTCCGGTATCGGGGTGTGGTAGTTGGCAAAATTCTGTCGATTCAGCCTGGTCCAAATGCAGTTGCGGTAACGATTGAGATTACATCTGCCAACCTGTTGATTCCCAGTGATGTGCTGATTGAGGCAAACCAGTCAGGCTTAATTGGCGAAACCTCCGTTGATATGACCCCGCTTGAAGAACCTTCTGCTGCCGTGATTGCAACCACTCCGCTGGATGCTGATTGTGATAACACAGTCATTATTTGTAATGGCGATCGCCTTCAAGGCAACGTCGGCGTTAGCTTTGAGGCACTGATTCGCTCTACGGTCGAGTTGACCAATTTGATCACTGACCCGGTGTTTTTTGGCGAAATTCGCACCCTGACTCGCAACACCTCAGAAGCGGCGGCGGGGGTTGCGGGATTAACACGGCAAGTTTCGGGGCTAACCCGCTCGGTCGAGCGGGATTTAAACAGGCTAACCACTTCGGCTGCGACTTCAGCTAACTCGGTCGGGCAAGCTGCTAACCAAATTGGCTTAACGGCTGCTCAAGTTAGCGTTTTGCTGACAGACAACCGCTCCATTTTAGTTAGCACTCTGGGTAACTTGAACCAGGCCAGCAGCCAACTTCAGCTTACAGTCAGTCGGCTTGCTCCTGCGATTGAAGAGGGAGAGCTGCTTCAAAATCTGGAAGTTCTCTCTGCTAATGCAGCCGAGGCTTCGGCTAATTTGCGCGATCTGACTGGTGCAGTAGGTGATGCTGATAACATTTTGCTCTTGCAGCAAACGCTAGATTCTGCCCGTGCTACGTTCCAGAATACTCAAAAGATTACTGCTGACTTGGATGAATTGACGGGTGATCCAGAATTTCGCCAAAACATTCGTGACCTAGTTGATGGGTTGAGCGGTTTGGTTTCCTCAACTCAGCAGTTGCAACAGCAGACCGCTGTGGCTCAAGTTTTAGAACCTGCTGCGATCGCTGTTGAGTCTGACGACCTTGCCCCAACTGACCGTCTAGCTGTAACGATGCCAGAATCAGTTCGTCTGACCTTGCTCAATTCCCAACAGGCTAGAATGCGCCCCTATACTGTCACCAATTCAGCCACCCACTCAACGGAGGTGACACCAGAAGTCCCGGCTTCGGCTCCGGTGGAGTAGGTCATTTGGATAACATCTCATTCTGATTGGCGCTGGCTGGAGAGTAATTGATAGGCGGCAGTAAAGTCTTCAGCGATGATTTGAATTTGGCTGGGATCACTAAATCCTTGAGCGCGGTAGCGGCGAATTGCTTCTAGGGCAGCTTGATTGCTCAGCAAAGCAAGATCTGCTCCGTTCCAACCTTCAGTTTGGCTGGCCCAATCGGTGAGGGTTACATTGGTTAGGGGGCGATCGCTATTGTGAACCCGGAGAATGTCGAGTCGATTTTCTAAATTGGGTAAGTCTACTTTAAGTTGCAAATCTAACCGTCCAGCTCGCAGAAGAGCTGGATCAAGGGCTTCAGGGCGGTTAGTTGCGCCAACGAGCAACACATTGGGGCAGCCCTGTAAGCCATCGAGTTCAGTGAGGAGTTGCCCCACAACGCGATCGCTCACTCCCGAATCTCCGGCATAGCTGCCGCGTGCTGGAGCTAATGTATCAATTTCATCCACAAACACGACACAAGGTGCGGCTTGTCTTGCTTTGGTAAATAGTTCGCGCACTGCCTGCTCTGCTGCACCGACCCAGCGACTCAGCAGTTCTGGCCCATTAACTGCAATAAAGTTAGCTCTGGCTTGAGAGGCAACGGCTTTAGCAAGAAGGGTTTTGCCCGTGCCTGGAGGTCCCCATAGCAAAATTCCGCGCGGGGCTTTTGCACCTGTCTGCTGATAAAGTTCGGGATAGAGCAGCGCCCCTTCAACAGACTCTTGCAACGTCTGTTTAATGGTCTCCAGTCCGCCAATTTGTTCCCAAGAAACTTCGGGAGACTCGACCTCGACGGAGCGCAAAACTGACGGTTTCACCTGCTTGATCGCCTGAAGCAAATCCTGCTGATTCACAGTCATTGTCTCTGGAATTGGGGCTTCGAGAGACGGAACCTGACGACGTAGGGCAGTGTAAGCAGCTTTTTGACAAACGGCTTTGAGGTCAGCACCGACTAAACCGACTGAGAGATCGGCGATCGCCCCCAATTCCACCGACTCGTCCAATGGCATCGACCGAGTCAGAATTGTGAGAATTTCTAAGCGTCCTTCTCGGTTGGGCACCCGAAACTGCACTTCTCGATCAAGTCGCCCTGGACGACGTAATGCCGGGTCAAGGTAGTCAGGGCGATTCGTAGCAGCGAGGACAATGACTCCTTTAGTTTGGGCAAATCCGTCCATTAGCCCTAAAAGCTGGGCAACCAAACGCTTTTCTACTTCCCCTTCAACCTTGCTGCGATCGGGCGCAAGGCTATCGATTTCGTCAATGAAAACCAGGCAGGGAGCAGAGCGGGCGGCTTTCTCAAAAATACCTCTGAGCCGAGCTTCGGCTTCTCCGTAGTATTTCCCAATTACTTCTGGACCGACGATGGCAATGTAGTTTACGCCCAAATCTTCTGCCAGGGCACGGGCTGTCAAGGTTTTGCCAGTACCCGGAGGTCCAACTAGCAATACGCCTCGGGTTGGTTCTAATCCTAGCTTTGCCAACAATTCGGGGCGCTTCAAGGGAAGTTCAACTAGCTCTCGCAGTTCTTGCAAAACTTCAGAGAGTCCACCGACTTCTCGCAGCGAGGCTGTAGCAGCAGGAGATTGAGGATCAGCAGGCGGCGTAACGACGACTTCATCGGTCTGGGTGGAAGGAGTTCTACTGGCAGATGGATTTACGCCAATTCCACTTCTGGGAATATTGCCCTGACGCGGAATGCTGCTGAGGGTGCGGGAGTTGATTTGCACGTCAGCTTTTAGTTCGCCTTTCTCCATCTTTTCTTCTAAAGCTTTAGCTAGTTCTAAAAGCTGCTCAAATCCCTTAAAGAAGTCACTCATCAGTTCCTCTCTGTTTTCCCAACTGATCCCAATGGTTTAGTCATCCCAGGTGGATGGGCATTTTAACGATGCAGGCTTTGGGTAAAAGGAATGCACCAGTACGACAGACTACGGTTGGCAATGTTTAGCGGTAAGGGCGGAGTGGGGAAAACGACGCTTTCCTGCGGGTTTGCTCGTCGCTGGGCGCAGCAGTTTCCCGATGAGCAAATTTTGTTGGTTTCGACTGATCCAGCTCATTCGCTGGCAGACGTTTTGTTGTCGCCAGTTGGAGATGTGCCGCGATCGCTTCCAGATTTGCCGAACCTTCAGGTGAGAGCGCTAGATTCTCAGTCCTTACTTCAACAGTTCAAAGCAGACTATGGCAAGGTTCTAGAGCTTTTGGTGGAGCGGGGCAGTTTTGTTCAAGGTGAAGACCTCAGCCCAGTTTGGGATCTAAGCTGGCCTGGACTAGATGAACTGATGGGTATTTTGGAGATTCAACGGCTACTGCGGGAACGAGTCGCCGATCGCATCGTGGTAGATATGGCTCCCAGCGGGCACACGCTGAACCTGTTTGAGCTAATGGACTTTTTAGATGGTTTCTTAGAAGCAATGGATTTGTTTCAGGAGAAGCATCGCGTCATCAGCCAAACGTTTGCAGGGCAGTATGTGCCCGATCAGGCAGATGCATTTTTGGTAGACATCAAGGCAGATTTGGCAGCAGGGCGGCAGCTTTTGCAAGATCAGCAGCAAACAGCTTGCCTGGTGGTGGCGATCGCCCAACCGATGAGTTACCTGGAAACTCAGCGATTTCTCACAGCCTTAGAAAAGCTGCAAATTCCGGTTGGTGGGCTATTTGTAAACCACATTCTGCTGGATGCCGACGAGCGCGATCGCTATGACGAACAGCAATTAGTTCTCAGCAAATTTCAAGTGGTTCAACAGTTCCCTATTTTCACAGCACCTCACCAAGCTAAAGAACCTGTTGGTACGGTTGCTCTGGATCAACTGATAGCCCGGATTCAGGAATTCCATCAGCAGGACATTAAGCACACGGGTGAAGCAAAACCGGCACCATTACCCCAACAAATTCCGCCTGGTTTCAGTGACTTTCTGGTAGAAGGACGGCAGCTAATTCTCGTAGGCGGCAAGGGTGGGGTAGGAAAAACAACGGTAGCAGCGGCGATCGCCTGGGCAATGGCTGAACGTCACCCTGACCGAAGTATTCGAGTTGTTTCGATTGATCCTGCCCACTCCTTGGGAGATGCACTAGGTGTGCAGTTAGGACATCAGCCTGTTGCCTTGAGCTCTAATCTCAGTGGGCAAGAAGTCGATGCAGAACAAGTTCTAGACCAGTTTCGAGCAGATTACCTGTGGGAACTGGCAGAAATGATGAGCGGCGAGACAGGTGACGACGACCTAAAAATTGCGTATGGACCTCAAGCATGGCGACAGATCGTGTCTCAAGCCTTGCCTGGAATCGATGAAATGCTGTCACTGGTGACAGTAATGGAACTGCTGGAACAAAAGGCACAAGACTTGATTATTCTAGATACTGCGCCAACAGGTCATCTACTGCGGTTTCTAGAAATGCCGACAGCAATGGCAGACTGGCTTGCCTGGATCTTTCGTCTGTGGCTCAAATATCAGGACGTAGTAGGGCGCACAGAACTAATGGGACGGTTGCGATCGCTCCGTCAACGGGTGATGCAGGCGCAAAAACGGCTGAAAGATCCTAAATACACTGAATTTATTGGGGTACTCCAGGCACAGTCAGCGATCGCTGCCGAAACCCAACGACTCACGCAGGCTTTAGATAATCTGGGCGTTCAGCAGCGTTATGTCGTGCATAACTGTTATCAAGCTGGGGAAGAAATTGCGGTTGAAGGATTTGAGGGGAGGGGCGATCGCCTAACTTTTGTTAAGCTGCCCCTGCTACCCCGTTCTATTGATGCCCTTGAACAAATCAAACTTGCCTCAAATCTGCTGTTTTAGAGTCTCCAAAATCTGCTAATTTTTCTCCCTTCCACCCGTTTTTACTCATTCCTAAGTTCTACTTGGAAATGCCGTTAAAGTATCTCTGTCACTGGTTTTCAGGAGGTAGCGCCACCAGCTCTATATGCTAAGGAGGAGCCCCGGAACAAGTTTTGTATTCTCTAAACTCACTACTTCAAGGTTCACTTATGTTCATAAAGTTCAGTGCATGATTCAGCTCGATTCAAGATACTCTAGATCAAACTGTGGCAACTTCAATCTGTTGCCTGGTTTAGAATCTATTCTTTTACGCCTCATCCAGACATTCAAGCGGGCACAGACGATTTGAAGTAGGGCTATGACAAATTCTTACACCAGTGAGATCAAGACCTCCAGCTTTGCACCCCCCTCTGATTCAAGACAGCGGGTCGGCCAATTTTTGCGAGATCTACAAGATCAGATTTGCCAAAAATTAGAAGAAATAGACGGTGAAGGAACTTTTCAGGAAGATGCCTGGACGCGCGAGGAAGGTGGCGGCGGTCGTTCTCGTGTGATGAAAGCAGGCAGGGTGTTTGAGCAAGGTGGTGTCGGCTTCTCAGAAGTTTGGGGAAAGGATCTGCCGCCCTCGATTTTAGTGCAGCGCCCAGAAGCAGCAGGGCACGGTTTCCATGCGATGGGCACCTCAATGGTGCTGCATCCACGTAATCCTTACATTCCTACAGTTCACCTCAACTACCGCTACTTTGAGGCAGGACCGGTTTGGTGGTTTGGTGGTGGAATCGACTTGACTCCCTACTACCCGTTTGCAGAAGACGCAGCCCATTTCCACCAAACGATGAAGCAGGCTTGCGATCAGCATCATCCAGAGTACTACCCAACTTTCAAGCGTTGGTGTGACGAATATTTTTATCTGAAGCACCGTCAGGAGACGCGGGGAGTCGGCGGTATCTTTTTTGATTACCAGGATGGGCGAGGTAAGCTTTATCACGGTCCCAATGCCAGCGGACCAGCAGCAGTCTACAGTGATGCGTTAGAAGAAATAGCGCCGCGCAACTGGGAGCAGTTGTTCAGCTTTGTGCAGGATTGTGGACACTCTTTCTTACCTGCCTACATTCCCATCGTGGAGCGGCGGCAAGGAATGGAGTATGGCGATCACCAGCGTCAGTTCCAGCTTTATCGGCGGGGTCGCTATGTCGAGTTCAACCTGATTTACGACCGAGGTACGATCTTTGGGCTACAGACCAATGGACGCACCGAGTCTATTCTCATGTCCCTGCCCCCAATGGTGCGCTGGGAATATAGCTATCAGCCAGAGCCCGACACGCCCGAAGCAGAACTTTACGAGAGATTTCTAAAGCCTCAAGATTGGGCTAGCTGGTCGCCTGATAACCACTAACGTTCCACTAAGGAAATAAAACTTCACGTTTTTGAGTGTGAAGGCGTAAGGGAGTGAGGGTTATCCAGCACTCCCTTATTTCTTTGTTCTCCTAATTCCCAAACGAGTTAACCTGCTACAGGAGGGATAGTAACTCGTAGGGGTGGGTAATCTAGGGGTTGTGGTGCAGCCAATTGCGGCTTAAGCATCCTGGATTTAGCGAAGCACTGATACATAGCTGCTTAATCAGACCCGACTAGAATGGACACAGTTCTGCGACGGAAGAGACTAGGTGTGTCTACCCTCTCTGGATATGGTTCCGGAACTGGTATTCTGAGGGCGATCGCATGAGTAGTGCATATCTCTAAATCTTGCTTTGGGGTTTCTTGAGGCTTAGAACACCTGAGAACCTGATACTGCAATTCCTAAAAAGAGGGCAATAATTCACGTGGAGCAGACAACACACACCACCCAAGACGGTAAAACGATCATCCTTCTGACCCCAACAGGACGGTTAGATATCACAACGGCGTGGCAGTTTCGACTCAAGCTACAGGAGTGCATTTCTAGATTGAGTCCACACGTGGTTGTAAATTTAGGACACGTTAATTTTATTGACAGTTCGGGCTTGACTTCTCTTGTAGCAGGAATGCGCGATGCCGACAAGGTGAAAGGCAGCTTCCGCATTTGTAACGTTCATCCCGAAGCCAAGCTTGTCTTTGAGGTGACGATGATGGATTCAGTTTTTGAAATTTTTGATACAGAAGCAGAAGCCCTGGAAGGGGTTCCTCGCGGTATTGCCAGCTAAATTAGCAGCATTTTTAGCCAGTTTTTGCCTGAGCATTAGCCTCAGCATTGCTTGGCAAACTAGCCGCTACACGAGACAATAGGATCAAGTTATCTTTAAAATTTCTTGTGAACAACGTCCGCACTGTCTCCGATACCAAGCGAGCTTTCTACAATACTCACACTCGCCCAATTAACTCCATCTACCGCCGAGTTGTAGAGGAGTTGATGGTAGAAATGCATTTGCTTTCCGTCAATGCGGATTTTCATTATGATCCCATTTACGCACTAGGTGTAGTTAATGCATTTGAGCGATTTATGCAGGGCTACCGGCCGGAAAACGACAAAGTTTCTATTTTTAACGCGCTCTGCCAATCCATCGGCAGCGACCCTCAAACCTATCGGCAAGATTTTGAGCGGTTGCAGTCAGAAGCATCTGGTCTGTCCTTGGATAACCTGATGGGTCAGCTTAAGCAGTCTGAAAACTCCGAGGCAGGTAGTCTGACGGGACAATTTCGGGCGATCTCCCAAAACCCCAAGTTCAAATATAGTCGTCTATTTGCGATCGGCTTATATACCCTGCTAGAACGTGTAGATTTTGACCTCGTTAAAGATGAAAAGCGGCGAAATGAAGCGATTAAGCAGGTTTGTGATGCACTAAACTTGCCTGAAGAGAAAGTGCAAAAAGATCTGGAACTTTATCGCAGCAATCTAGAAAAAATTGCTCAAGCCCAGATCGTCATGGAAGATATGCTCAAGGCAGACCGGAAGAAGAAGGAAGAGCGAGCCAAAGCAAAGGATGCAGTTGCCGCTCCTCCCAGCAATTCTCAGGAACCGACGTAAGACACCTTAATAGATAAATCGTGAAGGGCACTCCAGAAGGGTGCCTTTTTCGTTGCCTATTTTCAGACTTCTGCAGAGCGATTCCGAGCATCCAGGAACTGAAGCTGCTGATACAGCATTTCAATTTGAGGAATTTTTGCTCCGGCTTGTTGGGCGCTATCGAGTGGATTCCCAAAGATGGCTTTGATTTCCAATGGACGGCGCTCGTCATAGTCAATTTTCATGCTAGTGCGGTAGGGTTTCATTTTTGCCGTGTGATCCAGCATTTTTTGAACGTAGCTGTCAGGGAGCGATCGCCCACACGCCCCAGCAGCTATCTGCACTTCTCGCATTAGCTGCTCTGCCAAACTCTGCACGACCGGGTTTGCCATCATTTCCTCAGTCGTGGCATCCAGCACAACCGAAAGCCCATTAAAGGGGATATTCCACACGAGCTTCTGCCAGCGTGCTAGAAACAGGTCTTCCGTTAGCTCAATTGGAATATTGGCTTGTCGAAAATCTTCTGCGATTTCAGACATGCGCTGTGTGATGCCGCATGGCTGATTGTTGGCTGAATACTGCCCCAGCACAATTGCTCCATAGTCCAAATGGTGAATGTGACCGGGACCAACTTTGTTGGAGCAGATGAAACATAGCCCACCCATGACCTTCTCCGCGCCCACAATTTGAGCGACCTCGGCTTCAACCCCTAACCCGTTTTGCAACACTAGCACCGTACTATTTTCGCCGACTAAAGGCGGCAAAAGCTGAGGCAACAGGTGATTTTGAGTTGTCTTTAAAGCAATCACAACTACATCACAAGGCGGCATTTGCTCAACACTGGCATAGGCGTTCACCTGGGGCAGCTTAAAGTCACCTTGCACTGAATCGATGGTCAGTCCATGGTGGCGAACATGCTGGTAGTCACTTCGCAGCAAAAAGTGCACTTCTGTCCCCAATTGCTGTAGCCGTGCGCCATAAAACCCGCCTAACGCTCCTGTCCCCAAGATGGCGTAGCTGCGATTGGATTTAGAGGTGTTTAGAAGAACCATCGCGACATTCTGTTAGAAGAAATCCTGTTTGATTTGAAAAATTTTTAGAAATTTCAGGAAAGGACTTTGATTTATTTGTTTAGTTTTCAATAAGTGGGTGCAGATGATTAGACTCAACACTTCGCTTCTGAAAAATGCTACTTCAGCTTTATTGAGTTTCGTTCCAGCTATCTAGACCGATTTACATAGAACTGATTCACGACCGTTCGACAGTTGCGTCTTAGCTAAACTCACTCAGGACATATCATGCTCCATCTTCCTCCAGAACAGCAGCAGGGATTCTATCGCTACAGTCCAGTGGGGTTGAAACAGCGTGGCCCTGCACGATTGTTTGCCCACATCGGTGAAGATGGGGCACTGGGCTACGGATTAACTCGAATTTACCAGAATTTAATTGAGCAAGGACGTGTTTCACCACCGTTGAACCTGCTGATGCAGTGGCTTGAATCAACGGTTCAAAAAACTGGTCAGCAGGTGGATAGATTGAGTACATTGCTGGCGGATGTAGAGTTTCTACATTCCGATTGGCTCAACTGGACATTGCCACCTGGAGAAACGTTTAACAGCAACTATGTGCGCAAACGCCTCGAAATGGGTCAGGCGTTAAAAGCTGCCAGCAAAGCCGCGATCGCCGATCGCCTACAAGATGCTTCCCCTTCAAAAGATGCGGGGCCTGGTAGCGAACGGCAGCGGTTACGGTTCTATACAGAACTAGAACAACGGTGGCAGCGAGAACGCCCAAAGGTCAGTTTCATTCACGCTAGAGATGGGGAATTAAGCGATCGCGAGTTTGCCCGTCAGCGTTTGGCAGGGACAAATCCGATGATTTTGCATCGTATTCAAGAAGCAGACCGGGAGCGACTGCAAGCCTGGGCAACCCAAGACTACTCAGTAGCAACCGAGAAAAATGTGAATTTGCTGGATGCAGCTGCTCAAAATCGCCTGTTTTTGGCAGATTATCCCCTATTTGAAGATCTCACTTCAACCGATCTTCAGTTGGGGCGCTATGTAGGAAACCCACAGGCTTTGTTTTACGGCACTGAGCAGGGACTTTACCCAGTCTTAATTCAATTAGAGTCGGGCAGCAAATGGGTAACTCCAACTGCGGTGGCAGATGATTGGATGCGGGCAAAGCTCTATACCCAAGCGGCAGACATGACGCATCACGAGCTAATTGACCACTTGTGTAACACGCATTTGTCAATGGAGGCGTTTGCGATCGCCACCTCCCGCCAGCTTCCAGTTGGTCATCCGCTGTATCAGCTTCTGCGGCCGCATTTTCGCTTTTTACTAGCGATCAACACACGCGGCAATACGCTGCTGCTAGCCGAAGACGCTGCGATCGAAGACCTGCTAGCTCCAACGCGAGAAGCCTCAGTCAGCCTGATCAATCAGTCTTATCGGCAGCGCTCGTTTACCGACGGGGCACTTCCTTATGACATTGCCAGACGAGGGCTAGAGCCAGAGTTTTTGCCTGACTTTGCTTACCGCGATGATGCTCAGCTTTTGTGGGATGCGATCGCTACTTATGTCAGCAGCTACTTACAGCGCTATTACCGTGATGATACTGCTGTTTTGCTTGATCCCTACCTGCAAGCTTGGGCAGCGGAATTGGGACAGCCTTTGAGCGATCGCCCCCTTTCCGAATTTCCTGAACTGCCAGACTGGATACCGGCTGAATTTGCTGCTAAGACAGGAATTCAGGTTGATACGTTGCCCGATTATCCTCGCGTGCCTAACTTTCCAGCAGCGACCAGTGCTAATCAGCGTCCAGGAGAAATTCAAGGGCTTCAGCAGCTCATTGAGATTGCTACGCAGATCATTTTTACCTGTGGGCCCCAGCACGCGGCGGTGAATTTTTCTCAGTTTGACTACGCGGGGTATATGCCTAATGCACCGCTGGCGACCTATGCTCGCCCCGATGCAGCGGTGAAGCTAGAAGAAGTTTTACCTCCTGTAGACCAGGACTTAAATCAGATGGAGTTGACCTTCGCCCTCAGCGGCATTATTTGGGGACAATTGGGTGATTCAAAACTGATTCAGTACGAGGAAGAAGGCGATCGGCAAATCCTGCACCAGTTTCAACTCAAGCTGAAAAGCATTGAGCAAGAAATTCAGCAGCGCAACCAGCAGCGGATAAATCGGGACGGGGTAGATTATCCTTATCTACTGCCGTCGAGGATTCCCAATAGCATCAACATCTAGGGAATTGCGCGTTGGAAGAACGTAATCTGTAGCCCCAAAACCTGTAGAAGCGTAGCATTCGGGCAAAAATTCTCGGTTTGTTTCAGAGTTTACTTGCCGAATGCTGCGCCCTTACACAAGACACTCCTCATTCAAACACCCTTTAAGGGTTAGGGACGAGGGATTTTGGGTCGCTAACTGCCCCAGCATCAGAAGTTGAGGGTTCTAAGCTGTCCAAAATTTCTAGCATCTCCCGCTCAAAAGCAACCTGGGCGCGATTGGTTCTACCGCCAATGTAGAATTTTCCGGCTTCTTCTAATGCCCAGATTTGGGAATGGGAAATGTAGCTCATCAACACACTGATCATGAGTAAACCGAAACCTGTGTAAACAATTGGAATACCAGGATCAGCTTTGATCTGTAAGCCTGTGCTACCCACAATTTCGGCGATCGCCAATGTCACACCATTCACTTCGGTAGACATTCCCTGACGCACGGTTGAGAGCAACTTGCCCTCTGTGTCGTAAAGCAGCAGTATGCCTTGAAGATCTTTTGCCAGAACGGATACACCCTCACTCAGATCAGGCTTTGTCGGAATCCAGGTGCCCCAGACACGACCACCGCCATCTGTACCAATCTCTACCATTGGCAGTTGCAGGATTGGGCTTTCGTTAAGCCGAATGCGAACTGCGGCAATTCCCCAGTCTGCCTGGTAGAGCGTTACACCCTCATGACGCAGCGGTTCGTTGACGTGAATCGTTTTACGCTGAATCTCTTCGTCTTGATCGTTCAGAACAGAGAGATCGGAGTAAAACTGGTCAATCTTGCCCTCGGGGGTGTAGTCGATCCAAAAGCGATTGACCCGTACTGACCAATCCTGAGGAATTTGCGCTCTTGCCCAGGGCCCAGCGTCAAAAATATTCTGAATCCGAAACGTTTCGCCGCTCGGCACCATTTCCTGAGCGAAAAAGCCTGTCATTGCGCCCACGATCGCCCCTAGCAAAATCAGGATCATGCTGGCGTGAACGATAATGGGTCCAATCCGTCCAACAATGCCCCTATCGGCATAAAGCGTGTTATCCCGTCGAAAAACTCGGTAGCGGCGTTTTTCAAGCAACGGGCTCAGTTGCTTGATCGAAGCGTGATCAAGTTCTGCACTTAGGGCAAATTTTTCAAACTGACGAGGTTTGGTGTAAAAATTCCAGGTGCGGGAAAACCAGCGCAGCGCAGGAATTTGCCGCTGAAAGGTGCAGGTAATGAGGCTGGAGCCAAACAGAATGAGCAGCGCCAAAAACCACCAGGTGCGGTAAACGTGGTCTAGCCCCAGAGTTAGTAAAACCTTCCAGGTGAGGAAGCCAAACAGAGCTGGGTCTTCTGGGTAGTTTGCCTGGTAAAACTCTAGGGATCGTCCCTGCTCAATGACGGTGCCAGTGATGCTAAAGACGGCGATCGCCAACAGCAGGGCGATCGCCAGCCGCAAATCTGCCAACAGCGGAAACAATTCTCGCTTGAGATAACGCTGTGGGATCGCAGTCCAATTGGTTGAAGGATTTTCTGAAGTCATGAATTAAGCTCTTAAATTCCGGCTGGAAAAAACCGGAACAGCAGGGAGAAAACACCAAACCCAACTAGCAACGCACCGCTTGCCGGAGTAATCCAGCTTGACCAGCGGCGCAGTTCTAACAACTTTTTGATTGAGGCAGTGAAGGTGCCTGCTAAAACCAGTGGGGTGACGTAACCCACGGTATAGGACAACAACAATACACCACCCAAAACAGGATCTTTTGTCTCAGTCACCCAGGCCAGCAGCGTAATCAAAACTGGAGTGCTACAGGGAGAAGCCACTAATCCAAACGTTAGACCAATTAGGTAAGAACGAACGCCTTCGGGCAAATCCTTGGAGATCCAATCCATCCTGCCCCAGTTCGGCAATTGCAGCGGTAAAGCCTCCAGCAGGTTTAGCCCCATAAGAATGGCGATCGCACTCACCACAATTGGCAGCCCCACCCCAACCTGACCATACACACTGCCCAAACCCGCTGCCACAATTCCCAGTCCTGCTAGTGTCGTCGCCAAACCTAGCGCAAACCAGGTAGACTGCGTTGCTGCCTGAATTCGACTTCTGGCTTCATAGCCGCCGATATAGCCAATCGTAATGGGCAGCATTGACAGCATACAGGGAGTCAAACTGGTTAACAGACCTGCCAGAAAGATGATTCCGACGCTCGTCACAGTTAGGTGCGACAACTGATTTGCTACCAGGGTGTCAGCAAAGTTTCCTAACTCGTATAGTCGAGTCTGTAGGGTTTCCAGCATAGTTTGAAGATGGCGGAGCGATCGAATCTACTGTTAGACGTATCTTCATCTTATCGGAGGCGGACTGTAGAAATGGCGATCGCCCTCTAACCATCGCTCAAGCACCGGGCAGACTACCTCGCTGCCGCCGATGACGCCGATGGTCAAGCGAGACCACTTTGGCCTCACTGCCTTCACGGGCAATGCGAATGAGCAGCCCTGCCAGCAGCAAACTGGCAATCATTGAATTTCCGCCATAGCTAAAAAATGGAAACGGTAAACCTGTCGTGGGCAGTGCGCCCGTCGCCACGCCAATATTGAGCAGCGATTGCCCAATCAGCAGAATTACAGTTCCGATCGCCACCAGTCGGTGAACCGGGTTAATTGCTTTTAGCGCCACCTTTAAACCCAGCGTGGCATAGGCTGCTAGCAGCAGCAGCAGTAACATACTGCCGATGAAGCCAAATTCCTCAGCGTATACAGCAAAAATAAAGTCAGTATATTGGATCGGCAAATAAAATAGCTTTTGTTGAGATAGCCCAAACCCAGCTCCACCAAAGCCACCCGACCCGATCGCCATCAAACTTTGGGTAAGCTGATAGCCGTTTCCCATCGGGTCAGCCCAGGGATTGAGAAACGACATAATTCGCTCTCGCTGATATTCCTTGATGCTGACACTGACAATTGCCGCTGCGAGTCCAGCGATCGCCGTTGCTCCTAGATAAAGGTAGGGCAACCCTGCTGCCAGCGCCACCAGCCACAACACCATACCGCAGAGCGCTGCTGTACTCAGGTTGGGCTGAAGCAAAATACCAGCCACAACCGCCGCAAAAATGCCTAACCACACCAAGCGAGTGGAATTAGATAGTCGTTCCCACTGCCCAAACACACGGGCACTTTGAAGCACCAAGAATGGCTTAATAATTTCAGAAGGTTGAAGTAGTGCATATGATCCCAGCGAGATCCAACGATTAGCCCCATTGATGCTGGTACCCAAGCCTGGAATGATGGTGAGCAAGATTAGTCCCAATAGCGCTATTAAAATCCAGTCGGCTGCTGCCAAGACGTAGCGCAGAGGCGAGTGCACCAACACGCCAAAGCCAACCAACCCAACCGCGACCCAAATGATTTGCCGTTTGAAGTAATACAGCCCATCACCAAAGTCCGCATCCGCAACCGCATAGGATGCAGAAAACAGCATCACCAGTCCGACAAACAGCCACAGAAAAGTCAGCCATCGCAGTAGCCGAGCTTCTAAAGCCCATTCTTTTACAGAAGAGTCCAATAGCGGAATTAGATATCGAAGATTCACGCAGCTCAACGGGTCATTTAAACAAGTTGCCTATAACAGTAACGCAAGAGTGATTCAAGGAACATGGAGAGCGGATGCTAGGGGCGATCGCGAAACACAAACTTGCACAAATTCTAAAAAAATTCCTGATGGAGTACCCCATCTGGGAATAAAGGAATGGTAGATGCACCCTGAATTAATCCCTGGCTTCGTGCTGGGGATTTTTTTTGCTTGTGAAGTAAGGTTGACCACTCCCATTGATTCACACTTCTGACAAATTAATTTGTCACGCAACGAACCGGTATACCTCAGCTTTCGGCTGCCAAAACTTGAGGCACGATCGCCGTTGGCTCCTCGATCGCCAGCTTTCTCTTATTAAAAGTCAGCTTATGGTCTACCAGGTCAATGAGGATTGTGTCACCTTCGATAAACGTGTTCTCTAAAATCTTGGTGGCGATCGGATTTTCCAACTCTTTTTGGATCGCTCGCTTCAACGGACGTGCTCCATAAACCGGGTCAAAGCCCACTTCAGCGATGTAATTTTGGGCAGTTGGCGTTAGTTCTAGCGTGATTTTCTGGTCTGCTAGCAGACGGTGAATCCGCTGAAGCTGAATGCCAACAATCTGCCGCAGCTCTTCTAACCGCAGCGGGTGGAAGAGAATGATGTCATCAACACGGTTCAGAAATTCAGGACGAAAGTGCGATCGCAGTGCATCGGTCACCCGCTTTCGCATCAGTTCATACTGCGAATCATCTCCTGATACATCCAGAATGTGATCGCTGCCGATGTTACTCGTCATCACAATCACCGTATTTCTGAAATCAACCGCTCTCCCTTGAGAGTCAGTAATTCGCCCGTCATCTAACACCTGTAGCAAAATGTTGAACACGTCTGGGTGTGCTTTCTCCACTTCATCCAGCAGCAGCACCGAGTAAGGGTGACGGCGAATCGCCTCTGAAAGCTGCCCTCCTTCCTCATAGCCCACATAACCCGGAGGCGCACCCACTAAGCGTGAAACAGAATGCTTCTCCATGTATTCCGACATATCAAGCCGCACCAGCGAATCGCCAGTGTCAAACAGAGATTCTGCTAACGCCCGCGCCAGTTCAGTTTTACCAACTCCCGTTGGACCCATAAATAGGAAAGAACCAATCGGACGACCCGGATCTTTCATCCCAGCCCGCGCCCGTCGAATTGCCGCTGCTACTGCCTCAACCGCTTCCTGCTGGCCCACTACCCGCTCATGCAGGTAAGTTTCAAGCTGCAACAGCTTTTGCCGCTCAGACTCCATCAGGCGGTTCACAGGAATGCTTGTCCACTTTGCCACGATCTCAGCAATGTCAGCTTCAGTCACCTGCTGCTTAAGCAAAGAAGAACCACGTTCTTGAATTTCAATCAGCGTTGCTTCTTTTGCCTCTAGTTCGCGATGCACGACTTCCAGCCGCCCATATTTCAACTGAGCTGCTGTATTCAGGTCGTAGTCTCGCTCCGCCTTCTCAATCTGCCGTCGCAGCTTTTCCTCTTCTTCGCGCAGGGCATTGATTTCATCTTTCATCTGCTTCTCAGATTCCCACTGAGAATTCAGTTTTTGCTGCACCTGCTTCAGTTCACTGATCTCGCTCTCAATTCGCTCTAAGCGATCTTTGGCAGCACGATAAGCAACCACGATGCCCGGAGATTGTCCTTCCTTCTGCAAAGAAAACTGTTCCATCTCAAGCTGCATGATGCGCCGATCAATGGTTTCTAGCTCCTCTGGTTTTGAGGTGCTTTCCATCTTGAGCTTGGCAGCAGCTTCATCTACCAAATCGATCGCCTTGTCAGGTAAGAAGCGATCGCTGATATAACGGTCAGACAGCGTTGCCGCAGCCACTAGAGCACTGTCAGAAATACTCACTTCATGGTGCTTTTCATACCGTTCTTTCAAGCCTCGCAGAATGGAGATTGTGTCTTCCACGCTGGGTTGACCGACATAAACCTGCTGAAAACGTCGCTCCAGAGCCGCATCTTTTTCAATGTGCTTGCGGTATTCATCTAAAGTCGTCGCCCCAATGCAGCGCAGTTCACCCCGTGCCAACATCGGCTTGAGTAAGTTACCTGCGTCCATCGTGCCCTGGCTTGCCCCTGCCCCCACAACGCTATGCAGTTCGTCGATGAATAGAACGATCTGACCATCAGAGTTCGTCACTTCGCGCAAAACTGCTCGCAGCCGATCTTCAAATTCTCCGCGATACTTCGCTCCAGCAATCAGCGAACCCATATCTAAGGTAATCAGGCGACGGTTTTTGAGCGATTCGGGCACATCTCCTTTAATGATGCGCTGGGCTAACCCTTCGGCGATCGCCGTCTTTCCGACTCCCGGCTCCCCAATCAGCACTGGGTTATTTTTGGTGCGACGAGACAGAACCTGCACCACGCGACGAATTTCCTCGTCCCGACCAATTACCGGATCAAGCCTATCTTCCTTTGCCTGCTCAGTCAGATCCCGTCCATATCTTTCCAATGCGTCGTAGCGCCCTTCCGGGCTTTGATCCGTCACTCGCTGGCTACCGCGAACAACTTTGGCAGCAGCTTCAAGCTGTTTTGGATCTAGGTTAATGTTTCTGGGAAAGCGACGATTGACCCGCTCATATTCTGCCATCCCCAGCAGCAAATGCTCAACTGAGATAAACTCATCCTGCCAGGTTTGCCGCGCTGCCTCAGCCCGGTCTAACATCAAATCTAGGCTGCGCCCTAAATAAAGCTGCGCGTTTTCTGAAACCTTAGGTTGACGTTGGGCAAAGGTTTCTAGCTGTTGCTTGAGCGCATTCGGGTCAAGATTTGCCCGCTGCAAAATTGTGTGGGCTAACCCTTCTTGCTCTAGAAGGGCGATCGCCAGATGTTCAACCTCTAGCTGTTGGTGCTTGAAGCGACGAGTAACATCCTGGGATTTCACAATTGCTTCCCAGGCTTTCTCAGTGAATTTGCTAGGGTCAGTGGGCTGCATGTTCTAAAGAAATTCCGTCGAAAAACCATATTCTCAGCGACTTTAGTATAACAATCTGGGCGGCTTAATCCTGTAAGCCGCTCTACCAGAATCCATCGCTTTACTTCAATTATTTCAGGTGTTGCTGATTTGGCGTGAATTTGTGCGACAAGTCAGCCCGTTCCTTTTAGGAATCAGTGAATCTACGAGCGGCTGTGAAATTACTCCTTTCCCACTAAAAAATCAGGGATGTACCCTCGGGCGCGGCGTGCATCCCTGGTCTTTTAGTCCCTAATCTGTGACCAGGAAGGGAGTAGGTGGAAAATTTCATTCAATCTTGACTGATTCTACAAGCAGCTTTATCAGAGTGTGGGGAATACTGGGAGGTGAAATGGCGAGTTCTCTGTTTCCTCAACTTGCTTTGTGCCTTCTCGCTCACCCCTTTCAATGCCCTGTTGATCAGTTTTGCTTCTGGTTCGTCGTGCGCTAACCCGTACATCTACGCCTGACAACTTTAGAAAGAATTGCTGCACTCGATTCAATTTGCCTCCGGGCGAATGCTGCGCGGTTCTTTCAGGGCATTAATTGAAAATCACTTTCTGCAAAACATACTTACTTATGCTGGGACAAACACTTGGTGGGCGATACCAAATCAAACGCCATCTAGGTGGGGGAGGATTTGGACAAACCTATCTCGCTGAGGATTTACACTTGCCCGGAAATCCTGAGTGCGTCGTCAAGCAACTCAAGCCCAAAGTGACCAGCGATGAGGCATTGCAGTCTGCCAGACGCTTGTTTGATCAAGAGGCAAAGGTGCTGGATGAATTGGGTAGCCACGACCAAATTCCCAGGCTTTTTGCTCACTTTGAGGAAAATCAAGAGTTTTACCTGGTTCAAGAACTGATTGAAGGAGTGGTGCTGAGTCGAGAGTTGAGGGCAGGTCGGGCTGTAGAAGAACCTGAGGTCGTTGCTTTACTGCAAGATATTCTCACAACGCTAGAGTTTGTTCACCAGCAGCAGGTTATTCACCGCGACATCAAGCCTTCTAATTTGATTCGACGGAGCAGCGATCGCAAAATCGTCATGATCGACTTTGGTTCGGTCAAACAAATTAGCTTTCAGGAGTTGGGCGCAGATCTCTCTACTGTGACGATTGCGATCGGCTCATCAGGCTATATGCCTAACGAACAGATGGCTGGCAAGCCTCGCTTTAGCAGCGATGTTTATGCAGTTGGAATGGTGGGGATTCAAGCACTTACAGGTTGCTCTCCGGCTCACTTTAGGGAAGATCCCCGCACAGGTGAAGTTATTTGGCGCGAGAAAGCTCAGGTTAGCCCAGAGTTGGCAGACATCTTGGATGTAATGGTGCGCTATGACTTTCGCCAGCGCTATCAGTCGGCGGCAGAGGCACTAGACGTTCTCAAAGATTTAGTGACTCCCCATCACACTACAGTAATCTTGCCGACCGTCCGGTCGGTGAGTTTAGATGGATATCTGCTCTGGTTTGAGCGGGGAGATGAACTATTTCAGCAGCAGCGATATACCGAAGCGGTTGCCAGTTACGACAAATTCATTCAAGCAGTACCCGACGAATACCTGGTGTGGTTTAAGCGGGGTATGGCACTAGAACATTTGCATCAGTATGAAGAAGCTGCAATATCCTACGAGCAGGTCACGAAACTGCAACCTGGAGATTATCTTGCCTGGTTCAAGCGAGCCAAAGCGCTAGAACATTTGCAGCGCTATGAAGAAGCTCTAGCAGCCTATGACAGAGTAATCAAGATTCAGCCTGATAACTACTGGGCTTGGCACGATCGGGGTAGGGTTTTGGAGGATTCAGAACAGCATGAAGACGCTGTGACTGCTTACGATCGCGCTGTTCAACTGAAGCCTGACTTTCAGCTTGCGGTTGAGAGCCGCAAACGGGTTTTGAGCCAGCTTAAGCGGGTTGATCAGCTTTATCATTTGCAGCACTACGAGGAAGCAGTTGCTTCTTGCGATCGCTCTATTCGTGACCAACCAGACGATTCCCTCGTTTGGCTAATGCGAGGGATGGCGCTAGAAAATCTGCATCGCTACGAAGAAGCAATCATGTCCTATGATCGCGTGGTGCAAATCCAGCCTGATGATCACGTTGCCTGGTTTAAGCGGGGCACAGTTCTGGAATACCTTCAGCAGAATCAGCAGGCAGTGATCTCCTTTGATCGTGTGGTGCAGCTTCAACCCGATAACTACTGGGCCTGGCACGAGCGAGGCAAAATTTTGGAAACGATGCGCTGCCATGAGGAAGCGATCGCCTCCTACGACAAAGCTTTGCAGATTAAACCCGATCTTCAGTCCGCCTTGGAGGGACGTAAACGACTGCTGGGTCAGGGGCAAGTCAAGCAACAGTTGGATCAATCAGAGCTGGAGCAGGTAAACCAATGGCAGCCCTCCCAGCTACCTCCCATAACGGGATACCCCGAAACCAGTGGAGTGCAGTGGGGGGCGATCGCCAGCGAATCTTTCGATGAGCCTAACCGATTCAGCTTTACTCCAGCTCTGACCTCCCCTAACGGCAACAATGGCTTTTGGGGGCAAACCTAAAGCAACTAATCCTGTTGCATCCTGTTGCAGAAAACTATTCTGATTCTTCTGATTTTTGAGCAGGTGCTTGGAGTTGAGTTAGATCTGGCAATTCCAGCAGTTCTTTCTGGGTTTCTTTGAATTCTACAGGTAGCGATAGGGGCTGAGGTTTATCTAGCCAGCAGCTCGATACGGGCAAGGTTTGCTCCAGGTCATCCAACGGTCTAGGAATTACCATCACCGCGTGGAGTTCTCCAATTCGCTCGGCTTCGTGCATTCCGGCTTCTACGGCGATCGCCACATCTGCAACTCGACCGCGAATAATTGCAGTACATAGCCCTTCGCCAACGATTTCATAGGCCGCAAACTGCACATCCGCAGATTTAAGCATCATATCGGCAGCACCAACCATTGCCGGAAAACCTCGCGTTTCCAGCAAACCGATTGCCTGATTGCTCAGGCGATTGTGTCCCCGATTTTCTACAATTTTTGCCAAACGACTACCAATTGGCAGCACCGCATCCAGATTAGGCATAGGGCGCGGAATGATTGCCTTAGAAATGAGTTGACCGAACTGTTGAGCAGTTTCTGCACCAATCTCAACCGCGATTCGCACATCTGAAATGCCGCCTCGAACGACAGCCGTGCAGTAGCCGCTGCCAATCTTTTCGTAACCCACCAGTGTTACGCCAGACGACTTCAGCATCATGTCTGCCGTACCGACAATAGCGGGAAAGCTACGAGTTGAAACCAACCCCAAAGCTCTGTTTTTGAAGTCCTTTGGCTGTCCTATTGATCTCGCCAGGACTGACCCCCCATCCTGCACATTCATTTGTGACCTCCATTCAGGGCATATCGTGCGCTATCATTCTGGGGTTTTGCCATTGGAAGACTGGTTTTCAGGGGGTAAATCATCTAAGGAATGCCTACTAGGGAAAAGCGCAATGATCAACTGAGTCAATGCGGTTTTTCCATAGATGGGTACACTTGCAGCAGTAGCGAGAGCCGATGGTGAGTGAACCGGAGCAGTTTCAGCAGGCTGAGGAGGTGAAACCTGAGTTGATGCTGTCTCTGCGTGAGGAGGTGAAGCCTCAGCTGGTACCGATTCCGTCTGGGTTATAGAACGGCTAGGATCTCCAATTAAAGAACCAGCCTGAACGACCTGCTCAGGCTCAATGGAACTATTGAAAATAGTAACCTTAGAACCGATACAGGCATTTGCTCCTATCCTACCACTGCCAAATAGAAGGACGCTTGCCCCCAAGCTAGCGCCCTCCTCAATCTCTAAGTTTCCCTGATTAACGTGTAGGACCGTTCCCGCCCCAATGCAAACTCCTGCTGCGATAACAATCTGGCTGTCCGCGTCAGCTTGAAGCAACACACCAGGAGCAATCACCGCACTGGGATGTATCGTGACGTTGCCACTTACACAAAAGTGGACATCGCTGATGGGTCGCAGGGGCGGCAAACGCATTGGAAACAAGAACCTCTAACAAATATGCAAGGTCTAAAGCAAAGCTATTTGCCAGGTCTTTGGATGATAGTTTCTGAAACTCGTCGTTTGGAAGCCGTATCGATGCCATACAGACGGACATATTCACCGCTGTGTTCAGCTAAGCAGATTTCTAAAGCGGCGATCACATCTAACGCATGAATTGTTGAAATAGCCGAACAGCTCTTCCAAGAACTCGTCTGGAAGCGACGCGCATCTGCATATTCAACGCCAACCCGATATCCCTGAGACAGCAGCTGATTGACTTGTTGCACTATGTCTGAGGCAAGGCTCCCTCCTGATGGGGCGAACGCTCCACCGTTTACACTGCTATAACCGTTTGTCGATGCAGCAGGCGGTGTGTAGGATCGACTTGGGGCAGAACCAACAGAATTACCGTTATCGCCAGGTCTTTGAACAATCAATTCTGACACCCGACGCTTAGCACGGGTGTCAATGCCAAACATACGTACATATTCACCACTATGTTCAGCCAAGCATCCTTCCAGAGCAGCGATCGCATCCGATTCACGACTTGCTTGAATCGGCGAACAAGTTTGCCAGGAACTCGTTTGGAACCGACGCGCATCTGCATGTTCGGTGCCAATGCGATAGCCCTGAGCCAAAAGCTGACTCACCCGCTGTACAACCTCAGAACTTAAGCGATTGCTTTTAGCTGACGAATAGTTCTGAGTGCCATAGCTTTGGCTGCTAGAGTTGCTGCTGGAGCTACTGGGGGTGTAATAGTTACTGCTACTGCTACTGGATGAGGCAGTTGCTACCTTATCGCCGGGCCTTTGAACAATCATCTCCGAAACTCGGCGCTTAGATTGAGTATCAATCCCGAATAGTCGGACATATTCACCGCGATGCTCAGATATACAGGCTTCTAGACCAGCAAGCACATCAGCTTGACGGTTGGACTGGATGGGAGCACAGCTTTTCCAGGAACTCGTCTGGAAGCGGCGGGCATCGGCGTGTTCCATACCGATGCGGTAACCCTGAGCCAAGAGTTGACCCACCTGCTGCACGACTTCAGAACTTAGGCGATCGCTTTGCATTTGACTTTGATTATGGCTATTACTATGGTTTTTACTCGATCCGTTTCCGTTAGCGTTGCTAGATTCATAAGTCTGCTCCAACTCAGTGCGAATTGAAGCAATACAGGCAATATTCTCAGCACACCGATAACCCGACCGAAGAGCATCATTAATCCCAACAACATGGTGGGCGAATTTAACATCAACCGACTCCACTTCGGGCAACCGGTCTGCCTGCTGTTGTGTCGTGATGATTGATCCAGAAGGAACATATCGGCCAGGTGGAATCTCTACATCTTGAATCAGCGCGTGCATCATCACGATGCAACCATCGCCAATACGAGAATTAAAGATTGTAGAGCGAAACCCAATGAAGCAGTCATCTCCTACATAAGCTGGTCCATGAATCAGCGCCATGTGGGTGATAGAAGTGTCTTTCCCAATCCAAACAGAGTAGTGTTTTTGGTCATCTCCAATAACTCGCCCCTGCTCTAGACCATGAATGACCACGCCATCTTGAATATTGGTTCCTTCGCCTACATAGAAGGGGCTGCCCTCATCCGCTCGAATAGAAGTTCCTGGAGCGATCAGCACATCGGCACCAATAGACACATCTCCAATAATGTTGGAGAAGGAATGAACGTATGCTGTCTCATGAATCCTGGGCTGAGCCAGGCTCTTTGACCAGGGAGTGGGAGGAGCAGCAGAACCATGAACGACCATGATGAATTTCTCCTGACTGAAAAGAGCGATACCGCAAGTCAACTAAAATCAGCTTGCTTAGCAAAGAAAAAAGATTGATCTGAGATTCAAGCCGTAACAGCAGAGGGAGTTGGCACTCAAAAGACTTGACCGTTGGCAAAATCTGTAAATGACTCACCCCTGGCTTATCTCGACCTCCTAAAGCTTTTGCAAGACAGTAACCGACCCTAGAAAAGCTTGTTGGGCATCGCTCAGCCTGGACTCTAAAGCAGAATTGAGAATTTAACGATCTTGATCGCGTTTGCTATAAAGGAGTCGATTGTCAACGCTGACCGTATCAATAATTCCAACTACTAAAGCATCTAGAGGACGGGTTTCGCTGCCAGGAGCCTGGCGCGCAGCACTTCCACGACTCACCAAAACCCATTCATCAATGCCTGCCCCAACACTATCAGCAGCTACCTCATACTCCGGCAAGGGTTGCCCTTCCTCGTCTAGGAACTGCAATAGTAAGAATTTGACTCCTCTGAGGCTAGGTTCTTTTTGATTACTGACAACAGTGCCACAAACTTTAGCAATCTGCATTATGAAGTTATGGACGGTTGAGAGGACGGATACCGCTGACGCTTTCCCGGAATGCCTCAACTGCTTCGGTGTAGCGGATGGGGAGGACATATTCCAGGTTTTCATGGGGACGGGCAATGATGTGAGTGGAGAGGACTTGTCCACCGTTCACTCGCTTAACGTTGTCAACCCCGGCTGCCACTGAAGCCTGCACTTCAGAAACGTCGCCTCGCACAATTACAGTGACGCGACCACTGCCAATCTTTTCGTACCCAACTAATGTAACTCTGGCAGCTTTCACCATCGCGTCTGCTGCTTCTACTACAGCGGGGAAGCCCAAAGTTTCTACCATTCCAACTGCGATCGCCATCGTATTCTCCCTTCCAAGTTTTAGTTTTTGAAAAACAAACCTTTTACAATTTAAGCGGTCTGAAACAATCCTTCAGAAGCTTAATTTAGAAGTTCAATTATGTTTAATTGAACCGCTTACCTTTGACTCTTAATTAACTTCGAAATTGCTCTACAGCCTCTGTATATCGAATTGGCAGAACATATTCAAGGTTTTCATGTGGACGGGCAATAATATGAGTAGAGAGAACCTCTCCCCCATTTACCCTCTTAACAGATTCCACGCCAGCCGCAACAGAGGCTTGCACTTCGGAAACGTCGCCTCGCACAATTACAGTGACGCGACCACTGCCAATCTTTTCGTACCCAACTAACGTAACCCTAGCAGCTTTCACCATCGCATCTGCTGCTTCTACCACAGCAGGAAAGCCCTTCGTCTCAATCATTCCAACAGCAATTGGCATTAGTCATCTCCCGCAAAGAAGAATTTGTTAATAAATACAGTTCTTAACTGAAAATTTGGACGGAGAGCCCGATTTAATTTTCAGAAAAGCACCTTTAGAGTTCCCAAGCTTAAGAATACAGGGGATGTCTTTACTTTGACAATATAAAGCAGAATGATTATCTTTAATAAAAAATATAATCCCGACTTATCTTGTAAGCACAATTGTTGAACAATTGCAAGGAATGTAATTCAAAGGAGTCAGAAAATAGCTGAACTCCACCTCTTGTATTCTTCAAGTGAAAGTATCAAGCAGCAAGTGGAAAGGTTCTAGACTGAATTAAAAGGCTTATTTATGAGATTTTATAATACCACCGATAAGTACAGGCTTATTCAGATGGATTTCACTCCTCAACATTAGGTTGAAAAGCTCAACACTAATTCAAACCACTTATAGAATTGCAATGTTGTGAGTTTTTTGTCATATTTCGGTTGAGTCCCAAAGGTGCTACGCTCTTTACTAGGAGCAAGGTCTGTAGACGTTGAGCCTAAATACATGTGGGCTGAGGAAAGCTTTGTTTTTCCTTTACGACCGAACATTTGGTGAAAACTACTTACAAAAATCCTTTGTTGCAGTTTTGTCACAATTATTATTCTGACTTAAACGAGTCTTTTAGATTTGCGGTCTGGAGCGATCGCACTTAGCTTCGGGCACAAGCTCTAAAATTTACTTAGCTCATTTAGACCCTAGCGCTTTAATTTAAGGACGATCGTGATGTCTCAGTTCCTGATCCAGACAAGCTGGTGGGTACCTGGGTACGGTCTTATCGGTGCCCTGTTGACATTGCCCTGGTCAGCAGGACTGGTTCATCGTACAGGTCCTCGCCCTGCAGCCTATTTCAACCTGTTAATGACGGCGTTGGCCCTGATCCACAGCGGGGCGTTACTTCAAGCCGTTTGGAATCAGCCGCCTCAGCGTCTCCTGATTCCTTGGCTCAAAATCCTGGATCTGGATTTGTCTTTCACTTTAGAGATCTCTGTGATCAGCGTTGGTGCTGCTATCGTCATCACAGCGTTGAGCTTCTTAGCACAGTTTTTTGCTCTGGGGTATTTGGAGAAAGATTGGGCTTTAGGTCGCTTTTATGCACTGATGGGTTTTTTTGAGGCAGCTATGAGCGGCATCGTATTGAGCGACTCGCTGTTTCTCAGTTACGCGCTGCTGGAGATGTTAACGTTATCGACCTACTTATTGGTTGGTTTCTGGTACGCTCAACCCCTGGTTGTGACAGCTGCTCGCGATGCGTTCTTGACTAAACGAGTGGGAGACTTGCTGCTGCTCATGGGTGTGTTGGTCGTGTTTACACTTGCCGGAAGCTTGAACTTTTCGGATTTAGAAACGTGGGCTCAAACCGCGAATTTAGCACCCTTGACTGCAACCCTGCTTGGTTTGGCTTTGATTGCCGGTCCGACTGGTAAATGTGCCCAATTTCCATTAAATCTGTGGCTCGATGAGGCGATGGAAGGACCTAATCCGGCATCGATTCTGCGGAATTCAGTCGTCGTTGCCTGCGGGGCCTTTGTGCTGATCAAACTTCAGCCTATTCTGGCAATCTCTCCGATTGCCCTGACTGCGCTAATGATTTTAGGCACAATGACGGCAATAGGAGCTTCTCTGGTAGCAATCGCCCAGATTGACATCAAGCGGGCTCTATCTCATACGACGAGTGCTTACCTGGGGCTAGTGTTTTTGGCGGTGGGAATGCAGCAGACTGATCTAGCGCTGCTGTTTTTGTTTACCCACGCGATCGGCAAAGCACTGCTGTTCATGAGCATCGGCTCTGTAATTCTGACCACCAACACTCAAGATTTAACTGAGATGGGAGGGCTTGCTGGTCGAATGCCTGCTACCACGAGCAGCTTTGTGGTGGGAACGTTCGCCTCCATTGGGTTACTGCCTCTAGGCAGCCTTTGGTCAATGCTGGAATGGGGGGATAGCTTTTGGAGTTCTCCCTGGTTAGTTGGGGTACTGCTGCTGGTCAATGGATTAACAGCCTTTAACCTGACCCGCGTGTTTGGTTTGGCATTCTGGGGTGAACCGCAAATTAAAACGCGACGGACTCCTGAAGTGCCTTGGACAATGGCTGTACCAATGGTGTCGTTAGTCATCATCGCGCTGTTGGTACCTGTGATGCTGCTTCAGTGGCATTTGCTGCCTGCTCTGGAAAACATCAATCTTCTGCTGGTGCTTCTCTTAATTTCATCGGGTATCGTGGGCTGTGGGTTAGGAGGATTCATTTATCTCAATTCGGGTTGGGCAAAGCCTGTCAATCTAGTTGGAAAGCCGATCAGAGATACCCTGGCTTACGACTTTTGGATAGAAAAAGCTTATCGCTTAAGCGTTGTTTTAGGAGTTGTTCAGGGGTCAAGACTGACTGCTTGGCTTGACCGCTATGTAGTAGATGGCATGGTTAACCTGGTTGGGGTGGTTTCTTTGTTTACGGGCGAAAGCTTGAAGTACACCATTTCTGGGCAGTCGCGTAACTATCTGCTAACCGTTTTTGTGGGAGTGATACTCACCTTCATAGCGCTGGTTTGGTCTTTTCACTTTCCTTATTCCATTGCCCAAAGTTTATTTGGACATTAGGTTAGGAGAGTTAATTGACGAGAGGCTGGTCATCTTGGCGTTGAATTGTCTAGGTTGAGCTAAATGCAGGGGTTTAAGGAGTAGCTTGTACGATGTTGAGTACCTTGATTTGGGCACCCGTTTTGGGAGCTACTGTAATTGCCTTTTTACCTCAGTTTTCCAATTCTGAGCGGGCCCGTCAGGCTGCTCTGGCGATCGCCATCTTTACTTTAGGATGGACTGTTTTTCTCATTACTCAATTTGATATCAGCAATGCAGGCTTGCAGCTTCAAGAGACGCTCCCCTGGGTTGAGCCGTTAGGGTTAACTTACCGCTTGGGAGTGGACGGGCTGTCCCTTCCGCTGGTCGTGATGAATAGCTTCCTGGTCGTGATAGCTATTTATAGTAGCGATCCAAAAATTAACCGTCCCCGACTTTACTATGCCCTCTTCCTATTGCTGGGGTCCGCCGTAGCAGGTGCATTTCTAGCTCAAAATTTGCTGCTATTTTTCCTGTTTTATGAGCTGGAGTTGATTCCTCTGTACCTGCTCATCGCCATCTGGGGTGGTGCAAGACGGGGATATGCAGCGACTAAGTTTTTAATTTACACCGCGACCTCTGGCATTTTGATTTTGGCTGCGTTCTTTGGGCTGACTCTGCTCACAGGCGTATCCACGTTTGACTATGCGGCTTTACAATCCCAAGCTTTGCCGCTAGGAACGCAAATCATTCTGTTAGTGACGCTGCTGGTCGGTTTTGGCATCAAGATTCCGCTAGTGCCGCTGCACACCTGGCTGCCCGATGCTCACGTTGAAGCTTCTACCCCAACATCAGTTCTTTTGGCAGGTATGCTGCTGAAATTGGGCACCTATGGGTTGCTGCGTTTTGGCTTAGGGCTGTTTCCTGAGGCTTGGCGAGTTTTGGCTCCCTGGTTAGCAGCGATCGCTGTCGTCAACGTTCTCTACGGCTCTTTTGTCGCGATCGCCCAAACCGACATGAAGAAAATTGTGGCCTATAGCTCGGTGGGTCACATGGGATTCGTGATTCTAGCCAGTGCCGCTGCCACGCCTTTGAGCATTTTGGCGGCAGTTGGGCAGATGGTTAGTCACGGGTTAATTTCAGCCCTTTTATTTCTGCTGGTTGGTGTGGTTTATTCCAAAACGGGAACTCGTGATGTCACCGTCTTGCGGGGACTGTTAAACCCAGAGCGCGGTTTGCCCCTAATCGGTAGTCTGATGATTGCAGGCGTAATGGCAAGTGGGGGGATTCCCGGGATGGTTGGGTTTGTCGCCGAATTTGTTGTTTATCGCAGCAGTTTTTCGGTCTTCCCAGTACAGACTTTGCTTTGCGTGCTAGGAACAGGACTAACAGCGGTTTACTTCTTGAACCTGGTAAACCGAGCCTTTTTTGGTAGACTGCCTGAGAATTTAGCAAACTTACCTCGTGTTTACTGGCGCGATCGCTTACCGTCAGTTGTGATGACAGTCTTAATCATCTTCTTGGGGTTGCAGCCGAGCTGGTTATATCGCTGGAGTGAAGGAACCTCTGCAGCTCTGGGTAGGCTGACACCAAGCCCCGCCATCAGTCACATGGCTCCATTACCCCTGATTGAAACTGTAGCTGTCAACCCACCTGAAATTGAACTAGTCTCCACACCTGCCTTTGAAAACTTTCAGCATTCAGCTTTATCCTTAGAGTAGAAATAAACTTCACCAATCTTTCCTGCCCCCAGTTGATTCGAAGATTGGCACTTAAACTGCGATCGCCCAATAGCTTTTTAAGAGAATAGCTTTTTAAGAGAAACCTAATGGTAAGTCTGACTCAGCAACCTTCTACCCACCCCCTAGCAGACATGATTCATTGTCTGGAATCAGGAGGGGCTCTATTACCTGACTCCCCCGACAATGTCTTAGAGGTAGTCGGCGTGTTGAAAAGCTACGGAGTTGTGTTGGACGCTTATTCGCGTAATTTAATCTACATCGCCGAGCAACAGTTTCTCGTTTTATTTCCTGCCTTTAAGTATTTTGATGGCGAAGTTTCGCTCAAAAAGCTGCTGCGACACTGGTGGCACGATCGGATCAACTACGAATATGCAGAATACTGCATGAAAGGGATGCTGTGGCACGGTGGCGGCGGCTTGGATGACTACCTGGATTCTGCTGAGTTTAGTCGACGAACTGAGGCAGCGATTCAAGCCAAAGTTGGTGGCACTCCAATGCAGTTGCTACATAAGCTATTTTCTAACTTTTTGCCAGAGCAAGTGCGGCAACTAGCTTATTACAGTGGTCTGGGACAGTTTTGGCGAGTGATGAGCGACATGTTCATAGACCTGTCTGATCTCTATGACCAGGGAGAAGTTCAGACGATCGCCGATGTCGTAGCTCACATTCGTGATGCTTTAGTTGAGGCAGCTGCGCTGCCCATCACCTATGCCGTCACAATCAAGGGGCAAACTTACGAGATCATTCCCAAATCGGTCGGGTTAACTTTTCTGGCGGATACAGCTCTCCCCTACGTCGAGGCTGTCTTTTTCCGATCGTTTCCCTTCTTTGGCACTGTCTCCTACAATGCCCAAGCCCACCAAATTTCAGAAAAGCCGGGTGACTTCAGCTATGGAGCACTATTTGCTGACCCTTTACCCATAGGTAGCGCTGGCATTCCACCGACCTTGCTGATGCAAGACATGCGGCACTACTTGCCTGGCTATCTGCATGATTTTTACATGCAGGGGTTGCGCGGGGAAGATGACCTGCGAGTCAAAATTTGCATCAGCTTCCAAAAATCGATGTTTTGTGTCACCACTGCAACCGTTTTAGGGCTGATGCCACACCCGCTTGACACAACTGACCCAGTGCAGCGTCAGGAAAACCGAACTCATCTAGAGAATTGGATGGATCGCCTTCTAACCTCTCGCTTAGCTGATGTCCAGAGCGAATAAAGTTGGGCAAGCGCTACTGAGCAGAGCGAGCCGATATAGCTTCTGGGGATGGTTCCATTTGCCCTGATGCTGCTAAAGCAGATATTGAGGGCTGTTCTGGAATGGACTTCACCATCGGCACGGGCATGTGTTTCATCTCCCAGGCTTTCAGCAAAATTAGATATTCATAAAACGCTTGGAGTGTACACCAAGCAAGACCTGATCGCCCATCCAGGAAGCCACCCAAAAAAATATACATGTACACAAAGCGAACCAGCGGACGGAACGGAACACGCAAAGACAAATCTTTTAGTGCTCGACGACGCTCGACTTCTGAAGCTCCAAATAATAGCTTCTGCCAATCAACTTTTCCCTGCTCAAGCTGATGCAGCGTCTCAGCTGCTTCATCGGTGGAGTAGCGGTTGTGCTTGTCAATCCAGCGGCTCAAGCCTTTGCTACACGTATAGTGAGGGTAGGTTTCTCGTAAGAATCCTGTAGAACCTTCAGAAACTTCACGCTCGGTGTGCCCATAGTCAGCAAACCACACTTTGCCGTGTCGCAGTAGCCGAAGCTGATAGCGCGGATATTGAGTGCTGCGACGAATCCACTTGCCCAGGAAGATAACTCGTTCAGCCACGTAATAGCCAACGTGTTTGTCACTCTGGATTACCTGCAAACATTCCTGAAACAGGTCCGGAGTCATTCGTTCATCGGCTTCCAGAATGTATACCCAATCGTGCTTGGGGGGAAGCGATTCCAGCATCCAGGTTCGCTGTTTGCCATGACTTTCAAAGGTGTGCTGTACGACTCTTACGGGGTAGCGGTTAGCGATTTCAACGGTGCGATCGCTACTGTAAGAATCAACAACAATTACGTCGTCCGAAAGTAGAGCCGACTCAATACAGTCAGCAATATCAATCTCTTCGTTGTGAGTGAGGATGTAGATCGTAAACATAGTGTCTAACGGTTCAAGCTGAAACGGACGTCAGGCAGAACACACCCCACTTCTGGCAAAATTGGGTAGAAAATTGGCAGAGAGTCAAATTCAGCCTGCTCGATTAGGTTGCCCTAATGCCCTTAAGCCTGACCAGCCAATAATGATGTAGCCAATCGCCAACAGCAAACTGCTGATGCCAATTCGCAATCCTGACTTGAGGGCTTCAGTCCTAGCGGTGCGAAGGGCATCTTCTCGGCGAGTACCAATCTCAGTCTCAAATTGAGTTCGCAGTTCACCAACTCGCTGCTCGATGTACTGGTCTAAAGCTGCTGGATCATCCCTAAACTGCCGCAATAGCTCCGCCTGCTGCTCAGGAACCTGCCCAGAGGCGATCGCCTGCTCCAGCAAATCTTCATTCTCTAGAAGCTGAACAATCTGCTGACGCTGCTGCTGCACCTCAGCATTGAGCCGAGTGCCCAGTTCAGTCTGCGCTTGGTCAGCTTCCTGAGCGATCTGTGCGAGCGATTGCTGACTGTCAATGCGAACATTGTTAAGGTGCAGAGGAAAGATGAGTAGATACAGTAGCCCTAGAAGGCAAGACAGCACCAGTGCCCAAAATTGAAGCGATTGCCAGCTTTTTTGTTTTTGAGGAGCGGTACCCAGATCACTGCCGACCCAAGAGCCAGTCAATAGCAGCGCGATGCCAATCATGGGAATGATTCCCCGATCTACTACTTGCGTCGTGAAACTCAGAAGCCACTGAGTACTGCCATCTCCACTGAAGTTGTAGGGCATTGGCAGAATGATCATGTCTAGCAGGGAAGCTAGAATCATGACTATACCGACGGTTTTCAGTGCTAAAGAAACGAGTGGCGAGAGTTGGCGGCGATTAATCGCTTTGGGTGAACTCATAATAAATTTACGTTGCTGTCCGTTTCAAATTTAAGCGGGATAGTACCCAGCTTAGGATACCAACCAAAGGGGCACTACAGACCACGCTAATCTTGAAGGCAGGGAGTTGGGCTAAGGAATGCTTACGAGTTCACCAGACCTGTCGTAGCCGGACAAAGTCCTTCAACTTGAAAGGTATCTAACTTCTAATATGCCCCCAGAAAATCCTGCCTTAAACATCATGTTCCTCAGTTGACACCTGAAAACCGGAGAGGTAAATGCAATATCTTTCAGCAAGGATGACTAATTCCCAATTAGCTCCTGCTAGAGATGTGACAAAGGCTTGGTAGGGGCACAACACACTGCCTTTAGCCTTCACGCTGTTTGCCTAATAGGTTGCAGAAATCACTACAAAAGCAGGTGAATAGTAAAGATCCTGGCAAAAAAATTGGCATTTTGCACCACTCCGATACAAAATATACGGAAAAAATACATTTTCGGATGTGACAGCTTGAGCAAAATCTGGCGCAGGTCGGGTACGAAACTAGTTTGGGAAAAGGTAGTGAACAACAACTGGAGTCGCGAGTCCCTTTAACAGTTGGTCTCGACGCTGCCAGGTGCAGCTTTGTAAAACCTTTTCAACGCTCGTGTCTTGCATCAGAGCTTCTGTAACGGCAATGTTGTTGCCCTGATTAGTTGCTTGAACTCTAGCCGCCGTATTGACTGTAATACCGAAGTAATCTGGGCGATCGTTGAGAGTGACGCTAATGCAGGGTCCAACATCGATACCGATTTTAAGGATGAGCTGATCTTCTAAAGGTAAAGAGAGTTGCTGGTTGAGGAGGACAATTTGTTGGTGCATAGCGATCGCTGCCCTTAATGCATCAACAGGCGTAGTGAACGCCCCCATAACCGCGTCGCCGATAGTTTTGACAACAACCCCATTGTGCTCGTTTACAAGCTGAAATAGCAGATCAAAGTGTTTTCGTACCAGATCATAGGCTCTAGAGTCACCCCGACGAGAATAGAGCGCCGTTGAACCTGCCAAATCTGTAAATAGAATTGCGACTCGGCGAATCAGCAAGCTTTCGTTGGGTGGGATGGTTTCGCGGGGAAACAAATCGCGAAACGCCTGTAAGGTCAGCATTCGGTGTCCTGATACGACTCCGTAGCGGCGATCCATCCGAGTTCGAAATTCTGGATCATCGGCTTCGGGTTCCAGTTTGCGGAGCCGTTCGTCAATGCTAAAGGTGACACGAACCTGCTCATCAGCATCCGTCTTGTGAACGTGGTTGCACGCAGGGCAAGTATGAAGCGATCGCAAATCACTGAGATGCTTAGGGCGAAAATCGAGTCCATGACAAGCAGGGCATTCAATTTCCCAGTTGAGTGTAACGATTCCTTCTTTAAGGGCAATAACCAAGATCTGCAGCATTTCTCGTTCGGGGAGCCGCAGATGGGTTGCCAACAGGCGAGGATTTGCTCGATAAAGTTCGCGTCCGGGTTGCTCATCCAGAAGGTGAGCCAATTTCTCTTGAATTGCCGGATCAACAGCGTAGTTATCCAGGACTGCAACCGCTTTAGCAATAACTTGTTTGCGTACTTTGTGAAGCTTTAGCACTGCCCGTCTAATCTCCGTTGGAAGGGATTTTGGTAGTGCGCCCTGATCGAACTCCGTGAAGATGCTTAGAGAAATACTGAGATGCTTTTTATTCTACTGGGGACTGCGAGTCGTTGAAATGAGCAAGTAGCGCTTTGTGACAGGTTGAGACAGAGCGGCTCTCAGCAGATAAACTCCTGCTAGGTTAGGGCTATGGCTGTTAGAAGTGCAGGTAATCTCAAACTTACATCTGTAACACGAGTACGCTGTGCTAGTTTAGCTGTAATTTTTGGAAAGAAAAACTTGTTTCGACTAGCAAGCCGGTCAGGGCGCATTCTAAAACTGATTGAAAGGGTTAAATTCTGATGAGTAGAAAGGTAGAAGTTCTGCCTGACCGAAGCGCAATTGTGCAGCGATCGCTTGAGCTCGTTCTAGCTAGTCTGCAAAACGCTTTAGCAGAGCGAGGTCAGTTCACGATTGCCCTAGCAGGTGGCAGTACGCCAAAACCTCTATATGAGGCGATCGCCAGCCAAGACCTGCCCTGGGACAAAATTCATGTGTTTTGGGGTGACGAACGGTATGTTCCTGCTGACCATCCCGACAGCAATGAGGGCATGGCTCGTCATGCCTGGTTAGATCAGGTAGCAATTCCTCCTGCCAATATTCATCCCATCCCAACCGATGAAGCTGACCCTGCGATCGCTGCCCAAAAGCACGAACGCCAGCTTCAGGAATTTTTTCAACTCGGAGCAGGAGAGTTTCCGGCACTGGATGTGGTGCTGTTAGGAATTGGAGACGACGGGCATACCGCTTCTTTGTTTCCTCATACTGAAGCATTGACTGTGCGCGATCGCTTAATCACCGTTGGGAATAAGGATGGACAACCGCGCATCACCTTTACCTACCCTCTGATTAATCAAGCGCGTACCATCATTTTTCTAGTAACGGGTGCTAACAAGCAAAATGCGCTAGCGCACATTTTGGCTGAAACCGGAGACGAAACAACTTATCCGGCTCGGCTAATTCAACCGCAAGGGCAACTTTGGTGGCTACTCGATCAAGCAGCAGGTGAGAGCCTTGACCCATCGCTGCTTGCTTCGGTGTAGAACTTTTTGATTTGATCAGCAGGTTTTTGCCAAAGCGACTCAGAAAGCGACAAAATGGGAATCTGGGGTGGCGTAGGCAAATTTAATTGCTCCTATCGGTTCAGTTGAATTTATCGATGAACTTGTAGAGTAAAGTTGAAAATTCCCTGTTCAGAAGCTGGCACTCCTTTAATAATGTCGATAGAGCGAGAAATGGCATGATTGTCTGTCCTAATTGCAATCACCAAAACCCGGATGGGGCTGTTCAGTGTGAGGCCTGCTATACGCCTCTGCCCATGATGATGAATTGCCCGAATTGCAGCTCGACCGTACAGGCAGATGCCAGCTTTTGTGGGCAATGCGGCTTTAATCTGCGAACGGCTGCGGGCAAAGAGGCTGGGGCCGTAGAGCCACCTCCGACCGTAGCCCCTAGTTTTGAAATTCCTGATTTGCTGCCTGCAGAGCCACTAGTGGAGCCAGAGCCCTTGATGGCGAGTGTGTCCCATGCTGAGCCAGAAGCAGGCTCAGGCGTTCATTCTCCTGATCCAGTCCCTCCTGCTCCTGTCTCTGAGGGGCAGAATGTTGCCCATTCAGCACCGCCACCACCGCCGCCACTGCCACTGCCAGATCCTTCGGCTGATTTCAAAACCCAGCTTCAAATTCAGTCGGCGCGTTTGCTACATGTGCAGACGAATGCAACGATTGAACTGCCTCAAAATCTATCGGTAATTCATTTAGGTAAACCAAACGATCGGATTCCCCCCGATGTGGATGTTTCCGGATTTCCGAATTCTGAAATTGTTTCTAGAATTCATGCAGATATCCGGGTCGAAGGAGGGATTTACTACATTGAAGATGTGGGTAGTTCAAATGGAACCTACATTAATAATGCCCCACTGCCTATTGGCAATCGCCATCGATTGCGCTCAGGCGATCGCATTGCTCTAGGAAAGGGCGATCGCGTTACCTTTTTGTTTCAGCTTGCTTGATCCAAACTGAAATATTGGTTATGAATAGTCGAATAATTTGTCATTGATAAAGGCAACTCTTAGTCAAAAACTCTTTGCTTTGGTTTTGAGCAAAGCAGCGTAGCATAATAGAAAGTTTCAAATTGGAAGCTTAGCGTTCTCCCGTTTATTCCAGCCCTTCTCAGACTCCAAGTTGCCAGTGTGATTACTCTTTCTCTTTTACATCCACTTAAGCAAATCCCAGTTCAGGTTTGGACTTTTGAGAATGAGTCTGTGATTCGTATTGGTCGCTCGACCGACAATCATGTGATCCTCTATAGCGCAGTGGTGTCTCGCCATCATGTGGAATTGCGTAGGGTTGGGGCAAACTGGGAAATTCTAAACCTGGGCACAAACGGCACCTACTTAGACGGCAAACGCATTACTCAAGTACCGATTTTGGATGGAGCGGTGATGCGTCTGGCGCGGTCAGGACCCAATATTCAGATTCGGATTGGGACTGAGGCAAACAAAGATCTGCCTAACACCATGACTGGCGATCGCACAATCAGCCAGCGCACAGACTACGCCTTTTCGGATACTGAAATCACAGGACGCAGCGGGGAGCCTCCATCGGAGTTTGGAGATACCGAAAGCAGCATCGAAAACCCAAAGAAAACCGTGTCGTCCGTCGGAATGATCCCAGTACCGCCCCATCTGCAAATTTCATCGGAACCTAGCAGCGATATTTCGGGAACGATTCCTAAACCCCCAAATTCTTTTGGAAAAGCCATTGCCAGCAATGCACTCAGCGGACTAGATAGCATGGACACGTCTGAGTCAGACTGTACTCATCAGCGGGGGGGTGGTCTGTTTTGCGTTGATTGCGGACAACCGCTGCAAGTGCTGCAAACCCTTGGAGACTATCAGCTTGTCAAAGTATTGGGTGAGGGTGAAATCGGCATTACCTACCTCGTCTGGCGAAATGGTCAAAATCTGGCGCTAAAGACGCTGAACCCAGACTGGATTGATAACCCCCAGGCGCAAGCTGCGCTGGAGTGCGAGGCAGAGATTTTGCGGCAGATCAACCATCCCCAAATTCCCCGATTGGTTGATTTTTTTGCGATCGCCCAATGTCCCTACCTAGTAATGGAAATGATGATTGGCAATACAGTCGCTCAACAGGTGATGGCAGAAGGCCCAATTCAGTTCCATCAGGCAATCGATTGGATTTTAGAAATCTGTGGACTGTTGGATTACTTGCACGCATTTACACCGCCAATCTTACATCGCGGAATTAGACCGACAAGCTTGATTTACCAGAGCGCTCCGTTTGCCGCAGGAGAAATGGCTCTGGTTGATTTTGGGGCAACCAAAGCTGTAGTTTTAGGACAAGAAAACCCCGCCGGATCTACGGGTTATTCTGCCCCTGAGCAGCTAGACATTAATGCGACTCCTGCAGTTGACCTGTATGCTTTGGGTCCCATGCTGGCATTTTTGCTAACGGGTCAAAATCCAATCTCGTTTTATGGCGATCGCGGTGAAGGATACCGATTTTGTGCAGAGTCAGTGCCCAATGTGCCTCCTGCAATTCGTGCCGTAATGCAGAAAGTCACTAATCCTGATCCTGAACAACGCTTCGATTCGGCAAGTTTATTCGCTGACGCGCTTCGGCAAGCCGCTCACCAACAGGACTAACTCCCTCGAATTGTGGAACACTCCTTGAAGCCGGTTGCGCTAAATTACCTCTAAGCCAGAGCGAAAAAATAGAGAGCAATAGAGACAGAACTATGGCGCGAGGAGATCAAATCTACGTGATGCGTCCGTTTCTTGGACAAGACGGGGTCTACGAGCATCACGGCATCGACTGTGGCGACGGTACGGTGATTCACTATCGCAAGGTTGGGGAAGCGACAATTAGCCGGACTTCTGTAGAATCTTTTGCAGCGGGCAATCCCATTTTTGTGAAGCACCAGCCCAGATCTTATATTCCTGACATTGTCATGCAGCGGGCCGAGAGTCGTCTGGGAGAGCAGCAGTATAACCTGGTTTCAAATAACTGTGAGCATTTTGCTAACTGGTGCAAGACTGGAGTGAGCGAAAGCCAGCAGCTTAACAACTTTGGCTTGGGCATTGGCGGTGTGGGAGCAACAGCAGCACGGGGATTGATTCAAGAGGCTGCAACGGAGTCTGATCCAATTCAATCGATTTACCTGTCAGATCATGCGCTGCGAAATATTGCGATCGCCAAAGCTCAGCTTCAGCCACAATATGACCGGACTCAAGCGGATGTAGAGACTTGGCATCGGGTTGCCCAACTTGCCCTGAAGCAAGGCAAACCAGAGCCAATCGTTCGGGCGGCTCTAGAGCGAAAGGTTGCCGCAAAGCGACGAGCCGCAGACTTTAAAGCACAACTTGATCAGCTGAGTGTAATGGAAGCAGATTTGCTGCGAAATCAGTTAGTTTTGCAGCAGCGAATGGTAGCTCCTTCAGTGTAGTTTTCACTTCTACGGGCTGGAAATGAGCGAGTTCGCCTCCCGTGCAGACAGGGTTTTGTTGTAGATATCTGCACCCGGTTCTTGAATGCGGCTGTTATGTAATGAACCTGTATCTACTGGAGCAAAACCGATCGCTTCGATCAGCTTGGAAACGGTCTGTTTTGCTTCAGCATCATCTCCAGCAATGAAGATAGCTCGTCGTTCTTCTAGAGGCTTGGTCGGATCTCCTTGCTCTCGTAAATGAACCCAATAAATCGTATTGAATGCCTTGATGACTTTTACGTCAGGCAAGCGACTGGCAATGAATTCGCTATGAGTTAGCCCTTGCAGGTCGATTGTGCCATCGCGCTCGGGATAATAATTGCCTGCATTCACCAAGATTTTGCCTTTGAGCGCTTCTGCTGGCAAATCAGCATAACGACCAAATGGAATTGCCTCAATCACGATTTCTCCAAACTCAGCGGCTTCTGTCACAGTTGCAGCGTGGGCGTTAGGGCCGAGTTGTATCACCAGTTCTTGCAAAGATTCTGGGCCTCTGGAATTGCTGATAGCGATCGCGTGACCTGCACGAGTCAGCAGTTCGGCTAAGGTCGCGCCGATGTTTCCTGCACCAATGATGCCAATGTTCATAACATGCTCCAATCGTTATTTTGTTTCCCCACTCTTTAGGGATATGCATTATCAAGCAGCGTCCAACCACAGAGCCAGGTTTCGTATGTAAGTGTGAATATCTTCAAGTGCCTGTGGGTTTTGAGCAATGCCGTCTCCAACAGGTTCAGACACAAAACTAGGACATCCAAAGTTTGTATCCCAGTTGTAGTCACAGAAGTGGTGAAAGGTGGACTCAGCCACCGCCCGTCCCAATTTGTGCCCTGAAGAATCTACTGCTTGTTCAAAGATCACTGCCAGAGTAAATGGACGTCCGCTAATTTTGCTGGTGCCTGTGGCGATCGCCCTAATGCCAGAATCCCCATTCAGTGGAACACCCACTGCGCCCTCATGGGGATGAGCGGGTAAATATTGAAGGGCTTCTCCTGTAGGACGCAGCAAAAGCCCATGCAGCGGTTCCGTTGGCTGGATCACCTGATAGTCTCCATTTCGCCCGGAATGATAATTTGGCCAACTGATTTCTTGAGTTTCCTGGTCATCTCGCTGCTGCCGATCCAGTTCCGGTTCCGGGTTTTGGCTGTGAAAGAAATGCGTGGAAGCCAGCGGGTGGCAAGCTCCGCTAAGTTTGCCCAGTGAAGACCCCAAATCTTGGTGATCACGAGTAGTCAGGATTGCTCCGCCTCGTTGCCGAAACCGCTGAATTCCTTCGCAATCTGCTGCGCTTAAGCCATCTCCCACATCCACAGCAAATAGCCAAAGCTGACTAAAATTTGACTGATCGAGGTTACTTAACACTGGATCGTTGCCCTGCTGATCGGTTTGTCGATCTCGTGCTGTCACTTCAAAGAGAGGTTTTCCATCCGCGTCAGTGAGAGAGGCGAGGTAATCCTGCAATAGAGAGAATCGCGCGATTGCCCAATCGTCAGGGTGAGTTTGAATCGTCGTTTGTAGCAGGATGTGACTAACCATAAGGAGATCTCTTCTCAAGCAAAATACAACTACAGAAATCCTATTTGCTCTAAGGTTATATGTTTGCGTAACCTTTTAGATTTGAGATCCTGCACCCATAATGTTAAGCCTCGTTATTTGAGAATCAACGGCGTTAGAACAGGAGCCATTAACATTTCAAATTCCAGGTTGGTCGCACTCACGACGTTTTCGACAATTTTGCCGTCCCGTAGCCGCATCACATGAGTTTCGATAAACGTGATATTTCGATTGGTTGCGGCCACACCAAAGAATTCTTTCGCATGGGTTTGCACTGACCGAAACCGAACAACGACGCGATCGCCTGCTGCAAATATATCTTCGACAATCATCTCTAAACCCGGAACGGGTGGAAATGCATCAAAAAAGGTACTGAAAATCTGCTTGTATTGCTCACGTCCGTCGATTGGGCCATCGGGCTTTAATCCGGTAATCGCTTGCACATCGTCATCTAAAACATCTGCCGCAACTGTCATATCGCCCCTACCCAAAAACTGTTCTACAAAGATACGGGCAGTTGCCAGATTCTGTTCTTCCGTTGGAGTCATGGTTAATTTTTCTTGCCGTCGTTGCGTTGTGTTTTGATTCCAGGATGAATTACCAAGGAAGCGCGATTGCCCCTCCAAATTTCCGCATCTCTGCAAAAAACTTACCCTGTGCGCCACCTTCTGGCAGAGTTGCTAAATATGCAGCGGTTTCGGCTCCTTCATCAGCAGTAAACGGCGCGTTAGAACCGCCCATGTCAGTTTGCATCCAGCCAGGAGAGTAAGCGTTGACCAAAATATTAGTGCCCTGCAGCTCCTTTGCTAGGATTGCCGTCAGTCCATTCAGCCCTATCTTAGAAAGGCGGTATGAAGGAGCCAATGGATAGTAATCACTCCCCATTAACGTGAAAGAAGCCATCTCCGTAGAGACGTTGACAATCCGCCCATAGTTCTGTGCTTTCATTAGCGGCAACAGGGCTTGAACAATTCGAGCAACCGCCAACACGTTCGTTTCAAAGGTTGAGCGCATAATTTCTAACTGAGTAGTGAGCAGGCTAGCTTCTTCTGGCTGCGCTGTTGGGTTAACTCCCGCATTGTTGATTAGAATGTCGGCTCTGCCGTGAGCCTGCTGCAACCAAGTTGTGAACTGCTGCACACTCGCCTCGCTTGTTACATCCAGGGGGTGGAAATCGACCTGAATGTTTTCCTGAGCTAGCCGCTGTTGAGCAGCACGACCGTCTTGCTCTTTACGACTGGTCAGAATGACTTGAATTTCCTTTTGAGCTAGTTGACGGGCGATCGCATATCCCAGCCCTTTATGACTACCTGTCACTACTGCAACTCTCTGCGCCATAGTCATCCAATGCTAGTTAAGTTTGCTCTGTCGTTACCGTAACAACCCTTAAACTAGTGAGCAAGATGATTTTTTAGATAAATAGTATTAATGAAATCAATAAATTTGGCAGCGATTGATCTAAACCTGCTAGTTGCCTTTGAAGCCCTGCTGGAGCATCGCAGCGTGACCAAAGCTGCCGAGCAGCTTCAAGTAGGACAACCTGCAATGAGTGCGTCGCTCAATCGGTTGCGAATTTTATTTGAAGATGAGCTGTTTGTGCGGTTGGGGCGACAGATGCAGCCAACACTCAAAGCGCAGGCGATCGCCCCCAGTATTTTGGCAGCGCTGCAGCAGATTCGCCAAACTGTCACTGCAAGTCAAGCATTTGAGCCAGCCAATAGCGCTCGCACCTTCGCCATTGGCAGTTCAGATTACACCAGTTTGGTTTTGGTGCCGCCGCTGCTAGAGTTTGTCCGTAAAACCGCACCATCCATCAACTTTCACATGATTGGTTATGAAAAAGATGACTTGGGTGAGTTGTTAGAACAAGGGGCGATCGAAGTTGCGTTAGGAGTTTTTCCAAACCCACCTCGGCAAACCGACTGGGAGCCTATTTTTACAGAACGATTTGTCGGCATTGCCCGTCTGGGGCACCCCGATATAAAGCATGGAACAATGAATTTAGAAACCTTTGCGTCTCTATCTCACGCACTGACTACGCTGCGGCGAGACAGCATCGGTGCAATTGACCATGCGCTGAATGAGCAGAACTTAGCGCGTCGAATTGCTTTAACGACTCCCCACATGTTGATTTTGCCGTGTGCAATCGCATCCAGTGATTTAGTTGCCGCAGTTCCCCATCGTCTTGCTCTTCAAATGGCAAGTATTTACCACTTGAGGCTGTTTGAACTTCCAGTCAAAACAAAGCCCTGGAAAGTTTCGATGGTGTGGAGCAAATTGAGCGATCGGGATGAGGCAGTCTGTTGGTTGCGCGATGCCATTAGAACGGTGTGCAAAACTTTTGATGCTGCATGACGAAATCAAAGGTTCAAGCTGTACAAACAAAGGATTGAGCCGTCGCAACAAAAAATTTAGCGCTGCAAGCAAAGTGTTTTAAAGAAAATCTGAAAGTTATGGGGTGCTGTGGCTTTTGGCGATCGCCCTTCCCTGTTGCCTAAACCAACCCAGTGCCCCTAGCACAACCAGAATCATCAGTAGTCCTGTGTAGTTGACAGCAGCCCAGCTAAAACGCTCTAGCAGTCTGCCGGAGAGGAACGTGGCAAAGGCGACGAAGGCAAACATCAAAAAGTCGTGCATTGCTTGCGTTTTTGCCCGTTCCGTTGGAGCGTATGCCTGAGTTAGCAAAGTGCTGGAACCCACAAACATAAAGTTCCAGCCAATTCCTAGCAGCAATAGCGCAAAGCCAAAGTGAAGTGCCCCTGTTCCCGTCAGGTTGATGAAGATGCATAAGCTGCTGAGGATAGCCCCAATAAAAATAATCCTCAGAGTGCCAAATCGGGCAATCAGAAATCCAGTAAACAGTGACGGTACAAACATTCCCAACACATGCCACTGAATCACCGATGCGGCTGTGTTGAAGGAATGATCAAAAGCAACCATTGCTAGCGGCGTGGCAGTCATCACCATGACCATTACGCCATAGCCCAACATGCTGCCTAAAACGGCAACGATAAAGATAGGCTGTTGAGCGATTGCCCCCAAACTACGCCCGCTCTTTTGCCGCTCTTGCTCAGACAAAGGCGGAATATCAATCCCGCTCAGCAAAACCAGTGCCGCAATTTGCAGAATCACAATCATCACTAAGCAACCCGCATATTCAGCCGAAGCAGCTTGATTAAGCAGTAGCTCATTCGCGAGAGATTGTTCAACAAACCAATCCTTTGACCAAATAGCTAATCCTGGTCCGGCGATCGCCGCAATAATTCCACCCGATACCACAAAAGAAATAGCCTGACTGCGAAATGCCTCAGTTGCCGCATCTGCTGCCGCAAATCGGTAGTAGCCCACAAATCCGTTGAAACAGCCGAATACCAGCGTTGCTAAACAAAACAGGCTAAAACTAGACTGGAAAATCGCCAAAACGCCCAGTCCTGCCCCCACTGCCCCGATCAGCACCCCGACCATAAACCCTAAACGTCGCCCAACCTGCCGCATCAGCAGTGCCGCTGGAATAGTTGCACACATCGTTGCAAGCTGTAACAGCGCTAGAGGTAGCGTGGCGAGAGATTTGTCCGCCGCAAGAGAAACACCAACCAGGGCCGCTATGGTAAACAGAATGATGCTGCCTGTCATCGCCAATGCCTGACAGGCGACCAGGAGCGATACGTTTTTCTTTGCCTGATTCACGGTTAAAGCGTCCCTGGAAGTGAAGATTGTATGGACAAAAATCATCCCAGGGGTAGAGCGGTCGCTACTTCCTGCTATCGGGTCATCACTAGTTCCTGCCGTTGGGTCGTTGAATAATCGTTTCTAGCACTCGCTGCTTGGCGTTGGGGTCGATTCCCACCAGGCGAATGTAGTCGCGATCGTGTTCGTTGAGGCAAGCTTCGAGGGCGGCGATCGCTTCTGCTTCATTTCCGTGAACTGTGGCATAGCTTTGCCAAGAGTTCGTGCGAAAACGGCGATCGCTAACAAACTCAATTCCTAGCTTTTGCCCACTCCTCAAAATGTCGCGCACCTGCTGCACCATCTCTAGACCCAGCCTGGAACCAGAACTTGACCCTTCGTAGGAAGCTGCACGAGGGAGTCGAGTCGAAGTGTGAGGGTCAAAGTGAATGCTAGAGGAATTAGAGGAATTGGAAGAACTGGGAGAACCGGAACTACCGTTGCCGCTGTGACCGTTCGAGGAAGCGGGGGTTGAACGACTTGATTCTGGGCGATCAGAGGATGACCAGTTTTGCCGGGTGGCGTTTGCAGAAGTTTCTGATAGCTGCGTCTGGTCGTCGCGGCGAGTTTCGTTGTACTCCCTGCCCAGATATTCGCGTCCCAAGCGCATTTGCTCAACGCGCTGCTGCTCTATTACCATCTCGTTGCCCAACTCTTTCAGGTGTGACAGGCTGAAGTCGGGTTTTTGGAACTCGGGGGGGCGATCGTTACTGTTGACGACACGCAGTGAGACTTGATCAAACCCAACTTCGTGAATAAACTTTCGCACCTGTTCGTCGTAGAGGCGCGATCGCAACGCTCCAAAAAAGTCGATCGCCTGATTGGGGAACGTATCCACCAGTTGCTCTATATCAGACTGGGATAGCCCATCTTGAGCAAAAATGCCGCCAACAATACCAACTCGATCGGGGCGATCGGGTTCCCAGTAAAACTTTTCCATTCGCCCATCCCGCACCAGCGGTGCGTAGAGCGTCGAAAAGTCATTCCCTGTGACAATAATTGGCACTCGATGCAGCGGCGTAGAGTCATAGCTGCCCGGAAGCTGCACGTTTGTAGGATTGTCGGCAATGTTCATCAACGTACCGTTGACCAACTGAGTGTTAACGGTATACTGCGTCGTCGCGTCAAACCGTCCCGCTCCAGCATCCAAGTCGTTGATCATCAGGGCGACCATTTTGCCCCGCACCCGAATCAACTCTGCTGCTTCCCGATAGCGCAAGCGAATTAAACGCGCCGAATCGCCCGCATCAGGGCTTTCCAGTTCACCTGCTGACATGTGTACCACCTCAATACCCATGCGCTCGTAAACCAGTTCACATTGAAATGACTTTCCCTCGCCCTTGCGCCCATGAATTCCCAAGATCAGCGGAACTCGAACACCAGGCAAATTCAAAAAATTCTTGGTGATATGCACCGCTAACTTGTCAAGAAAGCGGGGTGAAATGTAGTACTTTGACATAAATCTGTTTAACCCTTCCCAACGTATCCCCCATTTTGTTCGCAGGGATACAGCAGGACTAACTGAACGCTCCATCAATAGCCTAGATCAAATGCTTCGACACAACCCAAAATTTTTCTCATTGGTCACATCAGATTTGGCTATCAAGGATTGGTTGGAAAGCACAGGCAACTACTACGGTCATCGCTTCAAAAGTTGGATTTTGTCACGAGATAGTTATATCGCCATCGCAATTAAGTGAAATGACTACCTCCTCACCTAGCAAGATTGCAATTCCATTGGTGTGTCCATCACGTCCAACCCTCATACATTGGCAGATACATTAAGGTTGGTTACTGACAAAGGCGGAAGCATTCAAGAGTTTGAGATGAAGCTGGAAAATGAAGGTGGAGCTTGCTGCAAGAGGTAAAGCATGGACAACACTTCTGGGTTGCTTCAACAACGCTACGAGATTCAGCGGCAGCTTGGAAAGAATGCTGGGAGGCAAACGTTGCTGGCTTATGACCGCCAAGAAAACCAACAGGTCGTAATCAAGCTATTGACCTTCGATCGAGATTTTGAGTGGGATGCTCTGAAGCTATTTGAGCGAGAAGCGGAAACGTTAAAGGCGCTGTCTCATCCCAGCATTCCGCGTTATCTTGACTTTTTTGAGATTGATTTACCCGATGCGAAGCAGTTTGCATTAATCCAGAGCTATGTGAAGGGGCGATCGCTCGACCACGTCCTCAAGGCGGGACACACTTTCAGTGAGGCTGAAATCAAACAACTGGTGAAGTCCCTGTTAGAAATTCTCAAATATTTGCATGGGCGCAAACCACCCGTGATTCATCGGGATATTAAACCGAGCAATATCATTCTGGGCGATCGCACAGGCAACAGTTCCAACAATAGAATCAAACAAGTTTACCTGGTAGATTTTGGTTCTGTGCAAACGCTGGCTACTCAAGAAGGGCGAACCGTTACAGTGGTTGGAACCTACGGTTACATGCCACCAGAGCAGTTTGGTGGGCGGGCGGTTCCGGCTTCTGATTTGTATGGAGTAGGTGCAACGGCGATCGCCCTGGCAACTCGAAAACATCCTGCTGACTTGCCCCAGAAAAACTTGCGTATCCAGTTTGAGCCTTTTGCCCACCTCAGTCCTGCTTTTGCGGTCTGGCTAAAACAGACGACTGAACCAACCCTCAAAGGGCGGTTTGCTTCTGCTCAAGTTGCCTTAGCTGCCCTGAAGCAATCGAAACATCATAATGATGTTCCAGTTTTAGAAGGGAGGGCGATCGGGACTTCTAAATTGATCGTAAATGCACTTTTACAAAGCAGTAAAACAGGGCTTGTTGCAGGTTCTTTGTTAGGCGCGTACTTTGGCACTGGAATTCTTCCACTCGTTGGAACGTTCGTAGGTTTTGTCATAGGTGGGTTCGTCGGGATAGGTCTAGGAATGCTGAATGGACTGTTGCTCGGCATCCTGACTCGCCTCTACTTCTATCCACTCAAACGTGCCCGTCGCTATCAACGATTTGTCAGAAATACCAGTACGCTGGCGATCGCAGCTAGCACACTCGCTCTTATTTTGGGACTGATACCTACTGTTCCTGGGAGCTACATCCTTTTTCTAAGCGTAGTAGCTGTCCCTGTGATTGCAGGATTGGCAGCAGGATTAGCTAGTCGAGATTTTGCCCGATGGTATCAGCGAGAGAGTCTGTGACAAGGAGTGAGTAACTTGAACGATATACTGCACGGGCGCTATGAAATTCAACAGCCGCTGGGCAGACAGGCTGGGCGACAAACTTTTTTAGCACGCGATTTACAAACTCAGGCGCAAGTCGTCATCAAGCTGCTGACGCTTGGGAAGGAGTTTCAGTGGCAAGACCTGAAACTGTTTGAACGAGAAGCCAGCATCCTACAGACGCTTTCCCACCCAGCCATTCCTCGCTATCTTAACTATTTAGATGTTGATTCACCTGCTTACAAAGGATTTGCCCTGGTGCAGAGCTATGTGGAGGCAAAGTCTTTAGAGGAGCACTTGAAGGCTGGGCGGACGTTTAGCGAAGCTGAGGTGAAACAGTTAGCTAAGGCTTTGCTTGAGGTTTTGATTTATTTACATCAGCAGTCCCCACCTGTGATTCACCGAGACATCAAACCCAGTAACATTTTGCTGTCCAATCGTTCTGGACATTCCGCCGGAGAGGCATTTTTAGTTGATTTTGGGTCTGTGCAAACCCTGGCTGCAAAAGAGGGAAGCACCATTACCGTTGTTGGAACCTACGGATATATGCCCCCCGAGCAATTTGGCGGACGAGCGGTACCAGCGTCAGATCTCTATAGTTTGGGGGCAACATTAATTTTTTTAGTCACCGGTCAGCATCCTACAGAGCTATCCCAAGATGATTTTCGAATTCACTTTCGTCAGGCAGTGACGCTCGATTCTACGTTTGCAGACTGGCTAGAGCGACTCACGGAACCCAGCCTTGATCGCCGTCTAGCTTCTGCTGAAGAAGCTTTACTCGCATTAGAAACTGCCTATCTCAAGCCTCAAATCTCAGACCGTTCTGATCTGACCTTTCGATCGGAAGCGATGAGCTACTTACCTGGAAGTGACATTGTTGTCACGAAAACTCCTGATTTTCTAGAAATCTTGATTCCACCTGAAGGGGTAGGTTTGAAAGAACTTTCGTTGTTGGCGCTGAACACTCCTCTGTGGTTGTTTTGGCTTCCTCAATACCAAACTTACCCAGGAGAATTTTCTCAGCTTGTGCAGTTTATATCGATCGCACTATCAGGATTTTTGGCGATCGCCCTAATTCGCGCTTTATTCAAAAAGACTCGCCTGCGCGTTAGCAAAGAATCTATTTTCATCACCCATGAACTGTTTGGATGGAAGCGGCGGAAACATTTAGGAGTGGGAAAACAAAAACCAAACGTTGAGTTTGACATAGTCTCCACTTCATCCTTCTTCTATTCCTACCCAGAAACAGAGTTAAGCAAAAAACCTTGTCTAAAAATTTGGGTAAATAATGAAAAGCATCTGCTTCTCTCTGGGCTGTTAACCGAATACGAGGCTAGGTGGCTAATCCGCGAACTCAGGACATGGTTGAAAGTAGAACCAGACAAACAGTAAAGCGGGCAAAGGATACAGTTATGCATTCTCTGCCCGCTTAGATAAGACAAAAATGATTTAATTCATCTCGTTCCCAAACCTAACCTGGGAACAAAGCATCAGAACATCCGAATCCTAGTAGCGGTAGTTATTGCCGCCACCTGGCTTGTGGATGATGAAGCTGAGAACCTGGCACTGCTTGATGTTGTCGAATCCAACAACGCGGACATAAGAGTCACGGTAAGCGTTGCGGCACTCGTTTACTTCTTGTAGAACTTCTTGAACGCTACCTGCGTTAAACAGGGGTAGCTTCCACATGGTCCAGTAGTAGTCAGTTGGTTCAGAAGTTTCGTTGAATTCGATCGCTGGGAAGTAGCCCTGATCGAGGATGTACTGAACTTGCTTAGCGATTTGCTGATCGCTCAGAGGAGGCAAGTAAGAAAGAGTTTCGTAACGACGTTCTTTGCGTAGAGTTTGCATGGTTGTTTCGGTAGGTTTTGGATTGAGTGCTAAATATTTACCAATCGCCAGCCATTAAACAGCCTCATCCGCATCATCAGGTTCTAATTCTGAATCAATGGGCGGTTCGGCGATCGATAGCGGTTCCGATGGACTCAGTTGCGTGACTCGCTCCAGATATTGGCGACGATGCTCCATATTTGCCTGTTGAATGCCGGTACGAATCATCTCTGGCAAAAAATCTGCGATTTCTTCTGCTAGGTGTGCCCTTACCGTCATCACGCGAAAGGCAAGCTGCTGGTTTGCATCCAACAGTTCTTGAAGGTAGGCTTCTCCATCCTGAATTTTTCCAGTTGAAGAAAATCCATGCAGCCAAACGCTAAGTGGAGGATTCGTCTCTCGAAGCTGAGCCACAACCGTCCGCACAGCCTGATAAGTCAGGTAGCTTGTGATTGTCTTGGCTGTGTCCTTCGCAACTTGTTTGAGATCCATCTTGACACCAGCCTGTAAGGGAGCTTTGAGTTTTAAGCTTTGAGTTTTGAGTTGCAACAGCCCTACTCAAAACTCAAAACTCATCATTCAAAACTGATCAGACGGTATCAACTGCCTCGAATTCAAACTTGATTTCCTTCCACAGTTCACAAGCCGCAGCCAGTTCAGGCGACCATTTGCAGGCTTCACGAATAACATCGTTGCCTTCGCGAGCCAGGGAGCGGCCTTCGTTCCGTGCCTGGATGCAAGCTTCTAGAGCAACCCGGTTTGCAGTTGCACCTGGTGCGTTGCCCCAAGGGTGTCCGAGAGTACCACCACCGAACTGAAGTACGGAGTCATCACCAAAGATTTCAACCAGTGCAGGCATGTGCCACACGTGAATACCACCGGAAGCTACTGCCATTACACCAGGCATAGAAGCCCAGTCTTGAGTGAAGTAAATACCACGAGAAGGATCTTTCTCAACATAGTTTTCACGCAGCAGGTCAACGAAGCCCATGGTGATGCCGCGCTCGCCTTCTAGTTTACCGACGACGGTTCCGGTGTGAATGTGGTCACCACCAGACATCCGCAGGGTCTTAGCAAGCACTCGGAAGTGAATTCCGTGGTTCTTTTGACGGTCAATTACGGCGTGCATTGCCCGGTGGATGTGGAGCAAAATGCCATTCGCACGGCACCACTTAGCCAGGGTGGTGTTGGCGGTGAAGCCTGCGGTCAAGAAGTCATGCATGATGATGGGCATTTTCAGCTCTTTGGCGAACTCTGCCCGCTCTAGCATGTCTTCGCAGGTTGCGGCGGTGACGTTGAGGTAGTGACCTTTGATTTCACCGGTTTCAGCCTGAGCTTTGTGGATGGCTTCTGCAACGAAGAGGAAGCGATCGCGCCAACGCTGGAATGGCTGAGAGTTAATGTTCTCGTCATCTTTGGTGAAGTCTAGACCACCACGCAGGCACTCATAAACTGCCCGACCGTAGTTCTTAGCAGACAGACCCAACTTAGGCTTAATCGTGCAGCCCAATAGGGGACGACCATATTTGTTGATCTTGTCGCGCTCAACCTGAATACCGTGAGGAGGTCCTTGGAAGGTCTTGAGGTAAGCAATGGGAATCCGCAGGTCTTCCAAACGCAGTGCCTTCAGCGCTTTGAAACCAAACACGTTACCTACAATCGAGGTCAACATGTTGGTAACAGAGCCTTCCTCAAACAAATCTAGTGGATAGGCAATGTAAGCGATGAACTGGTTGTCTTCGCCCCGAACTGGCTCGATGTCATAGCAACGACCTTTATAGCGATCGAGGTCGGTCAACAGGTCAGTCCATACAGTTGTCCAGGTACCTGTAGAAGACTCAGCAGCAACCGCCGCGCCAGCTTCTTCGGGAGGAACACCAGGCTGAGGCGTAACCCGGAAAGCCGCCAAAATATCTGTATCTTTAGGTGTGTAGTCTGGGGTGTAATAAGTCAGTTTGTAATCTTGAACCCCAGCCTTATACCCAGATTTCGTCTGAGTTCGTGTTTGAGAATAAGACATCGTTTCCCTTCCTGTGAATCAATTAGCTCTAGACAACTAAGAACCCGTTGCTGCTTAACATCATCTCAGTTAAGCGACACAAACTACGTCAAGAAGCACTAGCAGACAGCAATGCAAACAGTAACCTTGCAAATAACATGCAAATAACAATCTTGGTCGGTCGTCTTAAGTCGGCCGTAATGCAGGGCTTAGATCAAAACTGATAATCAACTCCTCTTCTTCCGACTACCGCGACCGATTGGGTTCTTAAAAAATATATCAGGAATTTCATAAGGTAAACTTCCGAACTTCTTTGCTTATCTATAACGACCATTTATGTTTCTAACAGATAATCAAAAATTATTAACTTGATAAAGAATATCCAGGCTTTTGTTTACCAATCGCAATGTTTTATGCGCATATCTTGGTGTAGGACCTTTTAGCAAGGTAAAGATTTCTTAATAGAAATTAGACGAGAAGAAAAGGATACCGTCGTTACCAGGTTTCGTTTTTCTAGCTGCGGCTTCAGTTGCCAAAACTTCTAATGGGAGTTGGGTGGAACAATGTGAAACTCAACTCTGGCATGGATTTTATTAGATTCTGCGATGCTTCACCCACCCTACAATGCTGCTCATGAATAGCTCGATGCATTGCGGGAAGTTTGTCAGTTGACAGGGGTTGAGCGCTACAGTTTGAAGTTAGATGCTGATATTTGTGTCTTTTCCCTAGCGATCGCCCGTGTCCCAGCCTGCTCCGGTGTCGATTTATTGCATCAATCCAGATTGCTCCCAGCCTTGTCAGGTTTGGGGCAATCGGTTCTGCCAGCGCTGCGGGTCAATGTTGCAATTGCGCGGGCGCTATTTGCCACTGCAAATTTTGGGGTCGGGTGGGTTTGCTGTCACTTATGCGGTTTACGACTCGCAGTCACGCACAGAGAAAGTTCTCAAAGTTTTAGTTGAGCAGGCACCCAAAGCACGGGAATTGTTTGAGCAGGAAGCGGCGGTGTTGGCGAGGTTAAACCATCCGGGCGTACCCAAGGTGGAGCCGGGAAACTATTTTAAAGTGGCGGTAGAGCGACGAGCGATCGCTACAAGCCAAGGTGAGGCAAACTCTTCAGGCTTTTCTCAAAACGCCTCCCCGCGTACCATCAGCACAACGATTCCTTGCCTGGTTATGGAAAAAATTAACGGGCAAACCTTGCAGAGCATTTTGGAGGAGCATCCGCATGGCTGCCCAGAAACCTGGGTAGTGAACTGGTTCTATCAAGCCCTCGACATTCTGCAAGAACTGCACGCGCATCAAATTGTGCATCGTGATTTAAAACCCGCAAACCTCATGGTGCGGTTAGAAACAGGGCAACTGGTGGCGATCGACTTTGGTGGGGCAAAACAAATGCACACGCAGCCAGTCCATCGCTCAATTAGCTCTACCCGTCTGGTTTCTCCGGGCTACAGTCCCCCCGAACAGGTTGAAGGAGGCGACATTCAACCGTCAGCGGATTTCTACGCGCTGGGTAGGACCCTGATTCACCTCCTAACGGGGCGCTATCCGGTGCAACTGGAAGACCCCATTACGGGAGAACTGCGCTGGCGCAATCTGGTACAGGTAAACCCTGACTTCGCGGATTTGCTCGATCGGTTGGTGCGGGCAAATCCGCAGCGTCGTCCTGAGTCAACTGAGGAAGTTCGACTGCAGTTGCAAAAAATTGCGCCGTTTGTTGCAGCTCACGGAAGGGCAGCAATGGGGTTGACGACCCCAAAAAATCCAGTTGTTGCAGCTTTGCAGAAGAGAATTAAAGCGGGAAAGCGGGGAATTGTGGCGATCGCCACTGCCATCCTTCAAGCCACCGTTTGGACATTCAGGGCAGTCCTTGACACGTGCTGGAGCACCACTTTAGCGACGGCAGGGGCTGGCATTGGCACGACAGTTGGTTTTTTTCTAGCTTATGGTTCGCCTGTTGGAACTAATTTAGCTGAACTGCTATCTAAACAATTGGTTCGCTGGATTCCTGATCTCGCACTAGAGGTTGAGCCGGGGTTTCTCATGTTTGGCTTAGCTGGACTGGGAACTGCCCTCGGCTTGACCGCAGCTGGCGGCTTTGGACAGCGGCGACGAGGAATTGTCTCGGGATTCACTGGAATTTTGAGCTATTTACTCGGTTGGGTGGGTTTGCAGTTTGCTAGCACCCAAGGAACGGGGACGGGGTTAGCAGTATTTGTGGCGATCGCTCCTACATTGCTAACTCTAGGGCTGGGTTTGCCTAGCCATCACCTGCTCTACGCCGTTATTACAGCCGTCAGCTTGACTCCATTTATTACTAGTTTGGTGTGGCTCAACCCTCCATTCATCAACGACCTGTGGCAAGTATTCTCAGTCGCCCTTCCGCCTTTTGCATACTCGAACGGCATGAGCTTTTGGGCATGTCTGCTGTTTTTTTGTCTCCTTAGCCTTGCTTTGGGAAGCTGTCTAGGGGTTAGCCACTATATTTTTGTCCCCTGCTTGCGTCGGCTTGGTTGGCGATGAGGAGCTTTAAGTTTCTATCTGCTCTATCTGCTTAGATCCCTTCGCTATGATCACTTTGGGAGCATCAACGGTTACACCCCCTGCATGGCACGATTGACTAAAGCCCCTAAACCCAAATTGCTAATAACGGACAAAAGACGGCGACACACAGATCCGCCAAATTTGTGGCTGGCGGTGGCAACTGGGTCAGTTTTGTTTCACTTACTGTTGGCGGTAGTTATTTTGCCTCTACAAGGTCGGCGTGCTGGGGAAGAACCTCAGCTTGACCCCGTGGCAGTCGATCTGGTCGAAATTGACCCGGCAGCTACAAATCCCGTGGCGATCGCCCCCAACGCTCCTCAATCTAATGCCATTGCTCAGCAACCTGAGCCTCAACCCTCCTCGACCACTCCGCCGATTGAAGCGTTTTCAGCTCCACCTCCTGACCCACAACCCATTTCTGAGCCGTCGCCAGAGCCTATCCCTGAGCCATCGCCGGAACCCACTCCTGAACTGTCACCAGAACCCATCCCAGAGCAACCCGCTGAACCGCAAGTTGAAGCCTCTCCCGATCCGGTGCCGTCCCCTTCGACCGAGCCGGAGCAACCTGCAGATTCCACCCCACCAGAAAATCTTGGCTCAACCGAGGCTGATCCAGTGCCAGACACTGATCCTGACAATGCGACGACTGATCCTGCTCCTGTTGACGATTCTGCTGTCGCTGAAGGGGGAGGAAACGCAAACTCCACTCCACCGACAGGTGATCCTGGACTACCCGGAGTGACGGTAAATTCCAATGCTAACCCTACGGGCTGGGTTACAAGTGCTATTGTCAGCCAAAGACCAGATAGGCCCTTTGATGTCCCGACTCAGATCGCCACAGTTAGTCCGGGGCGCGATCGCCTGCCTGACCCAACTAGCTTCGGCTGCCCAGTTGAACCGGGAATGGAAACAGCCCTGACTCCACAGGAGCAGTACGCTCAGTATCTGGCAGAAGCAAATCCTTATTTGGGCACTCCGGTTGAGGTTCATGTCACAGTAGAGGCAAACGGTCAGGTTTCCGCTGCTCAGGTGGGCAACACGAGCAGCGGCAGCTATGCCTACGACCAGCTTGCAGTGTGCCTGGTTCAAAACTGGCTGGAGTTTAACCCTGCCTTGCGAGATGGAGAGCCCTGGGCAAGTGACAACCAGCAAGTCACAATTACTATCAGTTCAATTCAATAGCAAACTTGAATCAATGTGTGATACCCTAGTCTAGGCGTAGAATTAAAGACGGAATGAGACAGAGCGATCGCTCCTCACATTCAATCTGTTAGTAATCGCGCGGGTGTAGTTTAGTGGTAAAACCTTAGCCTTCCAAGCTAATGATGGGGGTTCGATTCCCCCCACCCGCTTAAAGAGTTAAAAGCATTATACAGCAAGGGCTTCAGACGATTCTGAAGCCCTTTTGCTATGTCCAAACTCTAATACGCCCGTTCTAGTCTGGAGTAAAAATTGGGGTAGTTTGGACAGTTTTGGGGTAGTGATTGGGGTAATTTTGGGGTAGACTAATAGTGCTTACCCCAATTACTTCCATGAACTCCAACGACACTAGGCGCAAGGCTTCCAAGGGTTCCGTACAGATCAAAGTTTCCAATAGTCGATTACAGCTTGTCTTCTCTCATGCAGGCAAGCGCCATTATCTCTCGCTAGGCTTCTCAGACACTCCAGAAGCCCGTGCATTGGCAGAAATGAAGGCTAGCCAGATTCGTATGGATATGATTTCTGGGCACTTTGATGAGACTCTAGCAAAGTACAAACCAGAGCCAATTTCTACGGTTGCTGCTGTTACCCCAATCTCTACCCCAGAAAATCCATCCCTTGCAGAACTGTGGGAAAGGTTTGTTGAGTATAAGCGCCCTCAGTGTTCAGAGAACACAATGATGTTTGTCTATGGGCACTTTACGAAGTACTTGCATAAGCTGCCTACGCATGACTTGGATAGAGCTAACGAGATTAGGGACTATTCACTTAAGACTTTCCCGATCGAGTCTTGCAAGCGATTCATTACCAGGTTGAATGCTTGCTGCGATTGGGCGATGAAGTCGGGTTGGATTTCTGCAAATCCGTTTTCTGGAATGGCAAGCGAGATCAAACCGCCCAAATCTCAGAAGAGTTCAGAGGAGGATGAAATTTTTCCATTCTCTCTGGCTGAACGCGATTCCATCATTGAAGCTATTGCTGAGAATAAGTTCTGCAAGAAGCACTCAGGGTTTAAGCACGATTACTACAGGAATTATGTCGAGTTCTTGTTTATGACGGGATGCCGTCCGAGTGAGGCGCTAGCCCTTCAGTGGAAGCATATCAGCAACGACTTTAGGTTCATCAACTTTGAGCAGGCACTCATTGAGACTAGCAAGGGGAAGATTGTTAGAGAGGGATTAAAAACTCAAGACCGTAGACGCTTCCCCTGTAACGGCAAAGTTCAAAACCTGCTTCAAGCCGTTAGACCAGAATTTTGTGATCCGGAGTCATCGGTTTTCCCTGGTTACACGGGAGGGTATCTAGATACGCGATCGTTCCGTAAAAATGTTTGGAAGCCTGTGCTGGAGGGTTTGGGAATTGAATATCGAAAGCCTTACCAGACAAGGCATACATTCATTACCCTAGCTTTAGAGAATGGCTTGGATGCTAAGGATGTGGCTCGATTGGTTGGTAACTCCCCAGAGGTGATCTACCGACATTACGCTGGAAATAAGCGAGAACTGGTAGTGCCTGAGTTCTAATGCTATGCCCAATGCCTATGTAGACAGGAGGAACGTTTCTCCTCCTGTTGAATGCTGCAAAACATAAGTTTTCTAAAGGTCGTCAAGTTTAGGCAAATTTCGAGTTTTTCGGCTAACATTGGTTTCAAATACATCTGAACTACTGGTTGCTGAAGTACCTAGTAGTTCGAGAGACGCTCTTATTGAGCATCCTATTATCTTGCTTTTGATTCAGTTGGGTGATGAGAGGAACGGGCAAACTACCCTACTTCTTTCCTCATAATGCCGAAAAACACGAATATTTCTCAGTCGGAGACTTCTGAACTTGATGTAGTTAAGTTAGTCAACAAGCATAGAGCTGCCGAAATTATAGGGGTTAGTCCTTCGACCCTTAAGCAGTATCGACTCGCAGAGAATTCGACTCTGATCGAGGGAGTTCACTATCACAGGTGGAATACTCGAACGATCAGGTATAACCCAGATCTGTTAGCAGATTGGGCGATAAACCGAAAAAATCCAGAAGCTCATCGGAAGACGATCGAGCGTTATTTGACTAGCATTGTCAGTCGTCAGTCCAGCAAGAGAGGTAGGAAAGCTGGCTGATGACTGATCACAGCGAAGGCGATCGCCCAACAAGCGTTTGCCATTGCCGTAGTAATCAGCTTTCAAATTTTGTTCTCGATTGGTTTACGATTTTCCACCCTTGGGACTTCATAGCTGCTCAAGCAACTGGAGGTAAACCCGATTGGAGAACCGAGAGCCGATTTCCCTTAAGCCCAGAAACGTTATGCAAACGATGGGCTGAGGCTGATGAACTGGTAGGGGTGCGCTTCAAATGTGGTAGGGGTGGAACTACCCGCTATGTGATGTTCGACATCGATATCACTAGTTGTTACCATCCCTACAAAAATGCACAGGCTTTCAGAAATCTCTTAGAGGTTATGGAAAGCTTGGGGCTGTGTCGTTTTCTGACGATACGCTCTAGCTATTCTGAAGGTCTGCACGTCTATTTCCCTATCTCTGAATCTGTGCCCTGCTTTAAGCTGGCTGCGGCTGTTGCCAATGCTGTAGGGGATGCAGGTTTTGGGGTGAAAGATGGACAGTTGGAAATATTTCCAAACGTCAAATTTCCTCGAAGTCTGTACAAAGCGCATAGGTTGCCACTACAGCAAGGCTCATACGTTCTGGATGAAAATTTTCAGCCAGTTCACGACTCCGTAGAGTTGCTGATCAAGGCATGGCATGAAGCAGAATTGCAGCAAGACTTAGAGCTATTGAAGCAGGCGATCGCTGTTGTTAAAGCTCATACGTTTTACGCATCAGGTAACGCTACTGAGTGGCGAGAGCGATTAGAGGCGACATTAAAGAATGGCTGGACAAGTGAAGGACAAACCAATCGAATCCTGAAGGAAGCCTGTATCTATGCCAGGGTCTTTCAAGCAAAGGACTGGGATGAAATAGAAAGTTGGGCTGTGGCAACGCTGCCTAGCTTGCCTGGATATCAGCAGTTCTGTAACCACAAGCGCAACATCAAGAGACGAGTTAAGGACTGGGTGACAACAAACCGTAGAAGTAACCGATACCGCCCATATGAAAGTCGTTCCAAGGAACCTAAAACTCCTCTAGCACCTCCTAACCATGTTCGGAGTTCTGATGCTTTACAGCGGATCAAGGATGCGATCGCCCAACTTACTAAACAGTTTGGAGGCTTGCCAGAAAAGGTTAGAGATAGGCAGAGTTTAATTTGTAAAACTGCTAAATGCAGTCCTATCACTCTCAGAAAATACCTGGAACTTTGGCATCCTAATTTTTGGGGAGAGAGGTATGTAACAGACCAGCCCACAGGAGTTCCAGCGATTGTAGAACAGCACTTTGCTGACGCTAAGGTTGATGCAAGTGAACCACCTGATCAGGCAGGGTATGTAACAGACGAATCTAAAGAGGTTTCAGCAATCGCTGATGACAGTTCTGATCTACAAGGATCTACTGAAAAGCTTGCTAGTCAAGCTGTTACAGACCTCCCCCTACTAAGTGTTAATAGACAGTTAGGCTTGGATTCCAGTTTAGATATCGCTGTACCTGTTTCTCAAAAAGCATTGAACTGTAAACAAGGAACAAACCGAGAGAAGCCAACCATAAAAGTTTGTGATCAAACATTTGAGAGAAAGCAAGCAATAGAGGATTTAAGCCTTTATCAAGCGATCGCAGTTCACAGCATCGTGAAACGTAGATCAGACAACGCTCTCTTCAAAGTCAAACAGATCAACTCAAACGGTACAGCTTGGCTCAAATGGCTCAATCAGTATGTTCTGCTGGTTGATATCTGCTTACCCCTGACAGAGATAGAACAGTACGAGTCTAATAGGGTTACATAGATGTTTCTGGAGGCGTGAGGGAAAATGCTAACTTTTTCACAGCCTAAAATCCTTGTCTAGCAGTGGTTTTAGGCATATCAGCAGCAAAGTTTTTACTATTTTTCCTAATGATTTAGGTACAATGGGCAGCATTTCATCAGGCAGACATGGAAGATCTGGCAGACCTCCCGCCCGTTGGGTTGTAGAGTCCTGCTTAGACATCAACATTAAGGAGTGGAACCGTAAAGGTTGGTGCAAAGCTGGTGAGACAGAAGCCATCATGCAGCGCAGATATAAAGACGGTTCTGTGACAACTCAAACGCAGGCGATCGCTTGGACAGACTGCAACTATGGAGGACAACGCCCTTGGTTTGTTTGCCCTCGCTGTCAGAACAGAGCAGGAAGATTATTTCAGCCTATTTTGTTCCCTCAGTTAAACCCGTTTCATAAACTGAACAACATCCCTTTTCAATGCCGAAAGTGCTTAAACCTGACCTATGGCAGCAGCAACTCAAGTGGCAATAGGTTCAAGGAACATAGCTGCAAGATTGCTCGAATTCGCAAGAAGCTTAAAGCAACCTGTTGGAACCCCAGAACTGATGGAATTCCTCCCAAACCTAAATATATGCGTTGGCGAGTTTATTACGGTTTGCTCGATGAGTTTAAGGAGCTAGAGAGAGCTTTTTGGGAGCAAAGCTGGCAGGAGGTAAAGAAACTGACAGGAGCGATCGGAACCCATTCTGACAACCTAGCAACTCTAGCAAGGGCAACAGAGAAGCCTACACCCACAGAGTAGAAGCTAGGCTAACCTTGAGACAATTTGAATCAAATTGAGATGTATGGTAGCTAGCCCAGAAATTTCTAGACTCAATGGCAGAAAATCAAGAGGCCCGCGCACAAAACGAGGAAAGGCGATCGCCAGTCGCAACGCTACTAAACATGGTTTGCTCTGTCAGGCTCCCCCCCTGCTGGTGACAGAAGACTTATCTACCTTTGAGGGATTGGTGCAATCGCTGATAGACCATTACCAGCCTCAGTCACCTGTCGAGAATTTTCTGGTTCAACAGGTAGCAATGGGGATGCTGAAGCAGTATCGCTTGTGGAATGTTGAGAGTGCGATCGCCAATACCCAAATTCTCAAAGCGCAGCAGCGGATCAAGTTTCCGGATCAGGTAATTCCTCCAGAGGTTAATCCGCTCGAAGGGTTCCAAGAGTATAGCGAGAAGCGTGTCTCAATGAAGGCTCTGTTAGAGCAGGAGAGGGCAAAGCTTGAGAATCTGAGGATGGATTTGGAATATGACCTCAAATACCTACCGGAGCATACGGAAGCAGAGACACTGAAAGCGCTTCGAGAATCAGTTGGGGACAACTATTTTCACGGGGAAGGTGAGCCAAGCGCAGTTTGGCACTATCACGGTGCTTTTGAGGAGTGGCTGTGTGAGTCATGGGACAAGGAAGCCGGAATATCTAGAGCAAGTCTGAAAGAAGCGGTTGCTCGTGCCCAAAAGCTGCTGAAGCTTGTCAAAGGGCGAAACCGAGAAATTGATGAGGCGATCGCCCAAATTGATGGTCATGCTGAAGCGATTCAGCAGTCTGAGGCAGTCAGTAAAGGATTGCAGCAACCGGAGCTATTCAACCGCTACCAGCGGGAGATGAATCGAGAGCTATATGAGGCGATCGACCGATTAGAGGAGATTCAACAGCAACGGCAAAATAAGGGTTCTATAGGTTCGTTTCGTCAAATCACTGATCAAACTGTCTAAGGTGGAACGCGATCCTAGTTCTAGAAATCAATGCCTTCAGCTTGGGTTAGAAGGGAATTAACAGTTGGGAACAATTAACGCACAGACTCCCCCCTTACCTATGAAGACATTCTCTACTCTTGCAATTGCTACAACCCTACTGACTGCCTTTCCTCCTAGTGCTGCTGCTGTTCCTGAATATGGAGCTAGCAATTTAGGAGGGTCTACTTATTTGACTTGGGTATTTCAGGATAGGGCAGATGCAAACGGTGTACGGGGTTATGTCTGCATTACACGAGACACGCTTGGAGGAATGGCTCGGAATGCCTTCGCTAACCGATATGCCATCGTGCCAGTTCCAGACAACTTCTATTTCGAGTTAAGACCATTGAACGCTGTTGAAATCTATCCCAGTGGTTCAGGATGGGTTGCTGAGCAAGTAGAGCCAATTCCTGTAGATGATATTTGGGCTAACGCTGAATTGGATGAATCCGAGGAATGGTTCGCTGCAAATATTCCTGTCGATGATTTAGGTAGAGCCTGCGTGGATGGTGGAATTGCAGGGACAGTGCAACAGGTGGAGCAACTACACCAGATAGACGTTAGAGAGCGTTAGGCAGTGGGGCGATCGCTAAGATCGCCTTCGGATATTTGAAGCAATTCAGCAAGAGGGCTTTGTGCGTTGGCTCCACCTTGCTGTCAGCTCAGGGGCTTTGAGAGGCGTTAAGTTTGTAGGGGAAATTACGGTTGTTGATTCGTGTGCAATTTTACAGAATAAATGTAGATTGCACACGAATCAAAAAGTATGAAAGGGTATCTCGAACTGCTGGAAAACCTGAAAACCTTGGAAGCTGAAAGAGCAAAGATCGGCAGTGAAGGCGATGTCTTATTTGATTGCTGGATTGCTCAATCTAAGCCAGGTGGAACAGCTAGAACCAATGCTACTCATTGGCAGTTGAGAAGCCGAAAAGCTCAATTTGACGGCAGAAAATCAAAGTACCTGAAGGCTTTTGAGGTTGGACAGTATGAAGCGGCGATCGCTCGTGGTAAGCAACTGAAGGAGCTGAAGCGGCAGAGTGAGACATTACAGAAGCGGATTATTAAGGTTGAAGCAATGATTGCAGCAGATGCTGCTATTTGATTCTCAAATCAACATAAAATTGCAGAGTTGCGCTCAAAGCGCTAGGAATGGAACGAGATCATGGGGTTGCAACGCCTTATACGTAGATATTGGTCAAAAACCTTTGTTTTGCTAGGAGGTATAGGACTGGCTGTATTCGGAAGTGTTGCAGATATACAAAGAGATGGTTTGAAGTGGTTTAATGCCTCAACAGGTCGTTTTTTTGGGTTTTCAGCTCTGTTAACTATTGTTGGGAGTGTTGACTCGTTTAGAGATGCTGACAGAAACGAGAAGCTAGAGAAAGAAATAGCTAATTTGGAAAGTGTCGTAGAATTACGAGCAAATTTTTTTCTAATAATTAAGAAAAGCCTTGAACAATTAGCTAGAGAAATTGATTTTGAGGGGACTGAAAGGATAAGTATATATTTTCACAATGAAAGTCATGAGTTCATCTCTATTGGACGTTACTCAGAAAACCCGAACTTTGATAAAAAGGGAAGACTATCCTATCCAGATAATGAGGGCTGTATTGGTAAAGCTTGGAATGATGGAAGTGGAGAGGCATTTGTAGATGACTTGCCAGATCCAGAAACTAATCTAAATGAATATTTAGATACACTCAAGCAGGATTGGAATGTTAAAAAAGAAACCGCAAGAAGATTTACAATGAAGAGTAGAACTTATTACGGTTATGCGCTGAAGAGTGATGAGCTTCCTACTAGAAGAATCGCAATTATTCTTTTTGAAAGTACTAAAGCTAAAGCTTTTACAAAAGATATTTTAGGATCTCAAAGAAACTTGAGGATTCATCTCAATACTTTACGACAACTGGTGATCATTACGTCCTTCCTGAAGCTTTCACCACAACAGGCTAGTGATGAGGGTTACTAATATGGCAGATTTACAAAGTATATTGAAGTACATTACGAGCCACTATCCAAACACTAATCGATTATCAAGATTCCGTCTAATCAAAATCCTTTATCTTGCTGATTGGCGTTCTGCACTTATCAGGAATAAACAAATTACTTCGTTGAAATGGACTTTAGGGGAATGTGGACTTCAACCTAATCAAGATATTCAAGTACCTGACAAGAGAGGTTTTATTTCTTTTATGGACTATCCATCTTTGACGGTTCAAGAGAAGGAGATTCTTGATCATGCCATCAAAACGTCCTCTCAAAAGAATTGGACTGATTTTACTTCGATTGTTTATTCAACCTATCCAATTCTTAAGCAAAATAGCGATGAAGATAAGGAGTTGAATTTAATTCAATTGGCTCGTCTATATAATGCTATGAAAGACGAGCAACTTAGAAAAGATAAAACTTTATTTGATACAGATATAGGTATCCATCCAGACCCTCCTTCTTTAAATAAATAATTTATTTTAGTGTTGATTCTCTCAGTTCACCTTCACTTCAACTCGTATACTTTTAGAACTTCATCGCCATAGTGGTTAATCACCTTGATGGCGATTTTTCCAGGTTTACCTTTATGGGAGGGAGGGGTGAAAGGTCGGCTGATTGTGGAGTAGAGATCAGACCATGCTGACTCGTCTACTTCGGCTTTGAGTGCCCGTTTTAGTTTGTCGTAGGGGTGATCAGCTCCGGTGAAGTAAGCATGACGAACGAAGAAGCTTTCACTGTTGTATTGTGTATCAATGAACCAGCAGGCGATATCGTTGGTTGAACTGCTGCGGATCTCTCCGGTTGTGGGGTCGTAGATGTCAAGTCCTTTGAGTTCTACGGTAATTTTGCCGTCATCCTGCTTATGGATCTCAATGTCGGGTTCCCCAAACACCATAAAGAGATTTGCTGCTGCTGTTTTCTTGAGAAGTTCATCACCTAGCAACAGGTCAGAATTCATCCTAGTGGGGAGAACAGTTAGCTTACCGTAACGTTTGGCTTCTTCAGGAACGGTAGGATCGAAGGCGAACCCGCAAACGATCAGCAGGTCATAGCCGATCCCTTGAACTGCTTCTTTTGCGGCTTCTCGGATATCGTCTGATCCAACTGTTCCATACTCAGAACCGATGGAGACAGCAACCCGCTTCGCCTTCTCGTCAGTGTCGGTATACTCTCCGATCGCGTGTATCCAGGTTCCTGGATGAGGTTCAAGGGTATCAAACTTGAGGCGTTCGTTCTTCTTCGTGTTCTGAACTCCTGCTTTCCTCAAGTTCTCAATGATGCGAGTCTCAAACTGATCCGAGGCTTGCTGTTGACCTGCTGATTCTGAGTCTGGACGTTCTTCTTCGGTAGAGAGAACCCGGTGGGGTGAAAGGCTTTCAACCGTAAAAGAGCCTGACACCCTTACCCGTTTTGAGTCTTCATAGGGTTGGTCATACAGGATCTCGGTATCGGCATTTGTGGCAATCGCCTCATCAATCTCTTTTTGCCGTTGCTGTCGCAGTTCCCACCATTGCGAGAGTAGAGTTTTAGCATCCTCTGACCATTTCTCGTCAGGATCGCGGGGAATCTGCCATTCTTCCCAAGATTGCTTGAGGAGGTTGTTTAGTTTGGTACGGATAGGTTCTAACTGTTCCTGCCATTTAGCGTGTATGGTGTCGATCGCTGGGTTATTGGCGATCGCCTTCAAGGTCACATGGGGAACCCGCTTATAAACAAACCCCTTCTTGATGTCATGCTCTGACTTTACGCCCGCTCCGGTTGGGGTTTCCCAAGGATCTTTTGATAAATCCTTACCTTCAACAGCGATCGCTCTCTGGTTAGCACCAAAACTAACAGGAATTACATTAGAGATAACTGTAATCTCTTGCTCTTTAACTCTGCCTTCTGGTGAATCTGCTAAAAGGTAATAGGGGAATTTAGCAGACATTAACCGGGTGCGAGCGAGAGCTAAAGCAACCCTACTAGTATCGATTGTGATCCAACGTCTACCCCACCGCTCAGCAACGTGAGCAGTTGTACCACTGCCGCAGGTTGGATCAAGAACTAGATCTCCTGGATCAGTAGACATTAGAAGGCAACGTTCAATAGTTTTAATACCCGTTTGTACAACATAAACCTTGTTATCTGTAAAGCTTCCTGTTCCTGTATCTGTCCAAACGTTCACTATTGGATAGACGGGGAAATCGCTGATATAACGCACGTATCCTAAAGATTTACCAGCGGGAACTAAACGGTTTGCAAAAGACAGCCTTTGCATACCCTCCAAAGTGGTTTTCCAATGTTGATTTCCACTTATTTCATAAGTTTTGTCATGTAGCTTAATAGGTAATGAGAGCTTTTCACTGTATCCAGTTGAAGTAACATCACTTACTCGATAAACCTTGCTGTTCTCAGATAAAGGGATCTCTCCATTCCTTTCTTGCGTAGTTATTCGTCTACGCTTTCCATCTTCAGTTTCCAAATAAGAATAAACTCCTGCATCGTCGTTGGTTAAGCTTTTCAGCCAATATAGTTGCCTATATTTAGCTTTAGTTATGTCTTTTGCATAATGAAGGATTACATCACAAACACTAGCTAGATTATTAACTCGCGCCATTGGACTATTGGCTGATGAAGTTTTGCGAAAAAAGATCATTGTACAGAAGTTATTTGCCCCAAAAACTTCATCAAGTATGCACCTAACTAAATGTACATTCTCATCACCAATTTGTATAAAAATACTACCTGTTTCTGTCAGCAACTCTCTAGCGATTATCAAGCGATCACGCAAATAAGCCAAATAAGAATGAATTCCCTTTTCCCAAGTATCTCGAAAAGCTCTAATTTGTTCTGGCTGTCGCGTCACATCTTCAACCTTTCCATCTTTAACATCTCGTTTACGGGTTGAAGTTTGCCAATTTGAACCAAATTTAATGCCATAGGGAGGATCAAGATAAATCATTTGAACCTTTCCCTTTAGCCCTTCCTTCTCTGCTAATGAATTCATCACTAGCAAGGAATCACCCAAAATCATTCGGTTTTTCCAGTCTGTTTCATGACGGTAGAAATCAATCTTGTCAGAAAAGGGTAAATCATTCTGATCAGCAAATAAATCCATTTGCTGTTCTGCTGATTGTTGACTTTGGTATTCTAAAAAATCCTTAACGATCGATTCTGGCTTAACAATCTCTTGAATATAAATAGGAACAGCAGGAACTTCTAGATCCTGGCTATCTTGTTCATCCTTACCATCCCAAACTAATTGCGGATCAAGCGATGGATCGCGCTGGTATCGAATAATCGTAGGCTTCTTCTCGTCATCATCGACAAAGCTTCTCAGCTCCTCAGTAGGAATGTTTGCCCGCTTGTCATTATGTTGATGACTATCAATAGATGTAGAGTTATAAGGTGTCTTTTTCTTGGGCATGATGGGTCTTTATAAGCTGATGCTGCTATTGAAAATTGCCGAGATACTCAATGAGAAGCGGGTGTTCTGGAATAAAGGTATCTTTGTAATAAGCTCTTTGCTTCAGTCCTTTGAATTTGTGAATAGGAACAGGTTCATTTAATCGGCATAGTCTCTTGACAACCCAGAACAAGCCCCATCCTTCTATGTCTTTGCCTGTTTCTGATTTTTTGGTTGAACTTGGTCGGCGTTCATTAATTGCCTTTCGATCAGGTGGTCTAGCAGGGTCTAAATGATTAATATATTGAGCTTTCCAGGTAACAGATGGAGGGATAGTTTTCTCTTCATCCTTATCCGTATTTAACCAGGATGCATAGATATAAACATTAACTGGCAATCCCCTTCTTAAAGAATTTGCTTCATTTAGAACTTCCCAAAGGCTGGTACCAAAAGCTATTTCTGACAATCCATCTTCTACTGCTGATTTCAAATGCATAATTGGCACAGGTGCAAGAATGGCGAAATCAGTTGTTATTTCTATTGGTTGATTAGCCATTGCTACTCTCTCTCAAAATTGCTTGAATGCTTCCTTCCGCGTCCCAAGGGTCGGTAATTTCGACAAATGCCCAACGTCCTAAGCTACCGTGATTATTAACAGCAGGAATCCAGAAGCTTCGAGCATGACTAACTTTTATTGCTTTATCTTTTCGGGCTTCTCCAGAAACCTCTAGAACCAGATTTAAGGGGTCATCTCTTCTATCTTTTAGCCTCACAACAAAGTCAGGCATATAGTTTTTTTGATTACCCGATAAAGAGTAGGGAATTGTAAACCCTAAACCTTGATTTTTGACGTAACAAATCACTTCAGGCATATCCTCTAAAACCTGTGCCATCTTCTGTTCCCAACTTTCAGTATCTGCTACCACATGAGAAACATGGCACTTTATTGGATCAGTCACATAAACCGGACGGGTCGTATCGAAATCAACGTAACGAGTTGAGCCAAAGGTATCGTAGGGTCTAAGAATCGGCTTTAGGGTTTTCTGGCTACCCTCTGAACTAGCAATCGCCGTATAAATCTTGTCTGCTGCATCATGGGCGAGTTCAATCAGCAGTAACTCTTGTAGGAATGTGCCTGACTTAAGAGTGAGGCATTCCTTCAGCCATTCCTTTGCTATCTGGAGAATTTGCGGAAAAAACCAGGACTGAACCTCAGAATCAAATTGGTGAGCTTCTGTCTTATCCGGTCGCTTCTCCCCATCTGCCCTAAAGTATTTCTCTAAGACCAACTTAGCCAACAAGAAGGCAACTTCTTGAGGACGGCGCGATCGCAATTCCTCAAGAGAGTGAATGCTAGTCTGCCCAACGATTGGGGCATTTTCGGTTGTAGTTGGTAGGTCTGCTGTAGAGAGAGCGTACTTACAAGCGTCCGTAAATTGATAGGTGAGCTTTTCCCCTGTAATTTCATAGCGATAGCCTAAAAGCCTTGGGAACGTAATTTCACAATCGATCCGATCCTCTAAGGCTCTAACACGGGTTGGTAGCCTACCCGGTTTAGGAACCTTCTTAGAACCTGCACACGGCATAAACGGGAAAGGAACCCCATAGACTTCGGCATACTCCGGTTCAAACATTCCCTGTTCATTCGTGGCATAGCTGATCCGTCTTAACCCTCTACCGACTACTTGTTCAGAGAGTAATTGAGTTCCAAATGCTCTAACTCCAAGAATGTGAGTCACGGTGTTAGCATCCCATCCTTCCGTCAGCATTGAGACTGAGACAACACATCTCACCTGTTCCCCTAACTTGCCCGGTTTGCCTACCGTGTTCATGACCTCTCTCAGTAGGTCTTCATCGCTGATTTTGTTGGGATCTGATCCGGGGTAGCGATCGCGGTACTCCGCCTTAAACTCGTCAATTTCCTTTGCTGCGATCTTCTTAAAATCAGGACTCATCGCTTCACCTGACTCTAATTGTTCGCTGTCAATCAAAACTGAGTAAGGTCGGGCTGACCAGTCCCCATCCTTTACATTGCTGAATAGTGGCAGTTTGCCCGGTGCTAAAACAGATTTACCATCTGGGAACGTTTTACCTGTGTCCCATCCTGAGATGTAGTCGTAGACCAACTTTGAGACATTAGTGTTATTACAAACCACGATGAAGACTGGAGGCATTAGCCCTTTCAATTGAGCCTCTGTATTTTGTTCCCATTGTTCAAATGCCTTCTCATAATTGCTGTAGAGGCTTTTTAATGCTCCCTCTAGTTCCTTGGGGAGGTTGGGTATTCCAACGGCTTTACTTTCGTCTTTGCTTCCTCTACCGCTCTTGGGTAAACTATCGCGGATCAATGCCCAGATATTTCGATAAGTAGGCAGTTCCCCTCTCATGTTGTCATCTGAGACAGGAACACGAGGAACCTTTACAATCCCGCTTTCGATCGCGTCTATCAGCGAGAAATCGGAGACAACCCATCGAAACAGCGTACCTTCTGTATATCCAGACCCTTTCAAGAAAAAGGGAGTTGCTGAAAGGTCATAAACTGCCCTCACCCCTATTTTTTGCTGAATCGCTTCGAGTCCGGAGATCCAAACCCTTGCTTCTTCCTCTCGTTTCTGAGCTTCTTTGCGATCATCTCCGGTTAGTTTCTCCTCCTCACCCCCTACCCTACGTCGGTAACAGTGATGAGCTTCATCGTTGATCACAATGATGTTTTTCTTACTGCCTAACGCCCGACAAATCCGATTAACCATCTGATCCGGGGTTTCAGTGAACGGACTGCTACCATCTGGGTTAAGAACCAACTTCGTGTTTTTGGAGACTGATTGAGTCTCCCTCAATTGGAAAGCGTGATAGTTGGTAATGACAATTTTCGCCTTCTCCAGTTCTGGCAGCAGGTCAGGAGAAACCAAATCCATCTTCCTGTAATAGTTCTCAGGGTCATTCGGCTGTAAAACTCGAAGGCGATCGCGGATCGTAATGCCCGGTGTCACGACTAGGAAAGCATCATTGAACAACCGATTCTGAGGGTTAGCAATTTTATTGAGGGTATGCCAAGCAATCAGCATTGACATCACAACTGTTTTGCCGCTACCTGTTGCCATCTTGCAAGCCAGCCGAAACAGCAACGGATTAGCATCTTCATTGGCTTGTCTTAGCTCATTCTCAATCCAGGTATCACCAAATTTTTTAGCCGCCTCAGTAATGTAGATAACGGTTTCTAAAGCTTCAACCTGGCAAAAGAATAAACGCCGTTCCCTTTCTGGATTTGTCCAATAATCAAGCAAACGTCTAGTCGTGGGTGTGATGCCCTGATACCCACCCCTACGCCAGAGAGAAACCCGTTCCCTAATCCGGTTGATGGTTGGATTTGGCTCAACCCGATCCTGACTCAGAAGCCCTAAATCAATTTCTATTTGCTGACTCTTCTTCTTTGGTCGGGCGATCGGAACAAAGTACTCGCTAATACGGCGAGATTTAACGATTTCGTTAGTAATGCCATCTTGATCAAACTTAAAGTGCTGTTTGGGTTCCTCAAAAGCTGAGTTAATTACAGGATTTTCGATGACAATTTGCGACATTCAAACCTTAGAAGCTACTGAACAACTTAGACGATGATTTGTAGTGCGTTTGAACTACCAAAGAAGTTTTGATCTAGTATCTTTTCTAGCTTTTATTACCCAGTTTCCGGAGGTTACTAACAGAATTTAATGCTTTGTTACGACTTTTTCTTGTTATCTAAGTAGACCGATATCTATAGTTATTAGTACAAATGTATAAATTTTGCGTTAAGCAATTTGGCTAATTTAATCGAAGGAAAATATATTGAGATTTTGACTTCCTAGACTCAGCAAACTTTATCGATTAATGGTTTTACATGGTGTCTTTTAGAACGAGCTTCAGTCAAAACTACAGATCACAGCTATCCAATTTTGGGCATCTTATATTCGACAGATAAGACTGCCCATTTTTGAAACAGGACAATAGCCATGCGGAGAGCGGATCGGCATAACTCTTCCGACGACAATTCCAGTAGAAACCCTCACTCACGGCAACCAGAACCCGCTTCCTACCATGAACTTAAGAGTAGCCTGATGACCGCACGGGCACAGCGAGATGAATGGCAGCAACGCGCCCGTGACACTGAAGAACAGGTAGAACAGAATCATCATCTGTACTTAGAGGCGCAGCAAAAGCATCAATCAGCGCTTACTCTGTATCAGGAAGAGCAGCAGAAACATCAGACTACATTCACGCTTTATCAAGACGAACAGCAGAAGTACCAAACCACATTCACCTTGTACCAAGAAGCCCAAACTCAAGCAGAGTCTTATCTCACGCTCTACAGCCAAGAAAAAGCCAGCAGCAGTGAGTTACTTATCAAATTTGAAACGGCTCAAATCGAACGTGATCACTACCTGACTTTATATAACGAAGCTCAAACACAGCTCAAGTTTGAGCGACGCTCAAAGGCTGGAATCAAGAGTTGGGAAACCCGTCGCAAACGGGAGAATGAGCGTTTGAAGCAAGAAATCGGAGAGATGGCTGTCCTCTTACGTGATTCCTTAGAGCGGAAAGATGAGGCAGTAGATAATCTTTATGCTCTGGCTAGCCGCATGGACAGAATTCAACAACTTGTCGATTCAGTTGAGGATGAATCTTCCAACAATCCATTGGGTCTAGTTCAGAAGTTCAAACGCATCTGGCAAGCAGTGAAAGATATCCTCGCAGAATAGGGAGCCATCAGTATGAATGAGGATTTAGCTTCTAACGTTCAAACATCTCAAACTCCAACGCTTGGCGATCGCATTCGTAGCATTGCCGATCAACTCAAGGAGGAGAGCGATGTGCAAATCAAAGCGACCTCTCGAATCTTGGGAGCTGCTGCCAAAATTGCTCAAAATCATGATCAACTTATTGATGAAGTTGTTGAAATGGTTGAGGAAGACCTTGACAAACAGACCCATACAGAATCTTCTAAACCTTATACAGTTGAACAGCTCCAAAAACAATTTAAAACCATTAAAGATGCTAAAGCCCATTTCAACATCAGAGCAAATAGTTGGGCTGCTTTAGTCTCTAAACTCAATGAGCAATCAGCAAACTCCAATTCACAAACCTCTAAGCCTCAAACTAATAAGCGGTCAGCTAATTCCGGTTCACAAGCGTCCAAACTGCAAGATTCTACAATTCAACGGATTGAGTCAATTGAACACGAGATTCAAGTTATACGAAGGGATGTCAAGCAAGTTATTAACCTTCTCAATCTGATTGTAGAAAAGCTACCGTGAAGTAATTCTTACCAATACCAATTAAAAGAGAGTTTGTTTAGTTACTATTCGCATCGCCTTCACTAGGAGCAGTTGAGCAAAATGCTCTAAGCTATTTCCCTAATCTTGCACGGACTAATTGAAATAGCCTCACCTCGTATGAATTTATAGTTTAAGAATGACCAATTACCAACAATTGCAATGTACTAGAAGAAGTGCGATCGCTTACCGTGCTTCTCCTGTCAACAGAACTAAACAAAGTGCGAGAATAAAGCGTGACAGCAGTACTGTTCTGAAGCTTTGCCCTGATGGATGCAATTTCTGAGCTACAAGTAAGCAGCAGATTTCCTGACTGCGTGGTGATGAAGCTCCACCTTCAGGAAAGCCCTGACACTTCTAAAACCTCTTCTCTACTTACATCAGGTAACACAAAGATAGCTACTCACCCAAGAGAAATAGACCTCAGTCTCACTATCAACTTTAGTGGGGAACAAGAAATAGAAATACCTGGTGGAACCCGATTAGGCTTGCTGGGAGGACGAGCAACGTTTGGGGTGAGGCGTGGTCAACTTCGCTTTCTCTTTCAGAACTGCAAATTACCCTTAGAGAAAATTGCCCTTTCCAAGCCCTTCAAAGTGTCGATCGAGGTAGAGAAGCAAAGGACTAAATCCAATGAGATTCAGGCAGGAGTAGCGTTAGATACTCGGAATGTTGGAGCTAAAGCAACTGAAGGATTGGCTGAAAAGGTTACTGTGGAAGTCTTTCAGGTCAAGAAGATAGGCTCTGAAGATAAGCCTGCTTGGGTTTTTGAAGCTCATGGCGATCGCATTGTTTTAGAGGGGACACTGAAGGAGACGCTTCTGGGTATTCTCCAAATTGCTGACCTTCCCTGTGAGATAAACGCTGATTTTACGGTGCGAGGTGACGATGTTGAGATCACGTGGGGTCAAATTGGGCAAGTCAAGAACATCAATCGCAATAAGCTTGCTCTGATTGAACGGGCGATCGCCCTCCGATATCTTAAGCCAATGGTAGAGGCATCCCCTATTTGTCAAGGAAGGTGGCAACATGGCTGAACCTGCGTCTTTTGAAGAACTCGATCGATTAGTTGGGACGGTTCTTGATGCTAAAACAACTAACTTTTTTGAGTTAGCTGAAATGTTAGGTCTTGATCCCAAACAGGACTTTGCAGGAGCTAATCTGTCTCACGTTGATCTCTCTGGAGGCGATTTATCATCCGCTAACTTTATGGAGACGAACTTCAAGAGCGCTAATCTCGCCTCTGCAAAGTTACAAGGAGCCATTCTCACTAACGCCGATCTTAGTTCTGCTAACCTTAGCGCTGCAATAAACATTAACTTCGTCTTTGCTCGTGACGTTGACCGCGTCCGTAAACTTGCCCGCAACCTTGCCCGCGACATTGACCGCGTTCGTAAACTTGCCCGCAACCTTGACCGTGACTTCAAACTTGCTCTCAAACTTGCTCGCAATCCTGCCCGTGCTCGTGCCCTCAAACTTGCTTGCAAGAGTGTTGAGTCTCTCGATCATACCCTTAAACTTATCCGAAACCGTATTACTCCCCTCGACCGAAACCTCAAACATACCTTCCATCTCGCCTTAGCTCGTGTCCTTGACCCCAAGCTTGACTCGACCCGCGCCCTTGCCCGCGCCCTCGACTACAACCTTACCCGTGCCCTTCCCCTTGCCCGCACTCTTGACCGCAAACTCGCGCGCGCCCTCGCCCATGCCCGCGATCTCGCTCATGATCTCACCCGTGCTCTCGATCTCGCCCATGCCCGCGCCCTTACTTTCACTGGTGCAGACCTTACTGGTGCAGACCTTACTGGTGCAGACCTTACTGGTGCAGACCTTACTGGTGCAAGAACTGAAGGAGCAATAATGACAAACTGTAAAGGTTTGTCTCCTTCAGATGTTGCTTACTTGGAGAAGAGAGGGGCTATTTTCAATACTTCTCCTGGCGATCGCCCAAGCGTCTACCAATCAATTCCTAGATAAGACTTGTTTCAGGAAGGTGTAGTTGACTGTTGATGCTCCCAAATAAGCGCCCATAATCAACCCCTTGAATTTAAGGCTCCCTCTATTTCTAGGTTTGAAGTTTGCTTAGAATCGAAGGATGATAACGTTGTGTCGGGATTAACGCTTTGAGGTAACAGGTGGTGAAGTGGGACGACGCAATCTACAACATTCCGGCGTACCCGGTGACAGATGCAGCCTGGTATTTGCGTATCCCATTGGTAACGCTCCGTTCCTGGCTGAAAGGGCGCTGCTATGCTACCAAGAGCGGTCAGCAAATCTTTGACCCACTGATCCAACGTCCTGATCCTGGTTTGCCCCAACTCTCGTTTACCAACCTGGTAGAGGCTCACGTTTTGCGAATCATTCGAGAAACTCATCAGGTCAAGCTGGATAAGGTTCGTAAAGCCCTAGATTACATGAGCCAACAGTTTGGTACTAGTCATCCGCTGGTAACGAAAAAATTTCAAACGGATGGGGTTGATCTATTTGTAGACCAGATGGATCGGTTAGTGAATGTTTCCCGGTCGGGTCAGCTTGCCATGCGGGAAACTTTGAAGCACCTGCTCACCCGCGTTGAGTGGGACGCTAACGGTATTGCTACTCGCTTTTTTCCAGTAATTGAGTTAATTCCTGAACCTGGCAGCGACAAAATTATCTTCCTAGATCCCTCCATCCGATTTGGGAAACCCGTCATTGCCGGAAAGGGGATTCCTACCGATATCATCGCTGAACTCTATAACGCTGGCGATTCTATCGAGGATATTGCCGATGAGTATGACTGCACACCCTTACAAATCAAGACCGCCATTCAGTTTGAATCTCAAAACCGTGCCGCGTGACCCCACCTGCTCAGCCTGTTTTTTTCATTGATTGGTGCCTTGGTAAAACTGTTGCCAACACACTGCTTGAAGCAGGTGCCTGTGTTGAGCATCATGGCAATTACTTTACCCCAAATACTCCCGATGCAGAGTGGCTTTCGGTAGTAGGCGATCACGGTTGGATAGTGTTGACCAAAGATAAAGGCATTGGCACTAATCCGCTTGAGTTGCAGGTGATTGCTCGTGCTAATGTCAAAGTCTTTTCCCTAGCTTCTGGCAACTTAACCCGTCAGCAGATGGCAGATCTATTTGCCGGTGTGCTGAAAAAGCTGGAGAAGTTTACTACGGGCAACCAAGCCCCATTCATTGCCAAAGTCTACAAGGATAGCAGAGTAGAACTCTGGCGGAACCGTACCCAACTCCTCAAACTTCTTAAATAGTTAGGATCAGTTACCTCGTCTTCAACTGTCATCCCTCAACATTGCAGTACAACCGAATGTTATGGCTTTTTCAGAGCTACTTTAGCTATTGCTAAAGCAACCTGCTTAGCTGCTTTTCTCTTCCATGAAGTAGCTGATGGAGTGCCCATAAATTTCAGCAAACTTGGAAAGCTCTACAATATCAACCCGCCTCTCACCAGACTCACATTTAGACACGTAGGACTGAGGTTCCCCTAAGCGGTTAGCCACCTCCAACTGAGTCAAGCCAGATTCCAGCCTCGCAGCTCGGAGACGCTTGAGAAATTCTTGATATTCGTCTGAGTGTGTTGAGGCTCCCATACCTTTGGAAGCTACATCCGATTTCAGAATATCCCAAAATCGGATATTGACTCCCCATGTCAATCTGGGTTAGGTTCTAGAGCAGTCCAAAAATGAAGCGTTCCCTGAAAGTGGTTCCAGCACTTCCAAGGAACTAACCCCCAACTGATCAAGGCAGTCGGGAGGCTAGAAGGATTTTACACTCGCTAGCCGCCTAGCTTTGCCATGTCTCTGGTGGCTTCGTGTTGGGCATTCAACCTAGTGGAGTGTAAATCATGACTTTTGAGCAACCGTTTCTAGACCTACGGGATAAAGCCAACCCAGATATTCTGAGGGTAATTGCCGTAGGAACCCCTGCTGTAGTGGAGAATTACGTGATGGTTCAGTATCAGATTGGCTACGCTGAACCGTTTGAGTGGTCTAAACCCTTGCCTACCGTGAACCCTGGTGAGGTCATGAGGATCTTAACCAAGAGAGTGAGCATCGGCTAGCCTATATCGGCTCTGTAGCAGAAACCTCCTAGACCATCTAGGAGGTTTCTAAGTTAATGGGCGATCGCTATCCCACAAAACAATCAGAGAAGAAATGTAAAGGTTTAATGAAGTCTCTCTATTGGGGTAAAGTTGGGGTAAGAATCAGTATCGAAGTCTGAAAGCATTGATAAATCGTTAATTTTCGTAGCCTTCCAAGCTAATGATGGGGGTTCGATTCCCCCCACCCGCTTAAATGTCCTTTAAACAATTATTTGACCGCCTTTAAAGGATTAATGTCCAAATCCAACGAAGATGCGTACTTCTCAAGATCCGAGGTATTTTTTGCCGCTAATTCTGTGTATTGCACATGGTTTAAACAATTAATGTCCAAACCTCTTAAAGGAGACATTCGCACGAGCTAAATCCCGTATTTGGGGTGACAAAAACTCCTATTTACCAAGAATCTAGACGAGATACCGTGAAAACCTTGGAAGGCTGAGGTTTCTTTCAACCCTCTAGAAATTAAAATTAAACCTGTTGCTGTAAGGGATTAAGAGACTTAATTCAGCACTTGACATTTCAACCTGTTCAAGCTGAAGGAGCCATACTGGCTGCTCAGCAGGGTTTTGTTCGCCGTTCTTCAAACCCTCTCAAGCCGAAAAAGGCGTGGCGACCAGCCACCTGCCTCCGTTGGTATCGGCTCTGGTCGAGCCTTTCAAACCCTCTCAAGCCAAAAAGCCGTGGCGATGCAAAAGCCAGTTGTCTAAGTTGACTGGCTTCTCTTCTTTCAAACCCTCTCAAGCCGAAAAAGCCGTGGCGACTCTGACCGCTGAATCCCTTACGCAGCCAACTGTTCCAGAGCTGTTTTGGCAAAGGTCTTCAATTTAAAATTCCTTCTTTAAGGAAAATACAAATTTTAGACCTAAAGGTTCAAAAGCCTTGAACAGCAGGGATTTCACTTTTGGCAAAGGTATTGGGGATTTTGCCCTTACTTCGGCTTGCCAAAAATATTAGAGGATTCCTCCTTGCTCGGAGGCGATTGGGTAGCTGCCACAACACGTATGCCTGTATCCTCATAACTAATGGCTCACAACCACTGTTATGAAAACATTGCTTCTTGATGCTAGGCGCGACCCCACACCGTATTTATAGAGAAACTCTACAAAAGAAACGGACAACTACCTGGAGCGGAAAGCAATTAAACTGCTCCATACTTTACACCTGTCCTCGAAAGACCGGCGCGCTATTGGGAAAATATTACATTGTCAAGGTTCAAGATTCTGTCAAGTTCACAACGCTGGGAGCCGGTGAGCAGACATTGCAACCTCTACTGCTTTCTGCTGTAGCGATCCCTGTTTAAGTTGTTGCCCACTAACTACTGGGATACCTTGACTAGTTGCACGCTCTCGAATGAACTGCACCAATCGGCTATAGCTCCAGCGATGAAAGCTTGCTCGGAGTTGTCTAGCGTACTGATCTTGAAGTTCCTTTTTTTGCGGGAACTTATGCTTTGCTTTGGCTCGAACGTCACTTTCGATAATTTCGCGAATGCGTTTCAAGTCGGGCACGGCAATGCTGCTAGCATTCCACCTTATGGCAAGGCGCACTAACCTGTTTGCTAGCAATCTTTCCATATAGATGCCTAAGTTTGATTCACTGTTGTTCTCCTGATATTGGTCATGCTTTTGTTCCTTCTTGCGCTGAAGTAGATTTCGCTGCCTTCGCAGGTTTAGCTTGTTTACCAGCCGCCAATGCTCCAGTCTCAGTTGTAATGCGCTGCGTTTACCTCTTTTTGCCTTGATTCCATGAATGGTCAATAACCGTTTTGTGGTCTGGTTCTCTAAGATATTTCCAGTTCTAAGATCGATTACGCAAACAGTAAGAGGCACTTGACGGCTTAGACTAACTCCGACGGTAATCAGGGGATCACCTTGATAGTTAGGTTTGCTAGGACGTGGTGGGTAAGGATTTTCCAGACGAGTCAGTTGGGTCTGCTTGGCTTTTAAACGCCCCTTCTGCCCTTCAGTCAACTCTAACGGTTCAACCTCCTGGTCAGATACCTTATCTTGTTCCTTTAAACTGTTAGCAACTTTGCATTTGATCTCCTCTTTAACAGCTTCTGTTCCTTCAGCAGTCAAGAAATGAGTATCAATCGTGCAGTGTAGATGAAGACGATGCGTTGCCCAAGGTTGATCAGATGTGTAGGATTGAGACTTATCCGATTTCTTCTCTTTGCGTTTATTTGTATCTTTCTGCCAAATAAGCTGGGCAGATCGTAAGGTAAATAACGACGAAGAAAAACGTTCTTCTTTAGGAGCCGAAGCATTAACTTGATGATCTGCTAAAAACTGGCGAAATACTGGAAGTTGACGGCGATCGCATTGAACTTTGAAGACAAAACTTCTGAGCCGATTAAACCGAAAACAAATTTTGTCCGATACTAACTTCTTTTTCTTTTTGGATTTACGCTGCTTTGATGAACTTTCTACAGAAGGTTCTGAGTTTGTTGAACTACTTCTAGGTTCGGTTGACCAGATAAATTCGTCTGCACTACCCCACAAAACTGGATAGGGGAGAGGATTAAAAAATTAATAGACTTCTGCTGTCGCCACTCATTCAGTGCTTCAGCAATAGAATCTGCATCATCACCATTTGGAAGAGAGACAGCATCCGACAGGATTGCAGCAAACCTTTCACCTGTTGGATCTCTTCCTTTTGGAAAACAGCTCTGAAGCTGCTCCTCAAGTCTTTCTATTTCTATTTGTTTGCTCTCAAGTTGTAATTTTAACTTTTCTGAATCTTCAGGCTCATTACTCACTTGTAGATTATTTTTGAGTAGGTGAATAATTGCCCGCTGGACGAGAGTGTCACTTGTAGACTCGAATTGAGTGAGTAACTCACCCAGCAAAGAATTACTTGATTTTGCTGATTTATGCCTTGGCTTTCTATCGTTTGACTCCACAGGTTGTGAGCCGGATTCCTCCAAAATCTCCTGTGCTTTAGCACAAATGTTTTCTGAGCTGAAGTCTGTTGTTTTCTCTAAGTCATAATCTTGTTTCACAATGTCTAACCATCGCTTCTTGCCGAGCATTCGGAAGTAGCGTTGTCTTTGCAAACTAAACCAGGATTTGTAGACATATTGAGTCATCCGAGCTGCCGAATCATAAAAGCGACCAGGTAGCTTTTTAGAATCAGAATGTTTCTTGAAAAATTCAATCATCTCCTTAACTGATTCACTAGGAACAAATCCTTTGGTTTGCCACTCTTTGAATTTGTCATGCTCTGCGACCGCTTTAAAGAGAGCATTGACCAAAAGTGTATATGTAACCATTTCCTCCCAAAAGAATTTTCGGGTTGCCTCATCAGTACACAATGAGCAACGAATAGTTTTGATGCTCATGACAAACCTCAAATATTTGATAGTGCGAATGTACTAGTTGAGCAAGAAAAGTGCAAGATATTTTCCATTTCAAGATTTAATGAACAGCGCCCTTAAAGTCAGTACCTTTTCTGCTTCTTTGCCATTGTTCTGAATCTCATTCCACATTTTGAGCATTGCCCATTTTCCCAATCTGAGGACAGTGGAATTTTCTCATCACAAGCAGGGCATCTAGAAATGAGACGAAGTTGATGGCGATCGCATCCCTTAGTTGTTTCAAACTGCCATTCCATCCGGTGATAAGGCGCTTCGGCATAACAGGCTCCACACAAGCGAGTAGAACGGTTGACGGTTGGTATACCTTTCGGCGGGAACATGGCAAGCAACCTTTCAGCGTCCAGCCCTACCAGCTTTGCCATTGCTGCAAGTTCCCTTCGACTAGGAAATGGGTTGAAGCGGAACTTTTCCCAACGGGATAGAGCAAATCCGATTCCTGCTGCATCACTAAGAGGCGTTGGAGCAGAAACACTGTTTAGTTCATAATGTCGGAATCGACCAAAATAATGGCTAATGCTTTCACCCTCGTAGGGTTCAATCTGTGCAATCCAAAACCAAGAATCTTCGGATGCTGTCTCTGATGAGGTTCCATCATGCATAAGGCATCTCTACCCCACGTATGCTTTGAACTGCCCTTGCAAAACCTCAAGCGTTGTTTGCTCATCAAGCGTGGACAAGCCCTTCTTCAAAGCGCAAATGGCAATCTGTCGAAGCACTTCATACAGTGGACCAGTCAGACCAGACGTTTTGTCATATAACCTTTTCAACACGTCCTCATAGAGTAGGTCTGATTCCTGCTGCCATTGCAGAAATTCATCAAGCCATTGGTTTGCACGAGACAGCAGCGCTACCCTGATGGAAGTCGCAGCAAAGCAAGTTCTAACTGTTTAACGAACCAAGAGCCTGAAAATATGGGAATGCCGTGACAAGTCAATAGCATCCTCAAACTCTCAGCAATTCTAATTTTGGAATCGAACCAAGGGTTTCTGCGCTCGTTGGGCGCGAAACCCTTTGGTTTTGTTGGCAAAACCTGAAATGAGAATTTCTGGCTGGAGCACTCTACTTGACAATGCCTAATACTGGAGCCGTCTGGGATTCTGAGAGGGTCGAATTCCAGAAGCTCTTGGCATAGATCTGAGGATGCTCCTGAGCAATCTGCTGATAGGACTGACGCATCTGAGCGTTGACCGCGACAGTCTTCACGTCATACATCTGCGTCGCCAACTTAGGATAGACCCCGAGCGCGATAATCAACGCTAAGAAGCAGATCGCGATAAATAGTTCTCGGGGACTGGCATCCTCAAATTTGGCGTTCACAGGCAGCTCGCAGTTGGTGCCAAAGCAGGCGGCTTCCTCATTCCCCTGGTTCTTCAAGTCAACATCGCTTAAGTCGCAAGAGGGCATAATGTCGCACGCCAGCTCTGCACCGGAGCCGTAGAACACCTGCCGCAGCATGGAGAGGAGATAGATTGGCGTCAGGATTAATCCCACTGCAGAGAGCAAAACGGTGACGATGCGGAAGGTCGAGCTGTAGATGTCAGTGGTGGCCAACCCTACGAAAACGGCGATCTCGCTAACAAAGCCGCTCATGCCCGGCAGCGCCAGTGAAGCCATTGCAGTAGCCGTGAACAAAGCAAAGACCTTTGGTAAAGCCTGACCGATGCCGCCCATTTGATTCATCATCATCGTGTGAGTCCGATCGTAGGTAACACCTGCCAGGAAGAACAGCGCTGAGGCGATCAAGCCATGCGAGACCATTTGCAGCAGGGCACCGCTCATGCCGATATCGCTGAAGGAGGCAATGCCCAGCAGGACGAATCCCATATGTGAGATCGACGAGTAGGCCAAGCGGCGCTTCATGTTGACCTGAGCAAAGGAGTTCAAAGCACCGTAGATGATGTTAACGACTCCTAAAATGGCTAAAACCGGCGCAAAGTAGATGTGAGCATGGGGCAAAAGTTCGAGGTTGAGACGAATCAGCCCATATCCGCCCATCTTCAACAGCACGCCTGCCAGCACCATTGATACCGGAGAGGAAGCTTCGCCATGTGCATCAGGCAACCAGGTGTGGAAGGGGAAAATAGCCAGCTTGACGCCGAAGGCGATTAGCAGTCCGGCATACAGCAGCAGTTCCAGGGCCAGAGGGAAACTTTTCAGCTGCAGGTCTGCCAGGTCAAAGGTAATTGTGTCGCCGTAGAAAGCCATCGCCAGAGCCGCAACCAGGATGAAGATAGAGGCGGCAGCGGTGTACATCAAAAATTTTGTAGCGGCATAACGACGATTTTGTCCACCCCAAATACAGACCAGCAGATAGACTGGAGCCAGCTCGACCTCCCACATGACGAAGAACATCAGCAGATCTTGGGCAACAAAGACGCCCACTTGAGCGGCATACAGCACCAGCATTAAGCTATAGAACAGCTTGGGCCTGCGATCGACTCGCCAAGCCGAAAACATGGAGAGAGTGGTCACCAATCCGGCCAGCAGCACCAGAGGAGCAGACAGTCCATCTACTGAAACGGACCAGTTCAACCCCAGCTGCGGAATCCAGGTGAATTTTTCTACCATCTGGAACGCAGCGCTGCTGGCATCGTAATGTGTCCAGAAGGCGTAGCACATTAGCACAAAATCTATAATCCCGACACCGAGGGCATAGCTGCGCACCAGCTTGCCGCTTTTATCGGGCAGCAATGGAATGAGTAGAGCGGCAACCAGCGGGAGCAGAACGAGCGTGGTTAGCCAGGGGAATTGAACGGTCACCATAGCAAGTAGGAATAAATACTTAACCTCTGATGAGAGAATCCTACTAGACTTTGCGGCAGATTAGTTATAGGACTTTGGCTATGAGTCTATGCAAATCGATCTATGCATAGGGATAAATCTATCTGAATGATTTCATGCGCTGTTGAGATTGCAGACCCAGCACAACCCAGAATTTTAGAGAAAAGTTCGCCAACGCCAGGCTTTCTCCTGGCAAGACTCTCTGGCTTAAAAACCAAAATTAGAACTGTTGCTATGTAGCAATTCTAATTTTGAAAGAAAGCCCGACCACTGGGCGCGGAACCTCTAATTTGAAGACCATAATGAGAACTGTTGTTAAACTCTTGCCTACTCAGGGCTATCCAGATCAATTAGAGAAGGGTAAAACCTACCAAGCTCAAAAAGAAAGCTACAGAATTTTCCCGATCGATGTACCAATTTCCCTAGTAAACGATCAATGGATTGCTTACGCAGATGCCATCATTACTAAACTCACCTGGGAACAAGGCGTAACGAGTCTAGAGTTTAAGATTGACAGAATTTATCATTCACCATTTCCTGTCAAAGAGTAGGGTAAGGAGCAGCAATGAGGGTAGTATTGTTAATCCTCGTCCTTATCAAGCTGCGGAAACTGGTCAAAGAGCTTGGTAATCAGCATATAAAGTTCATCCAGAACTTCCTCCGCTCCTTCCTCATCCAGCTCGGTTAACAGTTGCTCAACTCCGCTAACGTGTTGAATCAGGCGATCGGATTGCTGACGGTTAAGGGCAGACATAGTCATTGGTAGTTCCTGATGATTGCTAGCCGTTCATTGTAGTGTTTCTTCTACCCATTACCCAAGAGATTCTGCCAACGCTGCTTTGGTTCGAGCCACCGAAAGGCGAATCCGCTCCACCTGTGCCTCCTAAGCCGCCTTCTGTTGCGGCGACCCATCACTAGGACTCGCTCTCAAGATTTGCTCATAGTAGCGGAAGATTTGAAACGCATAGCTGGCGATCGCAATCTGCTCTTGAGAAAGGGAAGTAATGTGATCGACCAGATCCGCGCAGGTCGCTGAATCAGGCAGGGCAAACACATCGGCATATAAGGGAGGGAGAGTGTGAGATCGAGTTTTCAGCTCATCCAACAGTTTTATAGCTTCCTCAGATAGCTCCCCATCGAAATCAGCCAGCGAGTTTAGCAAGGCTAACAGCAAAGATTTTGAGCGTTTCTGCTTCAAAGTAAGACCGCCAATGATGGTTAACTGCTTTAGGATTTTAGCAATTGCAGCATGGTTGCTCTTTTTTCCAATGCTGCCATCTTCAAGGTGACAGCGATCGCCCTTCAGCAATTTTGAGATTTCGATTTGCTGAAGGATTAAACAGCACTAGCTAAGCTTGGGCACTCTAATCTTGCAAGAGCAGAGATTAAGAAGACGTATGGGAACTACCCTCTGGGATGAGTTTTGCTCCGATCATCTAATTTTAGAGTCTGGGGTTCCTTTATTTAAGACCTCTGGACAAGCTGTGAAAACAGCCCCATTTGGTCAGAACCAGCGGCTAATTCTGCGTCGTTCTCAGCAAATGGAAGCCCTCGTCATTCAGGAAGTCATACAAAGTTCTTCGCGACTTCCAGAATGGCACTGACGAGTATGAGGGGCTGATCTACATGATGTTTTGGTGCAATGGTCAACAAGCCATCCCTCTTTATATCTATCACAAGCAGAGCTAGAGCAAACCGTGAAGCAGCAAACCGATCGAATTAAAGAACTGGAGCAGCAGGTGATAGCTCTGCAAGCAGAAAACAAACAGCTTAAAGACCAGCTAGGCAGTCTGTAGACCCTATAGATTCTAAATATTTCTGAAAGTCCTGTCGTTACTTGACAGATTAGGGGAGCTACAGGCTGCCGATTGTTTATTCAGAATTAGTAGAAAATGACATTTATTTGTTTAAAAACTTTAGAGCGATTTTGAAGAAAATGACATTTATTTGTTTAACTCTAAAGGAAGAATATAATTCCCAAATAGAGCTAGAACCCTGTACCACCAGTTTGTCTAGTTCTAAAGGGAATGGACACTAATTGTTTAAAAATGGACAAATAACTGTTTAAAGGACATAAAGCATTAAAAGTGTTCCTTGAATGATTGTTGAACTGACGTTCAGAAATAGAACGTTAAATCTTTGAAGAAGTATGTTTCTGAGAAATATTTGTTCCTGATTGTTCAACTCATGCTACTGCTAAGTTTTTCATTGCATCATTAGGATGGTCTGATGTAACTCCCATCCAGATCTGTTCTTGGTAAGGGAGTTGACGGAGCTGTTCCTGAAACCAAGATTCAAACTTTTCTTGAAGCAACCGCTGGCGCATAGCGTCGTCTAATTCTGCCGGAATAAATTTCTCGACACGCACAATCACTTGCCATTCTCCAAAAGGCACAGGTGACTGAACTTTATTAACTGGACTTGTATAAAGCAGTTCTGCCAGGTTCGGATGCAGCTTACCTAATTCAACTGGTCCCATCAGTCCGCTGGTATAAGCCTCCGGTCCTTCAGAGTATTCGCGAGCAAGTTCAGCAAAGGGTTGCTCTCCTTCTTGGATGCGAAAGTAGAGTTCGTTCGCAAGTCCTCTATCACCAATTCGCATGAATGAATAAACTACCTGGTCTAGCTGCATTTTGCGCTTGAGAAAGCAAGACCCAACCGTATGTCCCCAAGACAATCGTTTGAATTTTTCAATCCTCAGCTTTCGTGTTGCCAGTTTTTCAAATTGTTCCTGACTTAATCTGTAGTGCGATCGCCAAGTTTGCCTTTGGCTTTCAGAAATGAGTCCCCATTGCTGATAAAGCTCTTGGCACGCTTGAGTTGTTTCTTCCGATGTACAGTGAATTGTTTTGATCGCCTGCTCGATAATGCTTTCGCAAATAAGCTGAGGGATAATTTGATAGCAAGCCAACAAAGGGACAATGTTCTCGCTTGTCAGTGTAGAATACCCGATTTGTAGAACGGCAGTCATAGAAGGAACACCTTATAAAGGGGCTGTATTGTAAGCACTACTACGCAATTGACGCTAACCACCAATCCTCAAATTTGAGGATTGGTGGTTAGCGCTAGTGGTTAAGCTATGTCAAAGGTGAGCTGATAGTCTGTGTTGCCAGAGTACTGATAGACTTGAAGAAAATAATTCACACCAGTCCTAAGCTGACCGGCTGAAATCGAATCCGTGGAACTGCCGCTGTTGGTTGAGGAGGCGATAATCTCACCCGCGTCAACAATACGGTTGCGGTTGCGGTCTTGAATGACACGGATATCTGCATCATCGCTGAGCCCGGAAAGGTTGATACTATCGAGGCGATAATTACGGCTTAGCTTGAAGGAATAAACATCTGCTGTATCGCTATCCCCAACTGCGTCACTGTAGTTTTCATCTCTAACTACTGCTCCAGCATGACCAACTGTAAATTCTTTAGGAAGAAGATTGCTCGGCGAGGCTGTTGGAGAAGGTGAGGTGGCAGACAAGTCTAGATCATAGGTGACAGTGCCTGAGCTACCTGGAGCATAACGCTCAACTCTAGCGAAGTAAGTGCCTGCATTGGCTTGAACATTAATTGCATCATCTAGGTTAGAGCCTTTGCGGGAGTTTGCAATTTCTTCGTCTAAAACAACTCCGTTCCGGACATCTAAGCGACCATTTCCATTGGAGTCTCGATATAAGCGTAAATCAGCATCATCCCCAGAACTGATCTCATTGAGAGATAAGTTGATATTGCTGGTGCCTGTGAGTCTGAACTTATAAACATCGGTAGGGTCACTCGTAGTTAAAGTTGAGTCATTTTTGCTTTTGGGTGTGCTGCGCAAAGTGCCAAGATTGAATGTAGACATTTTTTTCTCCTTTGTGTAGTGACATGCGATCGCTCCTGACCAGTAGGATGAATCGCTTTTCTATACCTGTTACTGCGTTGCTCAAAATCACTTTTCGCACTCCGGCGAAATAATTTACATATCTAAACCTAGGGAATGAGAAGCAATATCCTGTTGGGGAGACTGCTGATATCGGTTCGTCATCGTTTCCTCTTCGAAGGAGCCGCTTCTTAACAAAAAAAATGCAGAGACTTTTAGATCTCTGCAAATGAGCAACGTACTTGCTGGAAGTGTTAATTGTGTAGAGAAATGTTTACTTTCTGTATTACTTCCAACATGGTTATTGAAAAACTAGAGAGCTACAAAGTCTGCTTGAGTGATTGATCTGGCGCTAATGCCTCGAAGTTGAGCGATCGCACCATTGATATCTGAAATTAGGACTTGATTCCTAAGTTGAGTGATAGTCAAATCTTCATACTTTAAGCCGTTGGATAAGCCGAGGAAGTCTAGTCCATTCTCAAAGTCAATAATTTTGTCAGTTCCCGACCTCGATTGCAGCACAAAGATGTCTGAATTTAGACCACCCTTCATCACGTCTTGTCCTACCCCACCCTTAAGTCTGTCTTGTCCTACGCCGCCACTTAAAAAGTCATTATGTCTGCCGCCATTCAAACTATCATTGCCAGCAGCTCCCAACAAATGGTCATTACCAGCACCACCGTTGATTAAGTCATCTCCCAATCTGCCAGAAACGCGATCGCTTCCTGCAAGTGCTTCGATGTGGTCAGGTGCTCTCGTTCCTGTTGCAGTATCATCAAATCGGGTTAACCGAATTAGGTTATATACAGTTAACTCAAACGTGTCGCTCGTAGATAGACCCGTATTATCTGTTGCTGTAACGGTGATGTCATATTGTCCAGCAGCAGTAGCAACCCCATCAATAAGACCTGCCCCAGCATCAATCTCTAACCCATCGGGCAAACCATTGGCAGAGTAAGTTAGAGTATCACCTGCATCAATCTCGTTGAAGTAGTCACTGATTTGTAACGTAAATTCACTCACCGTGTTAGTGGTTAAATCTGCAAATGGTTGAACGAGTCTCGGTGGAATAAGCACGTCGAACTCAACCACGGTGTAGTTTGTACCAACGATAATCTCAACTCGTCTATCCCCATCGGTGTCAGCAACCAACAGACTATTTGTATTGCCTACTGATGTACCTAACGGGTCGCTTTGCCAGATGATAGCAGATTGCTCAAAGCTGTAAATGCCAACTGAGGTGCCATTGCTATAGACCAATTCAGTGTCACCGTCTTTGTCAATATCAGAGGTTTGTAAGCCAGTAATGGCAGTTGAGCTGATTTGGAAATCATCTATGGTTTGATACGTTTGCCCATCTATTACTAACACCTGTCCGTTGTTAAGACCCACCAGGATTTCTTGTGTGTCATCGCGGTCAGGATTAAACAGATGAAGGCTTGAAACACCGCTAAATGAACTTTGCCATTGTTGATGAGTCACTCCATCAAATACAAAGAGGTGGTTGTTGACCGCAACAATCTCCTGGGTTGCATCGCTATCCAGATTACCAACTTCAATTTCAGAAATGGCTGACCAGGAGTCTCCTAAACTAATACTGTTCCATTCGACGGCTCCAGTTGCGCCATCCAAAATATAGGTATACACCCCAGGGGCACCTGTGTGCTCTCTAGAACCCCCTGCAATAATTTCAGTTGTGCCATCATTGTCAATATCAGCGATCGCCAGTGACCTTATCGGAGCGCCTTCATCATAGAAATAGGAATGCCTGATTTTTTTTGTAGTGCCGTCAATGACATAAACGGCTCCGTCATATAGGCGATCAGTGGCGACGACAATTTCTTGCGTACCATCGTTATTAACATCGCCGATTTGCACATCGTGAATTCCAGTCCAAGCCGTTCCTCCAAATAAATTGGTTTGATCCCACTCAGGCGTATGGGTTTGGGCATCCCAAACGGCGACAACACCATCCTCATAACCACTATTACTCCGAAGCGAAGCAAAGACAATTTCGAGTTGACCATCGTTATCGACATCACCCACATCCATTGCATGAAAGGGTCCATCAATGTGTTTGCTTTTCCACTCTAGAGACTGCGTCGGGATGTCACAGACATAAAGATGATCCGGTCCTGTGGAGGTTGCCCCAGCTCCCCAAAAAAGCTCCAGGGTTCCATCTCCATCCACATCGACTACAGCAATGTTAGTAACCCCATGGTCAGGGTTGTCAATTGCCCATTGCTCAGTGCGGCTGATCACGTCATAAGCATGAATCTTACCGAATTGACCATCACCATAAAGAATTTCATCAACTCCATCATTGTCAATATCTGTAACCAGAAGGGCATCAATGTCCTGCCTGGTGGTGATTTGCCATTTGGGAGATTGAATGTCTGCATCAAAAACCGTAATGTAGTTCCAAGGAGCTGCTCCGATGATTTCTTGAATTCCGTCTGCATCAACATCTGAGAGTTCAACTGACTGTCCAAAGTCTCCCCCAGCATAATCCCACTGGACGCTAGTGTTGGAACCGTTGACTTCCAAGACCAAACCGCTGGATAAAACAATTTCGTTAGCTGCATCTGAGTCTACATTGCCGATCTCGAAGTCGGTGGAAGCATAATTCAGTTGCAGGTCGAGCGCGAGGGAACTGGCATTGTAAATGTAGATATGGTTGTCATCAGCAATGACGATGTCCTTGATAGAGTCGTTATTTGCATCAGCATACAGGATGTGATGAATCGCGCTATTAGACGGATTGAGGGTTTTGATGGATTGAAGTGAGCTGCCATCATAGATTGCAACATCCCCATTTCCTAGCCCTATGAAGATGCTGTAGATGCCATCTGCGTCTGTGTCAAACGCCGCGATCGCTAACACTTTGTCTGGATACAAGCTACTGGTCCACTGTCTGTTATACCCATTAGGGTTTGAGATCGGGTCTAACACATACCAAAAGTCGTTGGTACCAAAGGTTGTGAGTGATCCACCAGCAATGATTTCCGTGATTCCGTCGTTGTCAATGTCTGCTGTAATCAGCCCACTACTACCAATTCCATTACCAAACACACTGTACTTCCAATCCTCTGTCAGATTTGATGTGGTTTGATTACTCAACTCAGAAGCAGCTGAAACTGAAAACGTTTCCGAATTATGCTGAGACATATGCTTTCCTTAAGCCAGGTAAATTGCGGGTAGCAGCAAATCTGCTCAAACAACCCTCCAAAGAAGAGAGTGAGCAGAGAGTATGCCTAGTGCTACTCATCGAACTTAGACATCACAAAGCTAAAGAAGTTTGGCGTTTAACGCCACTCCTAGCTCGACAAAACCGGCTTGTTCGGTTCTTAGACCTTTGACTTCTGATAGTCTGCCGATACGGACTGGTTCTTGTAGCGTTCGACCGATCTCATTTTGGAATCTGCGAGTAAATTCGCCAATCTCCTAACCCTGGTTGATATTATCTACATTGGGTTTGAAGAGTTGATGCAACCTAGATTTAAATAAATTTTACCAAGCCATAGCCCCCTTCCCTATCACCTTTACGGGTGCTAACGTGGGGCAGCTAACCGAATGACGTAGCGGGTCCAAGACGTTGATTTTTTTAAGGTCGGGCGAAGCAAAGTAGAACTCGTGAATAGTGTGAGGGAGTCACTACTAGACAAAGAGCGATGTGGAGCAGTTCCACTTTGAGGCGATCGCCTCTTGAGCATGAACAGCACTTAAAAAGCGGCTATCGCTTAGTGAAGAGGCTTAGCCTCTTGCGCTACTGAATTCGTGTACTAAATTTTGTAATGAAGAAGCGCAGTTATCTCGAATACTGCGTATTACAGAAGAGGAGTTATCAATGCCCCAAACCCCTCTCCCTGACTGATTTAATATGAAGGATTTAGATGAAACGCTTCGCCAGCTCGTTGCCGAAGCCTGTACTCATCCTCCTAAAAGCGTTGACCGCCAACGGGCACTGCAGGAGATTTATCGGTTAGTAATGAAGTCGGGCAAACTTTGGAGAGAATACACTCCCTACTATGCAGATGCTCTTCAGCAGATGTGGGAGTATTGCTGCCAGCATTTGGAAGAATATGATCCAACGTTGAGTGGAGTGATCACCTGGTTAGATAACTATCTGAAGAAGCAACTGCGGTTATTTCGCGATCGCCAAAGTCGAGACTACAAGCGACGTGCAGGGGTAGAGCAAACAGAGCAAGGAAATTTTCTAGATCCAGTCGATCGACTTCCAGCACGCCCTGAACTGGAACCAACGCTCGACGTTTGGGAGAAGACGATGAACTGGGTTCAAACTGATCCGCAGGGCATATTGCAAGCAACTTGTTTTAGAAAACGAGCTGACATCAACGCTCAAACCTTATTCCTGATGCGGTTTCCATCAGAGACCTCTTGGCAAGTCATTGCCGATCGCTTTCACCTTACTCCTGCCGAAGCTAAGGACTTACCCAAGTTTTATAATCGCCGTTGCCTGCCGCTGCTGCGAAATTTTGGTGTTTCGGAAGGATATCTAGATGAGGGGGAGAGTAGTCATCGCTGAAACTTTCACAAAAGTATAAGTTGATGCTGATACTGCGTGACCACGACGACTCTTGACTACTCGCCAATTGCTAAGAGGGGAACTATGAATTACGATCTTGGGGCTTTCGATGATGCTGGAGTACCTGTCCTACTTACTCAGGAGACCCACCAACTCGCACAAGGATTTGCCAAACAGCAGCCTACGCCAACCAAAGCCGATCAGGTTTATCTCAATACGCTGGCGGTTTGCGCGGTGAATAACTACCTCAAAATTTTGGGGGTTTCTGCAAATTTGTCAGGATGCGACAGTTGGAATCCACTGATGCGATCGGTAATTAATGCAGCGGATCTAAACATTGTTGGGGTGGGGCGGTTGGAGTGTCGTCCGCTCTCACTGGCTGGACTCGAAGACCCTGACCCAGTTTGCCACGTTCCCACTGAGGTGCAGGAAGATCGAATTGGATATGTTGTGGTGGGCATTGATGACCATCGTCAGGAGGCAACCCTTCTAGGCTTTGTCGATCAGGTTGAGACAGAAGAATTGCCGCTGCGTCAGTTGCGATCGCTCTCTGAACTGCCTACTTACCTGCACTCGTTAACTTCACGTCAAGACCCATTACAAGGCGTGACGCGGTTAAGTCAGTGGTTAAACAACTTAATTGAAGCAGGATGGCGATCGCTGGATGACCTATTAGGGCTACAACCCCTAGCAGTACAATGGCGCAGTGCAACGCCAGATGCAGAGGCGACATCTGATACATCTGCGATCGCACGAGGCAAACTGTTAAGCTTCAGCGATTTACCTGATGAACAGGTCGCCCTGATCTTGAAGATTACTCCAGAGGCAGACTCATCAGAGGCAGACTCATCACATACCGTTACTGTTCATGTTTGCCCAACAGCCGATCACCCACATCTTCCAGCAACGCTGCGGGTGATGATTTTAGACAATGAAGGTTCAGTCATCATGCAGTCTGATGCCCGAGCAGATAACCGACTGATTGAACTGGAATTTAGCGGTGATGTTGGAGATGCGTTTAGTGTCAAAGTGGAGCTAGCGGATCAAAACAAGGTCGAGTCCTTCGTGATTTGAGTGAGATAGCAAGGAACCGTCATGAGTAAGCTCGTGGTTCTGAAATTGGATGGTGACCTGGAACAGCAAGGATTCCGGATTACGTTGGAGATTGGGCAGGAGGGACAATATCCCGATATTGCAACGAGTGGAGCGCTTCCGCCCAACCCAGAGTTAGCTGCCCAACTCGCGCAATGGCAAACTCATTATCATCGTCTATCGGCTCCCTATCGCGCACTTAAACCTCGGCAGATCCGCTACGACGGCTCCCTCCACCCAATTGAAGCCTGTCTCCAATCGGCAAAGACGCTAGAAAAACACTTGAGATTGTGGTTGCAATCCAATTCGTTTCGAGAAATTGATAATCAATTGCGTCAGGCATTGGTTCAAGAGGAACGGATTCGAATTTTGCTTCGCACTGACGATCAGCAGTTGCATCAGCTTCCCTGGCATGTGTGGGATGTGGTTGAGCAATATCCAAAGGCAGAGGTTGCGTTGGGTGCGCCCAAGTTTCGCCGTCCCCTGACTCAACTCACCCGTTCTGCGTCTACAACGAGTGGAGTGAGAATACTGGCTATCTTAGGCGATCGCTCTAACATTAATGTCGAAGCTGATCAACAAATGCTGACTGAGCTACCAGGAGCTAACCTGACGTTTTTGGTAGAACCGGCTCGACGAGTGCTGCACGACCACCTGTGTGAACAGCCTTGGGACATTCTCTTCTTTGCTGGGCACAGCGAGACCACGGAAGATGGCGAGGGGTGGATCAAGCTCAACCCTGACGTGAGTCTGACCATTGAGGAACTGAAGTATGGGGTTAATCGGGCGATCGCCCACGGTTTGCAGTTTGCTATCTTTAACTCCTGCGATGGGTTGGGCTTAGCCCATGCGCTTGAGGAACTGCAACTGCCCCAAATGATCGTGATGCGGCAGCCTATCCCTGATCCGGTTGCTCAAGACTTTCTCAAGTATTTTTTGAAAGCCTTTGCTGGAGGGGAGCCATTCTATTTAGCAGAAAGAGAAGCCCGTGAGCGATTACAGAGCTTAGAGGATCAGTTTCCCTGTGCCAGTTGGCTACCCGTCATTTATCAGCATCCAGCAGCAATTCCGATGACCTGGCAACAGCTATGTCGGAATGACCCAGAAGAAGAGCAGTCAAAACTCCAAACTCCAAACTCTAAGTCAAAAACACCCCTTTCTACTTCCTTACAGAGGCAGCTTGGACTGGTCTGCTTAAGCAGTGTGACAGTTACGGCTCTCATTATGGGGTTACGGTGGTTTGGTTGGCTGCAGCCGTGGGAATTGCAAAGCTACGATCGCCTGTTGCGACAGCGCCCGGCTGAGCTGCCTGACTCCCGCATTTTGTTGGTTGGGGCAGACGAACGAGATTTGCAGCAGTATGGCTTTCCAGTACCCGATGCGGTGTTGGCTCAAGTGATTGAGAAACTAGGGCACTATCGTCCAGCAGCAATCGGCATTGATATCTATCGCGATCGCCCCGTTCTACCGGGGCATGAATCCTTTGTTGCCGAGTTGCAGTCTAATCCAAATGTCATCCCCGTGTGTACCTGGGGAACAGATAAAACCCAGGCGATCGCCCCTCCTCCTGATAGCCCTGTGGAGCAGATTGGTTTTGCAGACTTAGAATTGGATGCAGCTGATGCAGTGGTGCGACGACATGTATTGTCGCGATCGCCCAATCCGATTTCGCCTTTATCTCCCTGCACCACACCCTATTCTTTTAGCCTGCAGTTGGTCTTCAACTATCTCGATCGACAAATCCCAGCTATTCCTCCAACCTTGACAGCAGAACAGGACTGGCAGTTTGATACAACAATCATTAAACGTTTAACCCCTCGCACGGGTGGATATCAAAACCTGGATGCGCGCGGCAATCAGATTTTGATCAACTATCGAGCCACCGCCGAAATTGCCCAACAGATTTCGATTACGGCTCTCCTTCAAGATCAAATTGACCCCAGTTGGATTCGCGATCGCGTAGTCTTAGTTGGCGTAACAGCCGCAAGTGTTCAAGATGATCAGTCCACACCCTATGGCAGAATGCGGGGGTTACACATCCATGCGCATATTGTCAGTCAACTGCTAGACACTATTTTGGGCGACTACTCCAAGGGGGATGCTTCGCATCGTCCTTTAATTCAAGCAATGCCTCAATGGGCTGATGCCCTTTGGGTGCTGGGATGGACCCTCGTGGGAGGAGTATTGGTTTGGCATTTGCGGGTTCACCCTACTGGCATTCCCATTTTGTTGAGTTTGACAATTGGGTTTGGAGTTGCCGTCGGAGTATTATACGGCTCGTGCTGGTTTGCACTGGTTCAGGGGCTTTGGTTGCCACTGATTCCAACCGTTTTAGCGCTTGGAATAACAGGAGGTGTGATGCTTGTCTTAACGCCAGGTTCTGTCGTGCAGTAGGATTTGTCGAGGTTCATTGAATCCGTATGGTTAATCAATTACTGATAAAACATTTGAAAATTGGAGTGTTAGTAATTAGCCTGATACTCACTCCAAATGCCGGATGGACTCAAACGAGGCTAGAAGCAGAAACTTCTTACCCACACCATGCTGAAGTTAACCCTTCCAGAGTAGCAACGCGCCCCAGACCGCTCCCCATAACAGGTACTCCAGATGGCAGTCGTACCGGAGGAGGAACCCGTCCTGGGGAATCCGCGAGTCAGTGTAGGCAAACCACTCATCCACCCACCGCTCTTGTGCCCGAAGATGGAAAAGGGGCAACAGCAATGGAGTCTCCAGTGGTCTGGTTTTACATGCCTTACACGAATCAGGATGTGACTACCGTTGAGTTTTCAGTGCATGATCGCAATGAGACGACCACCCTGTATCGCTCCTCGATTCAACTGGCAGATGTACCAGGAGTGATGGGAATCACTATTCCGATCGCTTTGGAAATGGAGGAAGCCTATCAGTGGAAATTAATGATTAATTGTGGCTCTGAGAGCTATGGACACAGAGATTTCGCTCTGGATGGTTGGATTACGCGAACCACTCCTGACCCTGCATTTGAATGGAATGGAGTTTGGTATGACGCACTGACCGAGCTGGCTACTCGTTATCGCTCTAATCCAGAAGACACTGCTGTTCGTACAGCCTGGGTTGACCTTTTGGAACAGGTTGGTTTAGCCGATCTAGCTTTAGACACGGTTGTGGATGCACAATTGCTGTCTAATTGAACAGGACTTACGCAGATGTACTAAATGTGGTGGTCAGCTTAGCCCAATTTCATAGCAAGAGTGGGTGATTTGAGTTGCCCAATCAAATAGTGGGATAACAGTCTGCTCTTGAGT
>NZ_JACJOV010000062.1:0-41907 GCF_014695745.1 Leptolyngbya sp. FACHB-671 | reverse complement strand
CAGCTTAGTAAATGTCATCGCAATCGCTGTTTGATGCACTCATACTGGAACTGTAGCGAGCATAGCTCAACTTAACCACCCCCTATCCCTAGTGCCGCTGCGTAAGTCCTGTTTTGATAATACTCATGAGTCAGCTCCTTAAGGATGGGAATGAATGTTCAAGCTAGTTCGCTATTTTTTGATTAGTCTCAGCGGCTAGCTGGTTCACCCTCTAGGCCTATAACTATGACCGATCAGCGTTTGATTTCGTGAATGAGTTGATTGACTCCAACACGATGTGCAAAAAATATTTTTCAAATCGAGCTATTAAGGGCTGAATCGGCGATCGCTAATTTTCTTCCTATAGCTAGGATCATCAGTGCCGAGTAAGATGTCCCAAAAAGTAAAATACAGCCCGTAATGGGTGGTGTACTTGAGATGATGAATGGAATGATGGGCAGGTCCAATAAACCACCGACCAAACCAGTGGTGAGGAAATGAAGCGGGTAAGCGATCGATTCCAAGATGGTTTAATGCTGCCCATACTGTCATCGTTGTGAGAACCGCAATCAGCGTGACGAAATGCAACGGTATAACAAAAATGATGCCGATCAGGAAAAAGGACTGAACAACTGCCTCTAAGGGGTCAAAGGCAAATGAAGTCCACGGGGTAGGATGGTGCGATCGATGATGTCCCTGGTGCAGCCAGGGAAAGAGATTTGGGTGGTGAAATAAGCGATGGGTAAAGTAAAAGTAGGTATCTTGGAGAACTAACACCGCGACATAACTCATCCCCAGATACCACAGCCCATACTGTTGAGGGTGGCTATACAGTCGAGTAATGCCCCAACTGTAAGCGGATAGAGTAAATGCTGCCGCCAGCGCAAACACCCCTGCTGAAAGAACAGAGAGTTGAATATCGCGTTGAATCGATCGCCAAGAAGGAGTCCGGTGTTGCAAGTTACGATCAACAAAGGATTGACTGAATCGCGAGTAGAACAATAAGTAAGTTCCTCCTGCCACCAGAAAATATCGCAACAAAATAATTCCAAAAGAAGCAATACCGTAAAATCCAAACGAGTGACTGATCAATTTAATCTCCTTGCCATTCCCGATCCTCTAATTCCTTTTGAGGCAGCAGCAATGTAGTTTCAATCTCTTGCCGGATTGCTGCTGTGACTTCACAGTTACTATTCAAGCAATCGACTAGAAGCTGATTGGCATCGTAGTAGCTTTGCAGCACTTGCTTTTGCTCAGGGCTAAACTGCCAGGAATGGTGAATATTTCGGTAATCGGCAGTTGTGTCGCGCAATTGTTTTATCCAGGCAGAATAGTGAGTTTGCCACCAAACCTGAAACCGTTCTTGATTTTGATTAGGAGAGGGTAACTGGTCTCTCAACTGTTGGAGCGACTTGTAAAATCCCGCATCTAAAACCATTACCATAATGTTGTTAAGTGCTTCGCCACACGCATTCGCATGGGCAAAATCCTGACTGTGATTAATGGCACACTCTAGCAGTAAATTGTCTAATGCCGCATCTAAAAACATCCCTTGATCAAGGGTACTAGCTAAAGCAAAGTGAGTCGCTGTATGGGGATTTTGGGCAAGAGCAAGGTAAAACGCTCGTGAAGTTGCAACTTTGGGTTGAGATGAAAGGGTTTGGGATTTTTGACTAGCCCACATCAAAAATTCCTGCAAATAGGGGTCTTGAGCAACCAATCCATCAATCTGTTGCTTCATCAACTGCACCAGGGAATCGGCACTCCGCAACATGGCAGCTGTCAACAAGAAAACTTCGCGCCAATGCTGATCGGTAATGTGGCTGACCAGTCCTCCCAGGGTTTGCTCTAGTGCCCGCAAGTTGTGGCTGGCAACAATTTTGCGCGCCGTGAAGTATTCTTGAAATGCCAGATAGGAAAACGAAAAAATTCCTCTTGCCCGCTCGGTCAATAACCCGTGCTGTGCCTCGATCGCATTTAACATGGCCTCGCTTTCGAGTTGCAATTCCTCTGGCTCTAAGGGCACACCCGGCAAGTTCCGCAAATAGTCACCGATATATTGCTCGATCGTGCGCTGCTCAAAGAAATACTGCCCCTGTTCAAAGGTTACTGCTGCTAGCTGACTCAACAGCCTCAGTTTTTGGGGTAACAAAAACCCTCGATACACATCATCGCGTTCAACTCCTTTTGCTTCATCCCATTGGCCCAGCAGCAGATCTAACCCTTGTTTATAAAACTCACTTCGCTTAGTTGGAAACTTTTCTTGACCATGAAACACCCAGCAGGCGAGATGCAAAAACAAAGGGGTGACCACCAGTTGCCGAAACTGCCAGTTTTCTGGCAAGTCTAGCTTCTGAATAAACTGAGCAGCCTGCTCCTGTCCTGATCGAGTTGTTGTTTGGGTGAGCGCCAAAAACCACTTTTGCGCGAAGACAATAATTTGAGCTTGAGTAAAGGGAGCGACTTCTACATCCGTGAACCCTTGCAGCTGCAGCCGTTGGGCAGCAGTGCGACAGGACACAACAAATCGGTTGCGGTGATACTGGTTAGAGAATTTGCGAATCTCTCTCAGAACTGGTGTGATGTCCTGATTCAGCACCTCATCCATGCCGTCCAACAATAGCAAAACTCGCCCCGCTTGCAGCAGAGCTTCCAGCACCGACGGGTTTGAAATTCCGGTGGTGAGAAAGGTCTGACGGATATAGCTTAAGAGGCTAAACTTGCCTGTATCTCTGGATTCTTCAGCAAAATCTCTCAGGGCAATGAAGATTGGCACTTGATGGGCAGCAAACTCACCTTGGTTGCACTGAATCGCTAGATGCTGCAAAAAAGTGGTTTTGCCTACGCCTGGTTTGCCCAATACCCTCAGCTTTGAGTAGGTTTCAACCGCCTGCATTCCTGGTATTTGCTTTTGCTCAACCGCTCCCAAACCTACGCGATCGAATTCGGTGGGCTTCAAGTTTTGCAAATCAGCAATTTCAAACCACTGTTGGCTGGCAATTTCCTCCAGAATATTTACATCCACATAGATGTCATCCAGGCTAACTGGATGGCTGATGTCGAGCAACTGCAAGATTCCGCATTGGGTTTGAATGGTATCTCGATGTTGCGATCGCACCTGTTGCGTCAACCGATCAATATCTAGAGGAATAGTCCCACCTATCTCTCCAGGGTCTAAAAAATCGACCGGCGGACTGTCTGAGATTTCTCGCCAATCTAAGTCAAGGATCGAGCAGATAGATAGAAAAACCTGGCGATCAACAGGTTGCCCCGTGAAAAATCGCCAGATCGGCTGGCGGGTCTTTAGGTTTACCTCCCCTGCTAAATTTTCCTGAGTCCAGCCTTTGAGAGCAAAGGCTCGTTTAGCCTGTTGAATACCAGAAAGGGATACTCGGAGCGATCGCTTGACCATAAAATAAATAGCTCATATCTTAGGCTGAGAAATTTAAACTTTTATAAAAAATAGGCATTTCACGGGTTCTTTTATGTTAACTGCCTTTCAAGGTAGTGAAATAATACATATCCTAAAGACACTGCGTTAATTCTCATCCGGTTGAAATCAAATCAAACTTTCGGCTGCAAAAAATAATCCCTGTTTTTCTAGAAAACTCTCTCAAAGTTCTTTTTTGCTCCTCGCTTCAGTATTTTCGGTTGATTTGGCTTTCACATCATCAGGAGGTAGGCTAACGTCAAATTTCAATTTTGTAACGAATTAAAACATGGCGATCGCAATCTTATACCCCTAATTTTTTTGCCAAATAGATCTGAGAACTACACTAGAGAAAGGAAATCCCGATAAATCACGATCAGGAAGCAATTTTGAACACTCTGAGGAAGACATGCAGGTTGGCGTAATCTCTGACACACACGGGCTGTTGCGCCCTGAAGCAGTAGCGGCTCTGGCAAATTCTGAGCTAATTCTTCATGCGGGGGATATTGGTAACCCGGAAGTTTTGGCAGAGTTGGAAGCGATCGCCCCTGTAGTTGCAGTGCGTGGCAACAATGATACGGATGAATGGGCAAAGGCGATCGCTGAACGTCAAACTCTCAAAATTGAAGATGTATCCGTTCATATCCTGCACATCGGACGAGAGTTCAATCTGTTTGAAACCACCGGTGTACAGGTTGTGATTAGCGGACATTCCCACAAGCCGTCGATTGTAGAAAACAATGGAATTCTTTTTCTCAACCCAGGAAGTGCTGGGCCACGACGATTTAAGTTACCGATCTCAGTGGCTCACCTGCGCGTAGAGGGAAAAGCTGTCCACGCAGAAATTGTGGAACTGGCCGTATAAAGTGAGTTTTTGAGTGACTGATTCAATGTCCGACCTCTCTCCCCAAAGCGTTGCTGAGCAGCTTCTGGCTGATTTTCGCCAAGAGCAACAACTGGTGAATCTAATCATTCAAGGCTGCATTGAACATCGTTGGGCAGTTGGAGAAGCAGAAAAAGAGATATCCAAAGCGATGATTTACAATGCCTTCGAAACCTATGCGGTTGAGCGAGGGATTTCCCTAGAGCAAGCAGAACAATTCTGTGAACAGCATCTAGATGAGTTGATTCAACGAGTGCAATCAGCCCTTTGATTTGTTTGGAAATTTAGGAGCGCCCCAGCAACTTAATTCTTAATTGTGCTCCTCATTCAAAACCTCCTGTTGAATTGGCAACTCGATGATAAATTCAGCTCCTTGCCCCGGTGTGGAAATACACTGTAAGTTTCCTCCATGCCTTTCGGTGATAATCCGATAGCTGATGGATAGCCCTAACCCTGTTCCCTTACCGACCGATTTAGTCGTGAAGAAAGGGTCAAACAATTGACGTTGAGTGGTTTCGGAAATACCTGACCCATTGTCTGCAATCCGAATAGCAATCCGTTGAGAATTGAGCCTCTGAGTTCTGATCCAGATTGTTGCTGATAGCTCCGGATGTAACTGAAAGTGCTGCTGATATTCCTCTAGTGCATCAATTGCATTGCTCAGAATATTCATAAAAACTTGATTAATCTGTCCGGCATCACACTCCACTAAAGGCAGATCACCATACTCTTTGATGATAGTAATGCCAGCAAATCCTGACTTGGCTCTAAGTCGGCTTTGCAGAATGAGCAGCGTACTTTCAAGTCCTTCGTGCAGGTCGGATGGTTTGAAATTTGCACCATCAATGCGAGAGAAGTTTCGCAATGCCAAAACAATCTCTTGGATGCGATCGACTCCAACCTGCATAGAGGACAGCAGCTTGGGCAGGTCATCTATCAAGAAATCCAGGTCGATTGAGTTAGCTTCTGCCTGAATTTCGGCTGCAGGGCAGCAATAGTGTTGTTGATAGCGCTCCAGCAACCCCAGCAAATCATGAATGTAACTGTTGGCATAAGTGAGATTGCCCGCAATGAAAGTTAGGGGATTATTAATTTCATGGGCAACGCCTGCGACAAGCTGTCCGAGAGAAGACATCTTCTCACTGTGAATGAGCTGAGTTTGGGTTTCTTTCAGTTGCCATAGAGCTTGTTCTAGCTGCTGAGCGTATGTTCGCAGATAGTTTTCTGAGCTACGCAGTTGCAGTTCCACCTGGTGACGTTCTGCCATTTCTGCCAACAGGTCTTCATTGGTGCGTCTTAAGTCGATAGTACGCTGTTCAACTCGTTGCTCTAACTCCTCTTTGGATTGACTCAATGCTTGCTGAGAGTGTTCTAATGTGACTAACAACTGATTGAGCATCCTAATCAAACGGGACAGCTCGTCGCGACCACCCTCCTGTAAGCGCAAGGATAAGTCTTCGGTATCACGAATATTGCTAACTTCCCGGCTCAGCCTGGTTAGTCTGGATAAAACGAGCTTTTCTAGTAGCACTAGGGTGACGATGCCAAACAGCAAACCAGTAGAGAATAGGACTTGAATCAAGTACCTCCAGCTTCTTAGCCCCTTGTGATAAACGTCTCGCTCACTGTCTACCCGTATCAGCAGAGCAGGATTGTTGTAGATGTCGCGGATTTGAGTATAGCCAGCAATGCGATCGCGGCTTAGGGGTTCTACATAAATGGATGAAGAGTCACCTAGAGCCATCTGTGCTGCCCGAAAGTCCTCAGGCAAGGGCTGTTGTGCAGGAAAAGCAGCGATCGATAGGTGAGTTAATGCTTCCAGCTTCTTAAATTTAGATGCATCCAGGCATCGTCCAAAAATTAAAGTGCCTCGTATGGGGCCAGAGCGATCGCTGCGTCGAATCGGTTGTGAGGCAACTAGAAAGGGGGCTTCGGGCAGCATCAGAATGCCGCTCAGTTTGCTCTCAAGTTCAGCGTGACGCGCCAAACGGGGATGATTAGTCAGGTGTTCTTGTAAGCCTGAGGGCAAAGGAGTGACTTCATGCTTTTGAAGATCAAAACCTTGAGCAAAAACAATCTTCCCAGCTTGGTTGATGTAAACAACAAGATTTAGTTTGAAATTAGCAATGGAACTGTTATCTAAATTTCCTGCAATGTATGCTGCGTTGCGATCTTCAATGAACTGATAGGTTTCATCCCAAGGCGACCAATCCCCTACCATTGCCTCTAACTCTGCCATATCATTGGCGATCGCATCTGAGACTCGTTGAACATTCTGGTAAGTCTGCTGTATTTCAACCCGTTCAAACCCGGTCAACCAAATCCGGGAGAGAACCAGCGACAGCACCAGCAGCAAACCCAGCAAAGTAGCCGCAATGATCAAGAGCGTCTTGTGGCGAAGCGTCACAGCATTAGTTCCTTACCATTACGGCAATCTCGTTCTGCTTGACTTAACCTTAAGTAGATGAAAAACCCTGCTCAATCAAGCGTTCTATCGCACCCGCTTTCATATAGAACATAACTGAGGTACTTTACCTGAACTGATACCTATATTTGCTCTTTCGCTATGAAAATAGAACCTACTGATATAACCGATATATTAGCTAACCGAAACCAAGCAAGAAGGGATCTATCAAGCTAGTTCTCTAGTAGGTCGCACACTGATCTAGTTTCTAGTTTGAATCTAGCTTGTTGCGGGTGTGAACGGGCTTTCTCCTACAGAAAGCTTCACTTGTTCGTCTAACTTGGACGCAATTTCTTGCAGAGATGTAAGCGGCGTTGGATGATTTGGGTGAATGATAAACACGGTGTTGAGCATTGCACCTCTGCGAAATAGCCCGATGTCTGCTGCACCGATCGCCTCTACTGTTCCTCTAAACCCAACTGCTGAATCACCAATACCTTTTAATTCCAGGAATTCTAAATCTGCCGGTTTTTCTTGCCCCAACAGTTGAGATAATGCATCTGGATTGCTTAACATGGCATCCAAAAATGCCTCACCAAGAGCAGAATTTGACTCACTATCCCCAAAGATATTGCTGATTGGCGATGAGGTCACACAAACCCGTTCAATGATCTCACCGTCTTGCTGCAAGGCAAAGGCATATCCCTGAGCTTCAGCCGCCTCACAGTTGGCGATCGCCCCGGAGGAGCTGTTTTGCATCCCCTCACTCGAATAGTAAGTAAACCCAGGCGGCAAGTCCTCTAGAGTGAGTAACGGTGTAGATGTGAATGCCCAAGCAGCTTGGTTGGACAAGGAGAAGGTCAAAAAGCAGGTCAAGCAGATCAACAGAACTGCAAAAGTGAGTATTTTAGCTATCGGTTTAACCATTAATTTTTATACACTCACAGGCGAAATTTAGATCTTAACGTTTGAAGAGAGCATATTAAGTTCTGTGCTTTATGATGAACACCTTCATCCCTCTCAATTTATGGTTATGAATCTATTGAAACCGATTCTTCTGAGAAGTAAAGTTTCACTCCTGACTGTCGCTCTATGGGGTGTGGTTAGCCCGATCGCCCTTGCTTTTTCTGATACGCAAAGCCATTGGGCAAATCCTTGCATTAACCAATTGTCGACTCAGCGCCTCGTCAGCGGCTATCCTGACAACAGTTTCAGACCCCAATCGACAGTCACCCGTGCAGAGTTTGCGATTCTGATGCTCAATGCCTTCTCGCGGGTTGAGCCAACTCGACAAGCGCCTGCTTTCAGCGATGTGCCGTCTAGCCACTGGGCTTATCGGGCAATTCGAGATGCTTATGCGCGGCAGTTTTTCTCTGGCTATCCAGATGGCAGCTTTCAACCGTCACAGCCAATTCCTCGGACTCAGGCGATCGCCATCCTCGCCAATGCCGCAAACATGAGTAGCTCTGAAGCAGCAGAAGTAACCCTACACCGATATTTTGACGATGCCCAGCAGGTACCAGCTTACGCACGACGGGCGATCGCTGCGGGAACCGTTGGACGCATTGTGGTCAACTATCCTAATGTGCGTCAGCTTCGCCCCAATCAGCCTACAACAAGAGGTGAAGTAGCAGCGCTGCTGTGCCAATCTCTCAATTTGCCGCGTACCGTTCCTTTGGAATATGTGGGGGGCGATCGCAGTCTGTTTGCAATTCCACCCGAGATGGGCGGTGTGTCTCACTTTTCGGCAGGTTTAGCAACCGTTTACGTGAATAGCAAGCTAGGCTACATGGACACGCAAGGAACCATTGTGATTCAACCGCAGTTTGATGAAGCGTTGCCCTTCTCAGAAGAACTGGCGGCTGTTCGGGTAGGAGAGCGTTGGGGCTTCATTGACCGAACTGGGCAACTCGTCATTCAGCCGCAGTTCAACTATGTTCCAGAAGGCTTCTCAGACGGACTGGCGAGAGTTTTTACCAATAATGGTGAAGTTGGCTTTATCAATAAGACAGGGCAGTTTGTGATTCAGCCCCAACTGTATAGCACCACTGCTTTTTCAGAAGGGTTGGCTAGTTTTAGCGTCAATGGCAATTGGGGCTACATGGATAAGACAGGGGCGATCGCCATTGAACCTCAATTTAAGGACGCGAAAGCTTTTGCTGACGGATTAGCCCCTGTGCAGATAACCAGCGGCTATTGGGGTTACATCAATCGCAGCGGTGAAATGGTGGTTGAACCCCAATTTTCTAATGCTGAACCTTTTTCTGAAGGCTTAGCTGCCGTTGAAATGAACGTAGTTGATGCGTCCAATCGCTGGGGCTACATCGATCGCAACGGCAATACCGTGATTCCAGCCCAGTTCTATCTTCCCAATTACGAATTCCGAGGCAGCGTATTGACTGCTTTCTCGGGTGGCATCGCGATGGCTCGTATTGGCGATCAAGTTGGTTTTGTCGATCGCTCCGGTCGATGGACCGTAATACCTAATGCAGTAGCTCTACATAGCGTTTCGGCAGGTTTAGCAAAGGTGAACGTCGGTGGAACCTGGGTCAGAGAGCAAACGGGTTGCACTCACAGTGACGGCTGTTTTTACAGCATCAATTTGCAGGGAGGCAAGTGGGGGTACATTCGAGTGCCTCGATAAAATTAGCGACTATCCCTGTAAGGGCTTAGCGTTCGGGCAAAGAACCTCGGTCTATTCCGGAGCTATCCGCCGAATGCCAAGCCCTTACATATCTTGGGTTACGATTCAGCTTTTCAAACATCGTCTACCCCAAAAACAGCTTATAAGCCGGATTCTGGCTCTCATCCCAATAGCGATAACCCAGGGTATCCAGGAAGGTTTGCCACTCCTCCATTTCGTGGGGTGGCACCTGCATTCCCACGACAATTCGCCCGTAGTCTGCACCGTTGTTGCGGTAGTGGAACATGCTGATATTCCAGTTGGGGTGCATGGAGCCGACAAACTTCATCAGGGCACCGGGACGCTCAGGAAACTCGAAGCGGTAAAGCAACTCGTGGTGAGCTAAGGGCGATCGCCCGCCAACCATGTGCCGCAAATGCAGTTTGGTTAACTCGTCATCAGTTAAGTCCAGGGTTTTGAAGCCTTTTGCCTCGAAGGTTTCAGCCATCCGAACGGCATCGGCTCGGTTCTCAATCTGTACACCTACAAAAATGTGGGCTTCTTGCTCATCCGCAATTCTATAGTTAAATTCGGTGAGATTGCGTTTGCCGATACACTCACAAAAGTTACGCAGGCTGCCCCGCTCTTCAGGAATCGTGACAGCAAAGATAGCTTCGCGGCGCTCGCCCAGTTCTGCCCGTTCTGCCACAAACCGCAGGCGATCGAAGTTCATATTTGCGCCACAGGCGATCGCGATCAGGGTTTGCTCTGTAATTTGCTCTCGCTCAACGTAGGCTTTGGCAGCGGCGATCGCCAGTGCTCCAGCAGGTTCTACGATCGATCGCGTGTCTTCAAACACATCTTTGATTGCAGCGCAAATATCATCGGTTTCTACCAGGATGATGTCATCTACATATTGCTGGCATAGGCGAAAGGTTTCTTCACCCACCTCGCGCACCGCAACCCCATCGGCAAACAAGCCAACCTGAGGCAATCGCACCCGATGTCCGGCTTTGAGCGATTGATACATTGCGTCTGCATCAACGGGTTCAACCCCAATAATTTTAATTTCAGGACGCAAGCGTTTTACGTAGGCGGCAATTCCAGAGATCAAACCGCCACCGCCAATCGCCACAAAGATTGCATGAATGGGCTTCTGACACTGTCGCAACAGCTCCATTCCAATCGTGCCCTGTCCTGCAATCACATCCGGGTCATTAAACGGATGAATGAAAATCAGCCCTTTTTCTGCTTCAAGCTGACGGGCATGGGCATAGGCTTCGTCAAAAGTATCGCCGTACAGCACCACTTCTCCGCCTCTGGCTCTGACCGCATCAACCTTGACCTGAGGAGTGGTGACGGGCATGACGATAATCGCTCGTGTACCCAAGTGTTGAGCGGCAAGGGCAACTCCCTGAGCATGGTTTCCCGCAGAAGCGGCGATCGCTCCCTGCGCCAGCACGTCTGGCGGCAGTTGCGCCATTTTGTTATAGGCACCCCGCAGCTTAAACGAAAACACCGACTGCATATCTTCCCGCTTCAGCAAAAGCCGATTGTTCAACCGAGCAGACAGATTTGGCGCATAGTCGAGCGGCGTTTCCTGAGCCACATCATACACACGAGCAGTCAGGATACGTTCCAGGTAGTCAGGCATGAGGAGATGAGGGTTGGCAAATGCTTAATATAGGCAATTCTACTCTATAGAAGGGGTGCCTTATCCAAAGGTAAACTGCTTTAGACTGAAGCAAGAAATATCAGTCGCTAAAGTGCCGTGATGAGTCAGCTACAGGCAAAGATGCCAACCGACACTTGGGTGAATGCGTCCTGGGAAGAGTACCTTCAGGTCATTGATAATCCTGCCCATGCGGAAACCAAAGGCTATTACTACAACGGACGCATGAGGCTCGAAATGTCTCCTCTTGGTAATCCCCATTCACGCGATCATTTCATTGTGATCAGTGCGATCGCTCTGTTCGCGAGTGTCCGAGGAATTGACTTAGACGGACATGACAACTGCACCTATCGCAAAATGGGCTATGAAGAGGCTCAACCCGACGTTTCTTTTTACCTGGGTGCGAATGCAGAAGCAGTACCCTGGGAAGCAACAATTATCGACCTGGACGTCTACCCGCCGCCTGATCTGGTGGTTGAAGTCGCTTATTCTTCTTTAGCAGATGACAAAGGTGAAAAGCGGCTACTGTATGAGGGATTAGGGGTGCGAGAGTACTGGATCATCGACGTGCAGAATGTGCAGATTATCGCCTTTGAGGTGCAAAACGGAGGTAGCCGTAGGATTGCTCAATCCCAAGTTTTTTCAGGGTTAGACATAGGACTACTGGAGGAAGCACTGCGTCGTAGCCGCCAGATGAATCATGGCAAAGTGAGTGCCTGGCTGCTATCTCAGCTTTAAGTTATCTCATACTAATTCTCTTTAAGGCTGCATATTTTGGAGTGTGCTCCACATACGCGGAGCACACTCCAAAATATGCAGCTTCAATGTAGAAACGGTATCAGCTTTATAAATCTGTGGTTAAGCCGAAATTTATTCAGGAGCAACTGTTGTATCCAGTGTGGGTTGTGGGAAGAGTTTGGCTAGACCTTTCATCTTTAACTTAGAAGAGGTTTATGGCTTTTGTTGTTTCTCTCTTGACGACTCTAGTTGCGCTACTGGTTTATTTCTCTAGCAAAAAGATGACGAGTTCTCGCAATCGTTCTGGTGTGCAGGCGATCGCCGCTCTCATCGGGTTAGTTTCAATCCTGGTTTGTTTCTCACGCACGTTAAGAATCATTTCGGCTGGCAATGTTGGAGTAGTAGAGTCCTTTGGCAAGGTTGCGGAGCGTCCTCTCACTCCGGGAATTCATGCGGTTAATCCATTCTCTGATTTAGAAGTTTTCTCAACTCGCCTCAGAGACGTGACCGAAGAGATTGAGGTGACTTCCCAGGAAGGGTTGACCTTCAATCTGCATGTTAGTTTGCAATATCGCTTGGAACCCCAGCAGGTCGTTAATTTCTACCAGTCGATTGGGGATGACGAAACAGAAATTGTTCGCTCTCGGTTTCGCTCTATCGTTCGAGAAATCACGGCAAGTTATCCAGTCGAATCGGTTTACTCTAGCCGACGGCAGGAAGTATCGGAGCAAATGCAAGAACGACTGAGTGAACAACTTGAACCGTTAGGATTTAGCGTAGAAGGCGCTTACCTGCGAGAGGCGATTTTGCCTGAAACACTGCAAGCTGCAATTCAAGAAAAGCTAAGCGCGGAACAGGAAAGTCAGCAAATGGCGTTTACCCTGGAGCGCGAACGCCAAGAGGCAGAACGCAAACGAGTTGAGGCGCAAGGCGTAGCAGATGCTCAGGCAATTGTGGCTGAAAGTTTGACGGCTGAAGCCTTGCAGTTGAGGGCGATCGAGGCAACTGAAAGTTTAGCTACGTCTGACAATGCCAAGGTAGTTGTGATTGGTGGTGGCGAAGGCGGAGCGCCCCTGGTGTTTCAGCTGAATTCAGACTTGGCGGGACAATCTTCAGCCCCACAAGTTTCGACTGCCCCAAACTAGTCCAATGCCCAACCTAGTCGAGTTGGCTGTTCATAAATCCGTTTGAGTGTGTTGACATCCCTGGCTGATATTTGAGGAGGGTTACGAACCTGCGAGAAATAAAGTGCATCGGTTTCTGACAAGCTGTGTCCCCAGATGCCCAGGGCATGACCTAGCTCATGTCTTGCCGCTGCGCGAATGTAGTGGTCGGTTTGGCTGGGGCGCAGCAGAATGTTGAAGCGTTGGGTGAGATAGGCGGGCGCGTTGACTGGACGTACCCGATAAATTTGATAACGGGTCTCCGCAGAGCGGGCACGGAGATTCCCTTCCTGCCAGCCTTCAATGGGTGGGGTCGATCGCCAAATAGAAATATCAGCCGCTTCAAAGGAATCAATCTGCTCTAGCGGCAAATAGGCATTCCACTCCTGAACCGCCTGCGTGACTACCTCAAACCAGGCTTGAGAGCGGTTGCCTCCCACCAAGGCTTCCGTAGGCGGCTGCACATAAACTTTCACTGGAAGCCTTGACCACACCAGATAGCCCAGCTCAGTGGGAGTGATTTCTGAAAAGTAATCACCTTGATTACTGGAATCTGCCCATTGCGCCAATGTCAGCGGTAGCGGATGCACCTGGGGCGCAGGCAAACTTAGCGGCGATGAGGGTTGCGGCTCTACCTGAGCTAGAGCAGGAATGGGAAATTGAAAATGTAGAAAGATCGATAGGAGAACGGCGATCGCCACTCCACTCCAGAACAGACTCACCTGCGGCAAAAATCGCCACCTGCAACTCAGATGGCGATTTAAAGAAGCTGAAGGGCAATCGCCTTTCATTCTTGAGCAATATCCTACTGGGGAGGGTTTAGCCAACCCGCACTCAGTACAATGGTCAACCCCATAAAGATGATAGTGAGCGTCCAGGTGATGCGGTTGAGGGTTGTCTCAGCGCTCTTGGTGCTGGTAAAGAGCTGCGCCTGTCCGCCCAGTCCGCCTAGACCGTCACCTTTGGGACTATGCAACAGCACAAGAACAATCAAACCAACAGCGGACAATAACCACAAGATTTCTATTGCACTGGTCAACGTCATAACGGATACCTGGATAGCTGACTCTATTCTACAGACAACAGGGATGAGTTAGTTTTTTTGGTGCAGAAGCGTCGCTCTTGCACCAAAAACCTGGTGAAGCTCCTATAGAGAAACTCGCACGGGCGTGCGGTTTGCTTTGACTTCAAATCCAACTGGCTCCAGAATGGAGAGCCCAGTCATCTCTGGAGGCTGCGGCAGCTTCAAGATTTCCAGGATCGTCGGGGCAATGTCTGCCAACCGTCCGTCTGAGCGCAAGCTAACCTCTGTGCCGTGTCCGGGAATTTTGCGTCCCTCTCCCTCAACCAGGATGAAGGGTACCAGATTGGTCGTGTGAGCAGTCCAGGGATTGCCCTGCTCATCGTACATGTACTCAGCGTTACCGTGATCAGCAATGATAATGGTTGTGCCGCCAGCCCGAACAATGCTTTCCAACAGCCGACCGACGCAGCGATCAACCGTCTCGATCGCCTTCACAGTTGCTTCCATCTGGCCAGTGTGACCGACCATATCGGGGTTGGCATAGTTGATCACGATGAGCGAATAAATCTGCTTTTCGACAGCAGCGATCGCCACATCTGTCACCTGCTTAGCCGACATTGCGGGAGCGCGATCATACGTTGCCACCATCGGGCTTTGCACCAGTTCCCGGTCTTCTCCTTCAAACGGCTCTTCGATACCGCCATTGAAGAAGTAGGTAACGTGGGCATATTTTTCCGTTTCTGCGGTGCGAAACTGACGCAAACCATGCTGGGCAATCACCTGTCCCAGAATGTTATCGAGATTTTGCGGCTCGAACGCAACCAATACGGGCAAATTGGAGTCGTACTGGGTGAAAGTGGCAAAGGTTAGCGGCGTCACTCTTGCTCGCTCAAACCCTTTGAAATTGGGGTCAACAAAAGCCTGGGTTAACTGACGGGCGCGGTCAGGGCGGAAGTTGAAGAAAATCACCCCATCTCCGGGCTGTACCGCTCCGGGTGCAATGCGAGTGGGAATGACAAATTCATCGGTGACTTCTTCCGCATAAGAGGCTTTCAGCACCTCTAATGCAGTGCGACCATCGCCTTCGCCATCTTGAGTCATCACCTCATAAACGCGCTGAATTCGATCCCAACGGTGGTCTCGATCCATGCTGTAGTAGCGACCACTCAGGGTCACGATGCGCCCCAAGCCAATTTGAGCAATGTAGTCTTGAATGCGTTGAATCGCGGCTACACCATCGGTCGGTTTTGTATCCCGCCCGTCGGTGGTCAGATGAACGCAGACTTCAGAGATATTTTGGGTCTTTGCCAGGTCTAACAGTCCTAGCAAATGACTGAGGTGAGAATGGACCCCGCCGTATGAGCAAAGCCCAACTAGGTGCAGTTTGCCACCGCTTTGCTTAATTTCTTGACAGGCTTTAAGCAGGGCTGGATTGCTCAACAACGACCCGTCTTCGACTGCATCTGAGATGCGAACTAGCTCTTGGGGAACGACTCGACCTGCGCCGATGTTCAAATGCCCCACTTCGGAGTTCCCCATTTGCCCATCGGGAAGCCCCACGTTTTTGCCAGAGGTGTGAATCAGAGTTCGGGGATAAGCAGCCCAAAGGCTATCCATGATTGGAGTACTAGCAGCGGCGATCGCATTGCCATTGGAGTCTTCCCGATGACCCCAACCGTCTAAAATGACTAGCACCACAGGAGAAACCGGCGCTTGTGTCATGCAGATAGCCCTTTTGTTGAATAATTTCTCAGCAATAATATCATTCGAGTTCCTAAGTCTGACTAAGTCAATCTGGGGAAATTGATATTTGTCTGTACTTCCTGTATTTCTGTCTGTGGTTAGAGCTGCACCTAAACCTTTTTGACCTTGGCTTTTTGTTTTTGTTTCTCGCGCTTAGCAGCAGCTTTTGCATCCTTTTCAGCAGCGATCGCTTCTAGTCTAGCTTTCTCTTTTTCCTCGGCTATTTTGTCCAGGTAATAATGATAATCACCCCGATAAAGCCGTAGCTCTCCGTCCCGAATTTCAACGATTTTATTAGCGACCTGAGAGATAAAGTAGCGATCGTGAGAAACAATGATTACAGTACCATCATAATTTTGAATGGACTCTTCTAGCATTTCTTTTGCAGGAATATCTAGATGGTTTGTCGGCTCATCCAAAATTAATAAGTTAGCAGGACGTAGCAGCATTTTTGCCAGTGCCAGTCGCGCTTTTTCGCCTCCACTTAAAGCCGAAACCTTCTTAAAAACGGTATCACTACTGAACAAAAATCGACCTAATAATGTCCGAACTTCTTCGTTTTTCCAGTCGGGCACTTCGTCATGAATTGTTTCCATGACGGTTTTATCTAAGTCCAGCGCTTCTGCCTGGTTCTGCTCAAAGTAGCCAGGAATTACGTTATGATCCCCTAACTCAACGGCACCTTCTGTGGGTTGCTCCATGCCCATCATCAGGTGAAGCAGGGTAGACTTACCTGCTCCATTTGGACCAACAAAGGCAACGCGATCGCCCCGTTCAATCAGCAAATCCGCTCCCAAAAATAGAATCTTTTCATCATAGGTATGCACCAGATCTTTGATGATCACCACCTCGCGGCCGCTACGGGGCGCAGGCGGAAAGCGGAAGTGAAGGGTTCTGACGCTGCCAGTAGGAGCTTCGATTCGCTCAATTTTCTCTAACTGCTTCTCACGGCTTTTTGCTTGAGTACTGCGGGTCGCACTAGCCCGAAACCGATCAACAAAGGTCTGCTGTTTCTCCAGTTCCTTTTGCTGCCGTTCAAAGGCGCTGAGTTGCGCCAGTTGTGCCTCTTCTTTTTGTTGGAGGTAGGCAGTGTAATTGCCAAGATAAGTGGAGGAAACGCCCCGTTCAGTTTCAACGATCTGGGTGCAGAGGCGATCGAGAAATTCGCGGTCGTGAGAGACAATCACCATCGGTGTAGTCAGCCCTCTCAGATAAGTCTCTAACCATTCGATCGTTTCCAGGTCGAGGTGGTTCGTCGGCTCGTCCAGCAGCAGTAGGTCGGGTGCCTGGAGCAAAATTTTGCCCAAACTCATCCGCATCTGCCAGCCGCCGCTGAAAGCACTCACCAGGCGATCGCCATCTTCTGGGTCAAACCCCATCTCTGGCAAAATCTTCTCAATTCGCGCCTCCAAGCCATAACCATCCAGCCCTTCAAACTGCCGCTGTGCTCGGTCTAGTTTATGAATCAGCTTATCCAATTCTTCCATGCTGGCGGTTTCCATCTGCCGCTGAACCAGGGCGATCGCCTGTTGCGCTGCATTGGCTTCAGTAAACACCGTCCAAAATTCTTCCCGCACGGTGCGGCCGGGATCAACCTCAAACTCTTGGGTCAGGTAGGCAATGTGCAGGCTGTTGGGGCGAATGATTTGACCAGAAGTGGGCTCCATCTCACCCGCAATGATCTTGAGCTGCGTTGATTTGCCTGCGCCATTTACCCCGACTAAACCAATGCGATCGCCGGGTTTAACTTCCCAGTTGATATCCTTGAGAACTTCACCCGTCGGATAAATTTTGCTGACATGTTCCAGGCGCAACATCGTAGAGTCTCCAGACTGTGAAGGATAAAAGGAAAAGGCGATCGGTCAATTTAGCAGCCGCAAGAACTTAGTCTGCTCAGGTCAGGCATTGCACAAGTTCCGCTTCATAAATATTAACTGCATTAACATTCTTTCATGGGTTGGCTCTCAATCTTTGCCAGAAGTTTACTCTACTGCCTATAAGTCGCCGTCTATCCTGGAGCTATGGGTACCCTAGGCATCTGCCGGATTTTTTAATCACCGCTTCGGAGATTGCTTTCTCATGGTTACAGCAGATGCTGCAGAAATACAGGATAGTTTGGCACCACAGCCTTTTAATGGCGAAACGTCTAATAGCCCAACGTCCAGTTCAGCATCTAGACGGTTAGAAACCGAGGCAATTCAGCCAAGAGTATCTGCATCGGAAGCAGTGCAAGAAGCAGCCATCCAGAAATCAAGCATTCAGGAATCAGGCATCCAGGAAACGACCGTAGAAAAAGCGCTAAGGGAACGAGAGGCAAATCTTCTAGCTCTGATCGAGAATACGCAAGATGCGGTCTGGTCGATCGATCGCCAGTATCAGATTGTCACGCTCAACTCCACCTTTAAGCAGCAGTTTCAGATCGTTTATGGGGTCGAGTTAGCGCTGGGTATGAATATTATCAGTTGTCTACCCGACACCGCAAAAGCCATCTGGATAGACTACTATGACCGGGCACTGAGGGGCGATCGCTTTGCTATTGAGCTATATGTTGATTTGCCCGACAGCCCTGCATATATTGAAGTCTCGTTTAACCCCATTATCACGAATACTGAGGAAATTACAGGCGTAGCCGTTTTTGGCAGAAACATCACTGATCGCAAGCGAGCTGAGGCAGACCTGCAACAGGCAAAAGATCAGCTTCAGGCGGTACTGGATGCCGTCCCTGGCTGCGTTTCCTGGTTTAGCTCAGACTGCAAATACTTAGGGATCAATCGTTACTTGGCGGCCACTTTTAACGTTCGCCCAGAAGATTTTGTCGGCAGAGAATTGGGTTTTATGGAATCCAGCCCCGGATTTGCCGAGTTTGTGCAGAAGTTTATCGCCAGTTCAGTGAAGGAAAGCTCGGTAGAAATTGCATCCCGAGTTGGCGACTCGATCCGCAATTACATCGTCGTTGCCCAAAAATATTTTCAGGATCAGGCAGCCGTCTTCGTTGGGCTGGACATTACTGACCGAATGAAGGTTGAAGAAGCGCTGCGGGAAAGCCAGGAACGTTACGCTCTGGCAGTGCGCGGTGCCAACGACGGGCTGTGGGATTGGAATCTGAGAACCAACGAAATTTACTTTTCTCCCCGTTGGCGGGAAATGCTGGGCTACGAGGAGGGAAAGATTGGCAACACTTTAGATGAATGGTTTAGCCGAGTTCACTCGGAAGACCTATATCGCGTTAAAACTCAACTCAATGCTCATCTAGATGGGTCAACGGTTCACTTTGAGAGCGAGTACCGAATGCGGCATCGAGACGGCTCCTACCGCTGGTTGCTGAACCGAGGACTGGCAGTGCGAGATGAGAATGGCAAAGCCTGCCGCATGGCGGGATCGCAGACTGACATCACCAAACGCCGTCAAGCCGAAGAGCAGCTTTTGCACGATGCCCTGCATGACGTGCTCACAGGACTACCCAATCGCGCTTTGTTTATCGATCGCCTCTCTCAAGCAATTGAGCGAACTAGACGCCCCCAGAGCTACCGATTTGCGGTGCTGTTTCTAGATGTCGATCGGTTTAAGGTGATCAATGACAGCCTCGGTCATGTAGTTGGGGATCAGCTTTTGGTGGCGATCGCCCAACGTCTGCAAACTTGCCTTCGCATCGGCGATACAATCGCTCGGCTAGGAGGGGACGAGTTCACAATTTTGATGGAAGACATCAGGAGCCACACCGACAGCACTCAACTGGCAGAGCGAATCCATCAAGAATTCTTGCTGCCATTCAATTTAAATGGGCAAGAGGTCTTTACTACCGTCAGCATTGGCATTGCTCTAAGTGAATCGGGGGGCGATCGCCCTGAAGACTTGCTGCGAAATGCAGACACCGCCATGTACCGCGCCAAAGTTTTAGGGCGGGCTCGTCACGAGATATTTGATGCAGCAATGCACGCCCGCGCTGTTGCTCTATTGCAGCTAGAGACTGACCTGAGACGGGCCGTTTCAACCCTGCAAGTAGGTTTGACCAGTCAAGAATTCCAACTGCGCTATCAGCCCATCGTCTCGCTAGAAACTTCCGAAATTATTGGGTTTGAGGCGTTGGTTCGCTGGCAGCACCCAGAGCGTGGCTGGATTTCTCCCGGTGATTTCATTCCGGTTGCCGAAGATACGGGTTTGGTGATCCCGTTGGGAAAGTGGATTTTTGCAGAGGCGTGTCGTCAGCTTCGGGAATGGCAGCTTCAGTTTCCTCACAGCAGAGCGTTATCCGTCAGCGTGAATCTTTCGACTAAGCAGTTTGCCCAAACCCAACTGATTCAGCAAATCAGCCAGTTACTTCAGCAATATCAGATAGAACCTCATCGCTTGAAGATTGAGATTACCGAAAGCGCCATTATGGAAAATACTGAGTCCGCAACGGCTCTACTAGAGCAGCTCAAGGCGCTGGGGCTGCAGCTGATGATTGACGACTTTGGCACAGGCTATTCGTCCCTAAGCTATTTGCATCAGTTCCCGATTGATACGGTCAAAATTGACCAGTCCTTTGTCGGCAGAATGGGAGCCGATGACGCAGAAGACGAGGGATCTGAAATTGTGCGAGCGATCGTCACGCTGGCTCACACCCTAAACATGAACGTGGTTGCTGAAGGAATTGAAACTGCTGAACAAGTTTCACAACTTAAAACCCTGAAAGCCGAATATGGGCAGGGCTATTTTTTTGCGAAACCTTTGAGTAGTGAAGAAGCTGGCATTCTGATCGAGACTGATCCCCAACGCTTAAACGAGGACGTCGCCTAGCTATCCCCGGGAGCTGAAGCAAGTTCTCCAGAGGCAGTACTGCTGATATTTGATGTGCCGTGTAAGTTGCGGGGATCAAGCGCGTCTCGCAAACCATCCCCTAGCAGGTTAAACGCCAGCACGGTCAATACAATTAAAATTGCAGGCGACCAGACCAGCCACGGTTGCAGCACCAAAATTGAGGCATTGGTAGCTAAAGACAACATATTTCCCCATGACGGATCAGGCTGCTGAATGCCCAGACCAATCAAGCTAAGAACGGCCTCCGCCACAATGAAACTGGGAATTGCCAGCGTTGCAGAAATGATGATGTAGGTCGCAGTTTGCGGTAGGACGTGCCGAATGATGATGTAGAGCGGTCGCCCGCCCATTGCCTTAGCCGCCTGGACAAATTCTCGCTCCTTAATAGAAAGCACCTGACCGCGAACCACCCGTGCCAACCCGGACCAACTGACAAACGAGGTAATCAGCACAATCAGCAAGAATCGCTGGGAACTGGTCAGTCCAGCAGGCAATACAGCAGCTAAGGCAACCAGCAAATAGATGGACGGGATCGTCATCAACACTTCTACGAAACGCATCAGTATGCCGTCAGTGGCTCCGCCAAAGTAGCCAGAAATACCGCCGACCAACATTCCCAAAGGAAAAGAGATAACGATGCCAACCAAACCAATGCTGAGGCTAATGCGACCGCCATGCACAAGGCGGCTGAACTGATCCCGCGCCTGTTCATCAGTACCCAGCAAGTTAATTGTACCTTCCCCCGCTGCGCCAAACAGGTGCAGGTTTCCGGGAATGCCAGGGAAAAGCTGCACTTCCTCGAACCTGGGATTCGTGAGTGAGAAGCGGGTCGGCAGCGGCAGCCGCAATTGCAGCATCCGATATTCTGAACCTTGTACAAACAGGCGTAGGGGGGAAGGGCGCTCAAAGTCTACGAATAGCTGGCGATCGCCCGTCTCCAGATCTACAGGACCCTGCGTTGTGGGGTAAACGTGTGGACCAATAAATTGTCCTTCTTGAGTACGCCAGTAAATTTGAGTCGGTGGCAGGAGGGAGCCGTCAACCTGCGAAGCATAAGGGTCGTAGGGCGCAACAAATTCTGCCGCTATCACAACTACATAAAAAATCAGCAGCACAATCGCGCCGAATTGGGCTAGTGAGTTTTTCCTGAGTTTTTGCAACCAGTTCATATGCTGCCTTCCCGCCACAGTTGATGTTGATTATAGGTTAGACACAGCCAGTCAGAGAGCCGTCGTCCCATTCCAGGGTGTCACCGATCTCGGTGCCATCGTGGTAAGCCGCTAGCAAAACTTCGCTAGTTTTGCCCCAAGCGATCGCCCCACTCTGGTCAATACCAATCGCGCCTAAATCTCGCTGATTTTGCTGAGCCTCTGTAAAGGAGCGATCAAACGCGGCTGGCAGCGTTAGCCCATCGGTGACACGCACTACAATTCGGGCAGCTAAGCATTCATCAATGATGTCTTCGCCAATGCCCGTACAGCTCACCGCTGCATGGGAAGTACCGTAGTTGCCTGCAGGCATGGCAGAGTCGCTAACTCGCCCAATTCGCTCAAACCCCTTACCGCCTGTGGAAGTGCCAACTGCAAGCTGCCCCTGCTGATCTAACACAACCACGCCAACAGTGCCCCGTCCTGCACTGCTTTCAGTAACTAATTCACGTTCGGCAACGACTCCAGCCATTTCTTTATTAAAGTCACCCCGTCGTTCCTGAATCCATTCCAGCAGACGCAATTCAGTGAGGGGATCGTGGTCAGGGACCTGAAGCTCTCGCAGTAGATTTGCCGCACCATTATCAGATAGAACGCGATCGGGCGAGCTCTGCAGTGCTAAAGCTAGCTCGATTGGATTTTTGACCCGCGAAACGTTAATTACACCACTAAACCGCTGGCTAAAGCCGTCCATCAGAGCAGCACTCATACGAATCTGCCCGTCAGATTGCAGCACAGAACCCGTTCCTGCATTGAAGCGAGGATTGTCTTCTAGCAACTGACAACCCCGCACAACCGCACATGGAGCACTCATGCCCTCCAGTAACAGTCGATAAATTTCTTCAACAATTTTGTGGAGCGACTGGCGCACCGACTCAACGCCTCCCTTGCTTTTGAGAGAGCTTCCGGCTCCACCGTGAATGATGATTTTGGGCTGCACTGCGATTGACATAAAATTCCTTTAGAAGTTTTGAGTTCTGAGTTCTAAGTTTTAAGTTCTGAGCTTTGAGTTGGAACTTGAACTCACAATTCAACTCCCAAAATTCAAAACTTAATTTAGTTCTCTTTGGCGGTTGAGCGGCGACGACGGCAGCGCTCGGAGCAATATTTCACTTCATCCCAGCAATCTTCCCATTTTTTGCGCCAAGTGAAGGGGCGATCGCAAACTGGGCAAATTTTGGTGGGCAGGTCTGATTTGGAGCGGGGCATAGAAGGGGCTAGAGGCTAGGGACTGAGGGCTAGGGTGTAGGGTGAGAGTAGCGACGTGACTTTGAAAATCTAACTTTTATATCCTAGATGGTTGAGCAAGTATTAGTAGGGGTAAGGATTGTGCTGGTGGAGCCAGCCGGGCCGCTGAATGTGGGGGGAATTGCCCGGGTGATGAAGAATATGGGGCTTAGCCAAATGGTTCTGGTAAATCCTCACTGCGACTGGTTGGGGGAAGAAGCACGACTAATGGCAGTCCATGCGGCGAACTTGTTGGAAACGGCGCAGCGAGTGGATAACATACCGGATGCATTGAAAGGATGTCAGCGGGCGATCGCCACTACTTCACGCGATCGCAGCCCTGAAGCCTCCCTCGTTTCACCCAAAGTAGGCTTACCCTGGCTGCTAGAAGCCAACCATCCTAACGCAACCTCAATGGAATCGGCGCTAATTTTTGGCCCCGAAGATCGAGGCTTAAGCAACACCGAATTAAGTTATGCCCAACGCTTCGTCCGCATTCCCTCCAGTCCGACCTACCCCTCACTCAACCTGGCTCAAGCCGTCGCTATCTGCTGCTACGAACTTCATCAAACCGCCCTCACCTTCTCCGAACATCCAGCCCCTAGCCCCCAGCCCTTAACCCCTACCCCCCCTTCCCTCGACCTGCTCGAGGGCTACTACCAACAGCTCGAAACCCTGCTGCTCAAAATCGGCTACCTCTATCCACACACAGCCCCCAGCCGCATGGAAAAATTCCGCCGCCTGTTTAACCGAGCAGACCTCTCAACCGAGGAAGTGACTATGCTCAGAGGAATTCTCAGGCAAATGGAATGGGCATTGGGGCAAAAGGATTCGTAGGTTGGGTGAAGCAAAGCGAAACCCAACAAAGTCAGAACTTACGCAAGCAGAACGAGCATCAAGCGATCGCCAGACAAAAGGCACTTAAGTGTCTCATTTTAAGCTCCTTAATTTTAGGGAAGAAGAGGTCTTAGAGCGTTCTAACCTGCGTATACTCATGTAAATAAAATTACATTAGCTTTGTCTTAACTTAATATTTCTCTCACGAATATTTGCTAGATTTAGTCCCTAGCGTACATTTGTATTCCTCAGTTCCAGAGTGCAGTTGGCGCTAGACAAGGTGATTCAGTATTACCGAAGAGGCGGGTGTATCGTATGGATTTTGGTGCTGTAGTGGGTTTGTTGTTGTTAGTTGCTTATGTTTGTACATTCTTGTTTCCTCCGAAGGAAGTGACTCCAGAAAAGAAACTGGCGGATGCACTGAGTACGCTCCTATCCAAAGGGATCAAAGTTCGGATTGACAAGCAGGATTAGGTGGTGAGCGTCGAAGCACTCTGAAAAACTTTCAAAGTTCAGGACTTACGCAAGGGGCAAGTAACCGGAACAGTTTCACCTTCTTGTCTTTAGGAAAGCCGCGCACTCTGATGAGCTTGCCTTGTTGCAATTCCTCACTATGCCAAGCCTTATCAAGAGTTGATTGGCGTGTAGAACTGCGACTTCTTACAGAAGTCGCAGTTCTTTACCCCTACAATTGGCGATCGCCCTACCTGACAACACCACTAACCTTCAACAAATCAGCAATGGTTGGACAGTAAGTCGGTAAACCGTAGCTAGCAGGACTAACCGGATTCTCATAGGTAAAGTGGCGATAGCTGAGGCAAAACCGATCCCAGGCTTCCATCTGAATCCGAAATAGCACGATGAATAGGTCAGCTAACTGAGTTGAGAGCGGAATTCGTACGGAAATGGGTTTGTTGAGATAATGACAGACTTGCTCTACTGCCTGATTTACCGTAATTGCGGAATTGCCTAAAACTAGCTGACGCGATTCTCCTGGTGCTGGCGCGTGTTCGATCAGGTGTAACACAACCTGAGCAATATCTTCCCCATGTAAGAAGTGAAAGCTGCCGTCAGCTTTAAAGAAGCGGATTAGATTGATCCACTTTGCCACTTCGGGCAAGCCGGAGGTGAGGTGAGAATAGGGCTTTTGACCATCTCCACCAAAGACGAGCGTAGGAAAAACGGTGGTGATGCGATGGGCGATCGCCAGCCTTGGCAACTGCTGAAAACAATTGTGCTTGGACTTGATGTAGTCTGTGCCTAACTGTCCCGCTTCCTTCAAAAGCTGATTGTGGCGACCCAGAATGCTAGCGGTAGAAAAGTAAATCACCTGCTGGCACACATCCGGGTCAAGCAAATTCATCAACCGCAGCGTTTTCAAAACGTTGATGTCATACACCTCCTGAGCGCCACCCCAGGCAGTCGCGGTCAGTATTGCGGTATCGATGGTTTTGAGCAAATCGGCAAACTGCTCAATTTCTCGCAGGTCAGCCTGAAGGATAGTGACTCCTGGACGAGCATTGTAGTCAAACTTCAGCTTTTGCGGATTTCTCACCAGCAAAAACAGATCATGAGACGTTTCTCGAATGAGGCGATCGCAAATGTAATGACCAATGCAGCCGCTAGCACCCGTTACCAAAATTCGCTTCGCAGTCATAATCAAGCAACCATCTTGTATCAGCGCACCGCTAATAGGGTGCATTCAATTGAGTAAGGGCGTGGCATTCGGCAACGGTCCTGTAGTTTTGCCCAGGATCTATTCCCGAATGCCGCGCCCTTACAGGGTTGGCATCATTTTAGCGGCGTAGTGCCATTAGGCATGAACCGCCAACAGTTGGTCTGCCTGTTTCGCAGTTTCAAAGAAGAAAGCCGCATTTTCCTCTGGCGTGTCGGGCAAGATGCCGTGTCCCAGATTGAGAATGTGCCCCTGGTTGCCTGCCTTGCGAATCGTGTCGAGAACGCGATCGCGAATGAACTCGCGTGAGCCAAACAGCACACCGGGGTCAAGGTTGCCCTGCACCTTCATCTGCCGTCCCAACCGCTGACGAGCCTCTGCCATATCAACCGTCCAATCAAGACTGATGATATCGGCTCCAGAACGCCCCATCCGCTCCAAAACACCCGCGCTGCCACTCACCAAAAGAATTAGAGGTGTATCGGGGTGCGTTTCCTTTACCTGCCGGAAAACGCGCTGCTGATAGGGCAGGGCAAACGTTTCATAATCTTGAGGGCTGAGTTGACCCGCCCAGGAATCGAACATTTGCACGACCTGTGCGCCACTATCGATCTGGTAACGAGCGTAGACGGCGATCGCATCTGCCAATTTAGCCAAAAGCTGATGCAAAATTGCTGAGTCAGAGAAGGCCATTCCCTTAATAACCGAGTAGGTTTTTGAGCCTTTACCTTCTACCGCATAGGCTGCCAATGTCCAAGGCGCGCCCACAAACCCCAACACGGTTGAACGATTGCCCACCTCCTGCCGCAATGCCTGCAAGATTTCTTGAATAAACGGCATCGACTCAGTTGGGTCAAGCGGCCGCAGCGCATCTACCTGTTCCTGAGTACGAATGGGGCGCTCCATAATCGGGCCTTTCCCTTCTGCAATGTCCATCTCAATTCCCAGACCGGGCAGAGGAGTGACGATGTCAGAAAACAGAATTACTCCGTCTGGTTGGAATGCCCGCCAGGGTTGCAATGAAACCTCGATCGCCACTTCTGGAATCTCAGAACGCTGTCGAAACGACGGATATTTTTCTCGCAAATCCCGATAGGCTTTCATGTAGCGCCCTGCCTGTCGCATCATCCACACAGGAGGACGGTCTAACGTTTCACCACGAGCAGCCCGCAGCAGATAAGGAACCTGGGTCAGTCCAGCCATCTAAAGTTTCTCTCTTAAAGTTACAGACTTCACAGCAAGGGTTTGGCGATCGCTAACTTCTATAAATCTTTGTGTTCAGACGCTGACGGTTTAGACACAAAAATGCGCTTAGATTCAGCAATTCCAGGATTAAGATTATATAGCGATTCTGCGTGTCGAAGGGTCATTGGTCATGGGCTGTTTGCCGCAATAGCGGTTTACAAATGACAAAGGACAAAAGGCGAGTCACAAATGACTAACGCCAACTCAGCTTAAACTAGTGAGTATTAGAGTGAACGTTAAGAACTGTTAGCAACTGCATCGACTTCATGGATATTACAGAATTTTTTCAGCAAAGTGCTGGCAAATGGTTTTCACAGCGCACCAGTCATCATCTCGCTTTCAAGCAGTCTGAGAGCGGCAAATCTGACATTCGCATTGAAATGCTGCCCCAGGATGCACCTGAAGTAATTGAGCTGTGCCAGCAAAATGAGGTCGAGCCGACTCTGGCGCTCTGCGGTGCGCGAGTCACCTGGGACGGCACGATGGAATGGGACAAGGAAAAGCACGAAGGATCTACCGTTCTAGTTCCTGTTGCCGATCCAGATAAGCCCAACGAAGGGAAATTGCTGAGAGATACAGGTTACGCAGAGAAAGCACCTGTTGCCGGACGGTATGTCATGGGTGACGACGGTTCCCTAACGCTGATTACTGAATACGAATCAATGTACTCTGAAGAGCGCCTCTGGTTCGCCAGCCCTAATCTACGTCTGAGAACCAGCATCCTAAAGCGTTTCGGCGGCTTTAGCATGGCTACATTTTGCTCTGAAATCCGGATGGGCGGGCAGGGCTAAGAATGAAAGATGAGGGACAAGGAGACAAGTTTCGTCCTTAATCCCTCATCCCTACTCCCGCTCCCGCTGTTCCTGCAGGGAAATACTATCTCCAGCTAGAGCAAGGTCGGTGAAGTAGTCATCTCTGCTTTGCACAACAGCTTTGAGCTTGGTGTAAAAGTTGGAAACGCCTGTAGAGGGGACAAACTGGTGAATGGGGTGTTTGCTAACGCGATCGCCTGCCCATTGCACCAATTCTGTTGCGTCTAACCCAGCGTTGACGGGTCTAAACGTTGGAATGGGAGACTCTGTGACTTCTGAGCCAGGTAATTGAGTGGGGGTAGAAGTGGAATGTTCACGGTTGGCTTCTACAGATTCATGGGTTGCAGAAGTTGCTGAGGGTTCAGGGGTAGCTGAGGGCATTTCGACAGTGCCGTCTTCAGGAAGGGAAGTTCGTGATGGCTCTAGGGGGGATTTAGCAGCAGGAAGGAGGGCACGGAAGGGGCGATCGCTGGTGTCTGGTCGCAGTATTTCTTGCGCGGGTGGTTGCTTAGATGGCGTGTCGTCTACTCTTGCATCCGATGATTTTTTTTCTACATCAGTAACACTAGCTTCACTCGTTTCACCTACTGCGATCGCATCTTCAAAAAGCTGGAGTTCTGAAACCTCAGCGCTTCTCGGCAAGATTGCGGCAGAATGGCGATCGTTACTCAAGCTCGAAGTTTGGGGGGAGGGGCGAGTTGGAGCAGGCAGTTCAGATGAGGTGATCGAAGATTTTGGAAATCTCCCACAAACCATGCGCTCAAACTCATGGTTGAAGTGATAGAGCGGCTGTCCTCGCCTCTTCCAGAGCGTCAAGATTTGGGTTACAGACACCGCTTTGTAGCGTCCCTGATAAAGCGCTTCTACTAGCGCAGACCGCAACCAGTTGGCCGGATATTCTCTCAGCCAATAGTCAATTAGACGCTCAATTGTGAAGCCACCCAGGTCAAAACTGTAATGGGCCAACAACTCAGCAGCATCTATAGCAGCATCTCTCGCCAGTTCTGTCATCGCTAGGGTAGAGTCAAATCAAAACTTTAACAAAATTCTGATCATTCCGCCGAGCCTAAACGTTAGTCTGTTTTTCCACAAACTTAATCGTTCCTGCGGCGTACACCTCCGTCTACTGTGCCTGATTCGTCCCCACCAAAGGGTTCAGGATCAATATTCCAGTTAAAGTCGCTGATGCGCAAGCCGAGAGAGGCTTGTTCTCGTCGTGGGTTTACTCGTAGCGTAATCGCATAGGTTCTTCTGCTGTATTCCAAAATGTATTCCGTCTGGATTTCGCGATCGCGATCTAAACTGAGCGAAGTTTGAAATCCAACCCTGAAGGGCCCATAAAGCTGCTGAATAATGCCGCCCGAAATTACCCGGTCATCCACAACCCGATCAAATCGGAACGGCGATTCTCCATCTCGAATATTTTGAGAATAGGTCAGGTTGAACCCGGTGTAGTCAAAGAATGGGCGAGAGAAATGCCCAAATTGTCCACGCACTCCAAGGCTAGCGGTGTAGACCTGCTGAGTATCGCCATTGCTGTAGGCGCTAAACACCCCCCTCAAACCAGCCACCAAGCTCACGTAGGGAACAACGGGGTTGGGGGTATATCTTAACCCCTCTGTTGCGGTGGGAGGAAGCGGTTCGCCTTGCCACAGCAAAAAGCCTCGTCGCAGGGCAACACCAGCCTGATAGCGAGTTAGCTCAATTGGGTTACCGCCATCTGAGGCAAGGATCAAGTTACGGCGATCGGTGTTAGCGCTAATGAGTTGTACGCCAGTTTGATAGCTCAGATTAATGCCAGTGTTGCCTAACTCATAAGTAGGTGAAGTAAGCACTAAACCCAAACTGCGCTGCACAGTCTGGAAACCTAGAGAGCCATTGAAGAGGCGATCGCGATAGCTATATTCTGCGGTCAGGGTATGGTTAAATAACCGCTGCTGTAGCCGTAAGCTGCCGCGAAACTGGGTCTGCAATTCGTCCAGGTCGAGGCTGGTAAAAACAGCGTTTCCTCGCAAAACCGTAGTTGGGCTGAACTGGACATTTAACTCGCCGATTAACCCATAGTTTGCGGGGTCGGTTAGGTTGAAGCCGTTATCGTAGGCTCGCTGAAGCAAAATTTGCGGTCTGAGTGAAAGCTCCACCTGAGGACTAAGGGCATACTCAAAATTGCTTTCAACAAAGAAGCCACCCCGGTCTTCTTCGTCAAAGCCGAACTGAACCAGTCCAGGACGGCGTTCTCGGTCATCTAAAATGACTCGATTTTGGAAATAAGGAATCGATAGCCCCTGATCAAACACAATCCGAGGTCGCCTTGCTCGAATTTCACTGCGAGTTGGCGATAGCCGCGTAAAGGTAGCGGTGTCTGCCCTTAGCTCTAGCTCTGGTGGTGAGAATGGGTCGTTGGTGATGCGAACGTTGGTTGCAACCCAACCATCAGGCGTAAACTCAACCTCATCTGCCTCAAATCGAATCCGCCGAACTTCGCCGCCTGTGCCGCCTCGCCTCGCATTTCCTGAACCCAAAGTTACGGATAGCCCACCCGGACTGCTAACAGGCGCATCAGAATCTTCATCGGCTTCAGAGTTAATTGCATCTGAGGCATCGGTTGGAATTTCGTCTTCATCCTCGTCTTCGACAGTGGGTGTGCTATCCAGATCGGGCTGAGTGTCAACATCAGGTAGCGCACCGGAATCATCCACGCCCGTAACAGCACCTGTTTCATCAGGTTGAACTTCGGGCTGTTCAGCGCTGATCAGGTCGCCCCTGAGTGGCTCTTGCGCTCCAGCACTGGCGTCAGTAGGCAACGTTGCCGAAAAGTCGTCACCCGCTGAGGGCAGAAATATTTCACCGCTGGCATTGAGGATGTCGCCGCGCTCCTGAACAAAGTTGTAGACGAAACGTTCGCCCCTGAACTCCTGCTGTCCGCTAACCAGGGTGACATTTCCTTCGGCGACTGCAATGCGATTGAGCAAATTCACCCGTAGCCGATCTGAGGTTAAAACGGCTCTGCGAAAGCGCATTTCAACGCTGCCTTCGGCGACAAATACCTGCTGAATTTGGTCAAACCGCTGGCGATCGGCAGAAAGTTCGATTACTTCTCCGGTGCCCGATGGGTCGAGCAGAAACGGCTCGCCATCCGTAGGAATTTGGTCAGGAGATACCCCATCTACAGGGGGTTCTTGCTCTTCTCCATTCATTTGAGGTGAATCAGACGGCTCACCTTCCTGCGGCTCACCTTCTTCGAGTTCCACTTCTTCTGATAGCGATTCTGGAAGGGGAGGCAGTTCATCGGGAATGACTAAAGTTTCCCCTGATGGCTGGGTGCTATCTGAGTCAGGCAAGCGATCGGGTAGTGATTCAGGGTCAATGGGTTCACCCGATTCATCTGGTGGCAATGGAGCTGAATCAAGCGGAGGCAAAGGTTGAGGTTCTAGCTCAGGTAGTTGAGCCAATTCTGATTCCGCTTCTTGAGCAAAGATATTTAGCCGTAGCGACTCGAGAATGGGAGAACGAGTTCTTTGAGGCGATCGCCCTGCCAATTCAGACAAGTAACGGAATGAAATCTGCCGCTGGAAGAGGGACAGGGGAGACTCGGCGGCTGTTGCTCCCGCCACGACCGAATTGCTAATGCTTTCATTCCCAACTGTTTCACTAGCTACTTCCCCGACACCTGCCTGTGAAGCGATCGCAGGCAAAGCGGAAGAGGCTCCATTCGCAACTGCTTCTCTCTGGCTTGTTATGGATGGGGGAACGGTTGCAGGGAAGGCAGAAGGTGCAGCCCTTTCTGCCGCTTCGCGCTCGGTTACTAAGGTTGGCGAAGCGATCGCTGGGGATGAGGACGGGGATACGGCACTCGCAGCCGCTTCTGTTCTAGTTGCAGTCGATGGAGCGATCGCTGCAGGTGAAGCAGAGTCCGAAGCTGTAGAAAATAAGTCTTCGGAAGTAACGCCGTAGGTGATCGCAACCTCTTGCTGACTTGAGAGGGCTGACTGCGGTGGGTTGAGTTCAACGGGAGCACCTAACAGAGCCGCATCAGATGCTCCAGTATTGGCAGCATCTGAGACGGTTGACCACTCGACTGAAGCGGGCGATCGCTCTGGCGCAAAGCGTTCGGGTGGGGTAGGAACCGGAGCAACACCGCTGCCCGAAGTGAGTTGGGCAGGCTCCGCAGGCAAAACAGCCGTTGAAGAAGGTAAAGGATGGCTAATTTCCTCTGGTTGCGACAGCTCGATAACCGGAGAAGTAGGCGGCAGAACCGGGTAGGGCATACTTTGGCACGACAAATTTATGCGGACAGCCCGGATACATCGCTTTAGCCGTCCTCAGCGCAGACTGATTGCCTGGGGGAGCAAGGAGTGTTTTGGCTGTCTATTCTAAATCCCGACGATTAGGGTTACGAGCGGGATCATTTGACAAAAATCCAAACACAAAAAGCGCAATAAAGAAGCTAACAACGATGTAAACGGCGATTTTAAGAGTCAGCATGTGAAGCATCTCCAGCAATAGGCTTTCTTATAATATCGAAACAGTGTCCTTTTTCTTACACAGCATTTGGATTGCTGTCGGATGACTGAAGATCTTTGACCTAAATGCTTGATGAGAGATAATTCGCTGAAGCATCACTGAGGGGCACAGCGATCGCCATTTAAGGCAGCAACAATACACTCTACCTTAAGTCAGATGGGTTCTGGTAATTGGATGTTCCCCAAGATGACGGTCTAGGGAGATAAGGTAGGATCAGGACACTTCGATCGACAGGATGTTCCGATGACGATCGCCTCATCTCAGCCGGCCCTTACCCTTCCGGACCACACGCAACTGCCGGAAACCGACGGTACATTTGTGAAAAATTTCCAGGAGCATCCGCAGAGTTTGCTGCTGACTGATTCTATCCGCCCGATTCTTGATGCCCTTCACCCAACAGGACAGTACGCTATTGGTCAAGACTGCGGCATCTACTGGCGGCTGACCGAGCCACCAGAGCGAGGCGCTGAGGCTCCTGATTGGTTCTACGTGCCGAACGTACCACCGCTGCTCGATGGAAAAAGGCGGCGCTCCTATGTGATGTGGAAGGAAATAGTCGCTCCCCTGATTGTGATTGAGTTTGTCTCGGGTGACGGCTCCGAGGAAAGAGACACAACCTCGCCCTTTACAGACGATGCAGCGAAGGCTGGGAAATTCTGGGTGTATGAGCAGGCAATTCGAGTGCCGTTTTACGCCATTTATGAAGTAGACAAAGCCTCAGTTGAAGTTTACGAATTAATTGCCAATCACTATCAACGCTGTGATCCCAACGAGCGAGGGCATTTCCCCATTGCACCGATGGGTGTGGAATTGGGAATTTGGCAGGGGCAGTACATTAATCAGACCTTTCCCTGGTTGCGCTGGTGGGATAGCAACGGCAACTTGCTGTTGAACGGAGACGAGCGAGCCGAACAAGAAAAACAGCGCGCTGACCGCTTAGCGAATAGGTTAAGGGAGCTGGGGTTTGACCCAGATGAAATATAAGTCCAGCAAGACGTGATAGTCGGAGGACTCATGCAAACCAATAATCCTTAGCTGCGCCGACCGTGCCGGAGCCAGTTCCAAACTTTAGCAAGGGTTTCTTCTATCCAGACCATGCCTGAATCAAGCCATTCTAGGAATTGCTCTAAAGGATGTTTGACGTAGCCGACAAGAGTAGCTTCCGTTTCAATCCAGGTGGTTTGCAGGTCAGATGAGCTTTGAGGATTGGGTTGATCTAGCTGTCCGGGTACGTCTGGTTGGCAGGGTTGTAGAGCTGAGCCAGTTTCAGGGGAGGGAGGCATTGGGGCGATCGCCACTGTCCTTCCTGAGTCTTCAACCTGGGCTAATCTCTTCTCTGACCAGACCGTTCTCAAGCTTGGCAAGATTCTGCTGAAGCGATTTGCCTGAGGATTGGCTTGAGCATTTGCCTGAGGAGAATCTTGCCGCTTACCTGCAAACGGAAACACACCGCTAAAGCGAGAACTTTTTAGCAGGCGCATAGGTGTTGCGGCTGAGGGATTCAAAGTTGCTCGCTGCCGTCGTTCCCAGGGGTTGACCATTGCCGCTGAAAACTCCGTCATCTCAATAAAGCCGCTGGTGTCGTCATCCTCGGTCCAGGGATCGTCAGCCCCAGGCTCAGTAAAGTTGGCAAGGTGGGTGTAGGCGATCGCTTGATCAGCTTGCAGTTGCGCGACCAAAACAGACTCATGGAATAAGTTGGTGGCGATCGCCACCGAACCGGTCTGCATCCACGCCATTAGCCGCCGAAACAGTCGCACGGGAGGCAGTGCATTTTGGTGAACTTCGGGTAGCGGCAGGGGAAACGGGACCGGCTGCTGCTCCGCCCACAAGGCTCGTCGGGTTCGCCAGTACTGAGCCACTTCCCACACAATGCGTCGGTGTAACTGAACCTGCTGCTCAGTCGTCAAAATGTCTAGAATCTGACTCTGATTGGTAACTAGCACTAAGGAACGGCTAGTCAACAAAGATGCAATACCAATAATTTTGCTGGAGGGGGAAAGCGATCGCGCGGTTCCATTTGCACTGACAGCCCCATTTCCATTGACAGCACTGCTTCCACTGATGGTGCCGTTGGTAGTGCCGTTCTGACTTACAGCAATTCCTGCTTCGGTTGCCTTTCCAAACGCACTGTGTTCAGTCGCACCGTGTTCAGTCGCACTATATTTAGCTGCATCGGAACGGACTATTAGTCCATCAATTTGAATCGCTTGCACAGTCAGTTCAGCCTGATTCTGAAGCTGAGACAGATCGGATGAGGCGGCTAGCTCCAGCGGCGTTTTCACCGTTGGCAGCAGCGCGAACGCTTCTACCGTCTGCAACACTTTATAGATTGGCGTATCAGAACTGAGGGTGGGTTCGGGTCGAGGAGGCGCGTTGACATGCTTCACTTTCTCAATCGCCTTCTCGACTGCCTTGAGCCGAAGCGAAGTCGTTTGCACCGCCTGTCGAAGCTGCTGCGCCGTCACTCGTCCCGTCTGAAATGCCACATAAGCTGGATATAGCAAAATCTGCACACCCCAGGTAGCGGTCGTTTTAACTGAACGAACAGTGCGTCTGATCTGTTCACTCAATTGCAGCGATCGCCGATTGAGAAAGTTAAATACGCTGCTCTGATAGCGACCGGGGGAAGGCATGGGTCGAGGGGGAATGCAATGCTGAGGGGGAGTGAGGGATTCTGTTGTACAGTCGGGGAAGCCGTACGAATGCCCTGATCTTAGTCGAAAGATGACCGATGTTACCTCAGTTGCCCAAAATCAAATGCCGCAAAATGCTGTCTTAACTGTCATGGAGCAGAGCGATCAGGCGATCGCCCATTTGCGTCAACTGACCCAGCTCGATATTCAGGCAAACTGGCATTATTACCTTGAGGATTTATCGATTGCAGAAGCAAACCAACCTGAACGGTGGAAAGAGTGGGCGATCGCTTCCCTTAATGCACGGCAGCACGTCGCCTGGGCAAAAGGACAGCAAGTGCTGTGGCTGGGACAAACTCTGACCATTCCGCCAGCTTTAGAGGGGTATTTCCTGGAAGGGCTGGCTTTGCGGCTGGCTGTGGTCTGGTGGGCAGAAGACGCACAAATTTTTGTGAATGGGAAGCTGGTGCAAGAAGGCGATATTTTTGACGCTTCCACCCGAATTTTGCTTAGCCCATTTGCCAAACTGGGAGAGCAAATTCACGTTGCGCTGCGGCTGGTCAGTCCCAGTCATGATGATGGTGCGTTAGTCAAGTCGCTCTGCCTCTACGAAAATTCATTTCCCGATTCGCCTACTCCTGAACCAGGATTTGTGGCAGATGAGTTGGCTGTTTTGCAGCGATATCTCACCGCCTTTGCACCCGAAAAGCTGGAAAGGCTAGCGACAGCCATTGCTCAGCTCGATTGGGCAGCCCTGCGGGATCAATCCACAGCATCTCGTCTTCGCTTTGACCAATCGCTGCAAGCCCTGCGACAAGAACTTCAGCCGCTGGGCGACCGGCTAAAACAGCGGCAAGTTCAGCTTGTGGGACATGCCCACCTGGACCTGGCGTGGCTGTGGACGGTCAGTGACACCTGGGAAGCAGCAGAGCGCACTTTCAAATCGGTTCTCTCGCTTCAGCAAGATTTTCCTGAATTGACCTTCTGTCACTCATCGCCTGCGCTATTTGCCTGGGTCGAGCAGCACCGCCCTGAACTGTTTGCTGCAATTCAAGCCCAGGTTGCAGCGGGTACGTGGGAAATCGCAGCGGGGCTTTGGGTGGAGCCAGAGCTAAATTTGGTCAACGGTGAGTCGATTGTGCGGCAGGTGCTTTATGGTCAGCGCTATGTGCAGGAAAAGTTTGGCAAACTGAGCGCGATCGCCTGGCTGCCCGACAGTTTTGGGTTTTGCTGGCAGCTTCCTCAAATTCTCAAGCAAGGGGGCATTGAGTACTTCGTCACCCAAAAACTGCGCTGGAACGACACCACAGAATTTCCCCATGAACTGTTTTGGTGGCGATCGCCCGACGGCAGCGAAATTCTTAGCTTCATGTCACCCCGTATCGGTGAAGGTATCGATCCGCTAAAAATCTCTGAATATGCTTCCACTTGGGAAGCCAAGACTACCGTTCAGCAATCTCTTTGGCTTCCTGGTGTGGGCGATCACGGCGGCGGACCCACTCGCGACATGCTAGAAGTCGGCCACCGCTGGCAGCACTCCCCCTTCTTCCCCCAACTCACCTTCAGCACCGTCCTGGACTACCTGCGATCGCTGCCTCAGATGGGCAATGCCCACCCCCCTTCCCTAGTCCCTAGTCCCCACCAGCCCCCAATCCCTTCCCTCCCCACTCTGAACTCCGAACTCTACCTCGAATTCCATCGCGGCTGCTACACATCTCATGCCGACCAAAAATGGTGGAATCGTCGCTGTGAACGGTTGCTCTATCAGGCTGAATTATTCAGCTCCGTGGCAACCCTGCTTACAGGCGCAAGTTATCCTAAAGCGGCAATTGAAAGTGCCTGGAAACAGGTGCTTTTCAACCAGTTTCACGATATTTTGCCCGGTTCCTCAATCGCAGAAGTCTTTGACGATGCCAATCAAGCCTGGATAAAGGCAGAGCAAATCGGAGAAGAGCTTTTGGTGAAGGCACTGGAGGCGATTGCCACTCAAATTCACCTCCCTGCTCCACTACAGCCTGATTGTCAGCCCATTGTGGTCTTCAATTCACTGAACTGGGCGCGATCGGAAGTCGTCGCAGTTCCCGTTTCTGAAGCAAATTTAGAATGGCGAGTTTTCAACCTGGAGGGATGTGAACTTTCCTGCCAGATGCAGCGGGATCATGATGCTCATTTGCTGTTTCACGCGGAAAGTATTCCTGGATTGGGCTATCAGGTGTACTGGTTGAAGGGCGATCGCCCCACAGGGGAGACTGCTTCGCACCCTTCTCAAATTTTGGCTGAATCATCTGCCCCTTCAGAGGCTTGGGTACTGGAAAACAAAACTTTGCGGGTCAGCATCGATCCCGAAACGGGAAACCTGAGCAGCGTGTTTGACAAAGTGCAGCAGCGGCAGGTGTTGAGCAATGCGGGCAATCAGCTTCAGTTTTTCAAGGATAGCGGTCAGTATTGGGATGCCTGGAATATTGACCCTGACTACACCAAACATGCTTTGCCAGCAGCAACACTGAAGCAAATTTGCTGGCTAGAGCGGGGTGAAATTCAGCAGAGGCTCAGAGTAGTACGCCAGTTTGGGCAATCGGAATTTCAGCAAGATTACATTTTGCAGCGGGGATTGCCCGTTCTCAAAATCGCCACTGTCGTCAACTGGCAAGAAAGTCAGGTGCTGGTGAAAGCGGCTTTTCCACTGAATTTGAAAGCTGACTTCGCGACTTATGAAATTCCCTGTGGGGCGATCGCTCGTCCCACGCTTCCTCCCAATGACCAAACCCATGACCAAGCCGATACTGCCTCACTCCCTGATGCGGTTCGAGCCAAGTGGGAGGTTCCAGCCTTACAGTGGGCTGACCTGAGCCAGTCTGATGAAGGCATTCACTACGGCGTGAGTTTGCTCAACGACTGCAAACATGGATACGACAGCCAGCCGTCTCAGTTTCGGTTGACACTGCTGCGTAGTTCAGAATGGCCCCATGCCGCAGCCGATCGCGGCATTCATCAATTTTGCTATGCGCTTTACCCTCATAGTGGCGACTGGCAATCAGCCGAGACGGTGCATCGCGGCTATGAGCTAAATCAACCGTTGCTGGTGGTCCGCCCCAAGCAGGAAGGCAACCGCAAATTGTTGCCACCAACCGGACAATTCCTTCAGCTAGAATCACAAAACCTGGTTCTTACTGCCTTTAAGCAATCAGAACAGGGTGATCGGTGGGTTTTGAGAGTTTATGAATGTGAGGGGCGATCGGCAGAGCTAAAGCTGGCGGATCTAGGAGATCTTCTATCTGAATATCTCGATCCTGAAACTGCCCAAATCACGACTCTGCTAGAGGAGTCAGATGGTTCTTCTTTAAACCAAGAGACACGAGCTTTTCACATTTCTCCCTGGCGAATTGCAACGTTCACATTCAAACGACAGCGCGATCAATAGCCCGATCGCCTTAAATGAAGGCAATTTTCTGGAATTAGGTAATCCCAGATCGTAGATCAAAGGGCAGCTTTTGAGGGTGAATGGGTACCCACGTCAAGAGCATTAAAGATTTCCAATTTCAAAATTGGCAACCAACAGCCAACACTTGTGCGATCGCCCGCATAATCTTGAAGTAAGCTTGGTGCTGAAAACCTTTCCTCGTCCTATCGCTAAGTTTGGTGTGACCTGAGTTCCATGTCATCAATTTACTGTAGTCAAAGTCATGAGAACCCACCGGGCAGCCGATTTTGCCGACTGTGTGGCGAAAAGCTTGCGGTCAACAGCCAGGCATACCCAGGCTCAATTGCTCAAGGGATAGACACCACGATTGGTTTGCGCTATCGGATCAAGCGGCAGTTAGGTCATGGTGGCTTTGGTCGCACTTACCTGGCAGAAGATTTAAATCGGTTTAACGAACCGTGTGTGCTGAAAGAGTTTGCTCCCCAGGTTCACGGAACCTACGCTCTACAGAAAGCAGAGGAATTGTTTGAGCGGGAAGCAGGCGTACTGTACAAGCTTCAACACCCCCAAATTCCACGCTTTCGAGAATTATTTCGGGCAGATTTTGAGAAACAGGCGCATCTATTTCTAGTTCAGGATTATGTTGAGGGACAAACCTATCGGCAGCTTTTAGATGCGCGTAAGCTTCAGGGAATGAGCTTTACTGAGTCGGAAGTGATGCAGCTTCTGATTCAGCTTTTGCCTGTGTTGCAGTACATCCATAGCGTTGGAGTAATTCACCGAGATATTTCGCCCGACAACTTGATTTTGCGCTACAGCGATCAATTACCTGTGTTGATTGATTTTGGCGGGGTCAAGCAAGTGGCAGCGGCAGTTTCGCAATATGTGCAGGGAACGATGCAGGCACAGCCGATGTCTGCGCCAGAGACTCGACTCGGCAAGGTTGGTTATGCCCCCGAAGAGCAAATGCAGCTTGGTAGGGCTTATCCTCACAGCGATTTGTATGCATTAGCAACGACAGTGTTGGTGCTGTTGACGGGCAAAGAGCCGCAAGAGTTTTTAGGCAGCTTGCCGCGCCGCAACTGGGGTCAGGAGCTAAACCTTAGTCCAGGGCTGAGTGCCATATTGGAACAGATGCGATCGCCCCGCCCCAACGATCGCTACCAATCCGCTGCGGAAGTCTTGCAAGCCCTGGGAATTACCCCCGTCGATCTTGGCTACGTTCAAACACAGCCGCCCCCCAGCTACATTCCCCCTGCGCCGCCTAACTCTGAGATTCAGGGAACTGTGGCGATTGCCCCTCCTGTCACACCTCATAGCCCTACACCCTACGCCCCTACACCCCACACCCCCTCTCGCCAAGGTTTTGGCTTTGGCAAACTTCTAGTAGTGCTAGCTCTAATTTCGGGTTCCGCCGGAGCGGGCTGGTGGGCAACCACAAACTGGATCTTGCCAGAACAGACACTCGACCCACCTACAGAAGAAGCTGTTGAGCCAGGTTCCGATGAGTCTCCCCGCTTCTCAGAGGCAGAGCAAGCCCGCAAAGCAGAACTTCAAACACAGCGAGAGGAATTAGGCATTCCCTACGAGTTTTACGTCAACCTGGCAAATGCGGCGTTTTATGAACGCTATCCTGACCAGCGAGGACGCACCCTCACTGATGGTCCGGAGGATGAAGAATGGCGATCGCACTGGGACGAGATCGCCGCTGAGTGGCTGGATACTCTAGAAACTAGCCTCAGCCCAGAAGCGCGCGGACAGTTGGGCAGCTATGACGAAGGCGATCGCGAACAGTGGAAACAGCAAGCCAATCAGCTTTATGTTGGCAGTCGATCGCTCTATGACCTGGCAGATGCTCAATTCTTTCATCTGTTTCCTGAGCAGCGAGGCAAAGATTTTCTCGACCAGCCACTGGGACAGGTGTGGCAAGGAATCGTGTTTGACCGCTTGAGAACCTTGCAAGATGGCTCAATGCTGGAACAGATAAAGTTTGACGCTGACTCCTACAGCGAACAGTTAGAGGAAAGTCTAGAGCCAGGAGAAGGTCGAGTCTACACGGCTAACCTCTCAGAAGGGCAAATTCTGCGCCTGGATTTAGATGCTCCCTCTGACGCTACTCAACTTTCGGTGTATCTACCTCGCCCCACGTCTAACCTGCCCGTTTTGCTGGAAGACTCTACAGACACCCGCTGGTCGAGCAAGCTGCCCCAGTCGGGCTTCTATGAAGTGGTAGTGGTCTCAACTGCCTCGGAGCCAATCGACTATCAGCTTGACCTCACCGTTGATAACGTCACCTCATCGCCTGTGGAGCCGGAAGAACCGGAAGCCCCAGAAGCCAAAAACTAGTGTCTGCATCCCTCACAGCTACTTCCCCATAGCAACCCCACAAGCTACCCATGTCTCTAACCCATGTCTTTACTAGAGCATTCGCTGGAAAATTATGAAGATAGGTTGTTTGAATTAGAAACGGCTGATCCGCTGCCGTCGGTCGAGCAAGTTTTAGATGTGTTGACGGCGCGAGATGTGGTTCATGCATTGTTGTGCGATCGCACCAGAGATGTCATCCGTCGCCCTGCCGTCCTCACGTACCTCGATCGCCGTTTAAGAAAGCAGTCTGACAGAATTACCCGGGTAGCTGACCTAGAAGATCTGCGAACCAGCTTTCACCCTAAAGCTGAAGCTTGGTGGTGGTTCTTTGAAGCTCCCGTCCCAGTTTACTGGTGGGATCGGTTCGATCGCCTGTGGAATGCGCTGGCGATTTTCCTATCGCTGCTCAGTCTGTTTGCGCTGTACAGCATTTCTACCCGGTTTTTGAGTGGCGATCGCGACACTCTCGGCTCAGTTGTGGTTGCCTTACAAACAGCACTCACAGGTTTAGTAATTGGCGGAGTCGTAACCAAAGATGGTCATATGACGATCGATCGCGTTTTGACCACGCTCAAAGTTCCAATCCACTTTAAGCAAGAAGGGCGGCTGATTCTGGTGACGCTGCTGCTGGCATCTCTAATTGGTTTTCGGCTATCTTTTCCGCTAATTGCTAATGCCTACACCTTCAATGGCGCAAAGGATTATGAAGCGGGGCGGCTGGTCGAAGCTCAGTTGAACTATCAGCGCGCAATTAACCTCAACCCAGACAATCTGGAAGCTCGATTTAAGCTGGCACTGGCGTTAGAGGATTTGGGCGAATTGGAAGATGCCAGTCGCGAATATCGCATCGTCAGCAGTAGCCGCAAAACTAATCCAAATGCGCTGAATCTAGAAGGATTGAATAACCTGGCGCGTTTATACATCTTGGCTGAAGACTATGACGAGGCGATTCCTTTACTCCTGCAAGCAAAGGATCAAGTCAAACCTGAAGCAGAATATCTGCGGTATTCCATTCTTAAAAACCTGGGTTGGGCCAGGTTGGGACAGGAGCGCTATGACGAAGCGGAGGTATATCTACAGGAAGCCATTAAAGTCAACAATGCTATGGCACCCGCACACTGCTTGCTGGCACAGGTGTTGGAGAAATTGGATCAGCCACAAGACGCGATCGCCGTATGGGAACGCTGCCTCTCGTCTGCGAAGGTAACTGACCCAGATGAGGATAAGTGGTATGGAATGGCGAGAGAAAGATTAGGAGAAATGGTGCCTCAGACGGTCTTTCAAAGTGAAGATGCCCCAACTGAATAGACTACATTTCTTGTGAAAGGGGCATCTTGCCCCTTAAGTGGACAAGCTATTCGCTCTACGGATCATTTAATTCACACAGGACTTACGCAGCGGCACTAGGGATAGGGGGTGGTTAAGTTGAGCTATGCTCGCTACAGTTCCAGTATGAGTGCATCAAACAGCGATTGCGATGACATTTACTAAGCTGG
>NZ_JACJOV010000061.1:0-10570 GCF_014695745.1 Leptolyngbya sp. FACHB-671 | reverse complement strand
CGTTTGTGATCGCGTGGATTCGATCCCAATCTCGCGTCAAGGCCGATGCAGCAATGGCGCTGACGTTTTCCAATAAGGCTTGATATTAGCAGAGGAGTTAAACTCAGCGGAGCCGTCACCCACCCCGCTGAGTTTAACTCAATGCCGATTTGAATTAAGTAGTGTAATGACTGCACTAACGAGTTGTTCTGGCTCTAGTGGTTTCGTCAAATGTTTTTGAAATCCAGATTGCAGCGCTTTTTCCTGATCGATTTCTGTGGCATAGGCAGTAAGCGCGATCGCGGGAATCATTCCGCCTTGAGCCGGTGGGCGTGAGCGGATCTGCTGCATCAGCATATAGCCATCGATTTCTGCCATACCGATATCACTGACAATTACATCTGGGATCAAGCGATCGAGTGCCTGCAACGCTTCTGAGCCAGAGGCAGCGGCAATCACCGTTGCCCCCTGTCGTTCCAGCAGAAACGCCTCAAACTCGCGGGTATCGGTATCGTCATCTACAAGCAAAATGTGCACATTTTGAAGCTGCATTTCTGAGTTGGCTTGAACCTGAACGGGTTCAAGATTGAGCGGGTTTGCTTGCAACGTCGGCAACTGCACAATGAAAGTTGAGCCTTGATGCTCACCGCTACTTTCTGCTTGAACCGTGCCACCATGTAGTTCCACAATTTGCCGCACGATCGCCAATCCCAACCCCAGACCACCAAATTTGCGAGTCGTTGAGCCGTCTTCTTGCCGAAAATACTCAAACACATGAGGCAGAAATTGCGGACTGATTCCCTTGCCCGTATCGATGACTCGAATTTGCACCGTCGAATTGCCCAAGCTGCCTTCCTCAGCAACTTGCTTCAGTTGGATGGTCACCTGCCCACCGTTGCCTGTGAACTTGAGTGCATTGGTGAGCAGATTCCAAACCACTTGTTGCAGCCGGGCAGCATCGCCAAAGACTGGAGCAACATCCGGGTCAAGGTCAAGCGTGATTTGGATGTTTTTCGCGTCTGCCGCTAAACTCACGGTTTCAACAGCAGCAGCAATGATAAATGCCAAACTGACCGAAGTCGCGCTTAAGCTCAGCTTGCCCTGCATGATGCGGGAAATGTCGAGCAAGTCCTCAATCAGTTGCGCTTGGAGTTTGGCGTTACGCTCGATTGTGGCTAAAGCATCCTTTTGACGGGCAGGAGCGACTTTGCCGTTTCGCAGCAGTTGTGTCCAGCCCAAAATCGGATTTAAGGGCGATCGCAACTCGTGGGACAGCACGGCGAGAAATTCATCTTTGATGCGGTTCGCTCGTTCTGCTTCTTCTCGTGCTGCCTGTTCGCGATCTAAAACTTGTTTGCGTTCCGCTTCAGTCTGTCGCTGTTCAATCAGGTCGGCAGCCTGACGCGCCAACAGATCCAGAAAACGGAGTTCTTGCTCAGTCGGTCGGTGGTGTTTACGCCAATGCGTCGAAACCATACCGATCCGCCTACCTGAACGTCCGATGAGTGGGGTAGATTGGGCAGAAATTAACCCAGTCTTGAGATGTAGACGGAGAGATCCGTCAGGGTCTTCGCTTTCTGGTGCATCAAAATCTACAAAGGCGCGCTTACCCGTTGCCAAAACCCTACCGCAAGACGTGATTGAACTGGCACTCATGCGCTGGAAACGCTTAATAACGGTTCGATCAATCCCCTGGGTGGCGATCAGCACTAGCTCTTGGGTTGATTCATCCAGCGCTTGAATTGAACCGGTATCTGCCCGTGTCAGGGTAATTGCAGCAGAGACAATTTCGTCGTAAAGCACCTGAATGTTGTCTTCAGCGATCATTCGTGCGCTCAAGTCGCGCAACAGCCGAGTATTTTTCAGATCGTGGGTAATGATGGCTTCAGCTTGTTTGCGATCGCTGATGTCAGCAAACACGATCGCCACCTGGCACATGGCTGCATCGCCGACCCGCGACACCAAAACGTCAAACCAACGATCGAGCGCATCCGAGCGCACTTCAGTGCGGATAGATTCACCGGTGTGAATGACTTGTGCGTAAAGGTCATTCCAATACTGTTCCAGTCCCGGTATCAGTTCACTTGCCCTTTTGCCTTCTGGGTTGGCAATACCGGTCTGTCGCTTGAAGGCTGGATTGGCTTGCAAAATGCGGTGATCAAACGGCTTGCCCTCGGCATCAAAGAGCAGTTCAATCGTGCAAAACCCTTCGTCGATCGACTCAAACACAATGCGATACTGTTCTTCAGATTGACGTAGGGCGGCTTCTGCCTGTTTGCGTTCGTCTTCGACGCGCACGCGATCGGTGATATCTACCGCCGTTGCATAAAGCACTTGTGCTTCTAAGTGAGGCTGCGCTCTCCAGAGCAACCAGTGGTAGGAGCCGTCTTTGTGCCGATAGCGGTTTTCAAACGCAAACGTTTCATTGCCTGATAACACGCTGACGCTTTCCGACACAGATGCGAAGATATCGTCTGGATGCAGGAAATCAGTCCAGGGGCGGGATATCATTTCCTCAGGTGTCCAGCCGAGAATACGCTCAAAAGCTGGGCTGACCCAGTGGAAATAGCCGTGGCTGCTCATAATCACTTGTAAATCTGACCCGGCGGCAAGAAACCGATCTCGTTCCTGCTCAACTTTTTTGCGTTCAGTAATGTTGGTAAACAAAACGGCGAACTGATGGTCTTGCGGCTCGCCGATGCAAAAAGCGTTGATGTCAAACCAACGATCTAGAGCACTTGCGTAATTCTCGAATCGAGCAGATTCCCTACTTTGTACGACTCTGCCATAGATTTCAACCCAGTAAGCTTCAAGGTTGGGAGCGAGTTCCCGCATCCGTTTTCCTGTGGCTTGCTCCAATCCGGTGAGGTGTTCAAACACTGGATTAACTTCAAGAAAGCGGTAATCGGCGGGTTTACCGTTCTCATCAAACAGCATCTCGCAAATGCAGCAACCCTGGTCGGTCAACTTGAACAACGTCCGGTATCTTGCTTCGGATTCACGCAGTGCATCTGTTTGGTTACAGTTTTGCGACAGTACCGATGCGTGCGGCATCGCTTCGGGTCTTTGAGCTTGATTGAGTTCAGCTAACCGACTTTGTACTGCTGCTTTCAAGCTCTCTGACCAGGTTTCGATCCCACCCAGTGGCGTTTGCGACCAGTCATACGATCGTAGTAACGCACTGATCTCGCTGTTCCCCGCAAAAGGGGAGTCAGCAATTTCCTTTGGTTCCTCCGCCCTCATGCTTTTAGCTCTCTTGCGGGAAAATATTTTCCTCGCATGTCCTGGCTATGTTCTCGTAATGTTGCGTTGGGCGATTGGGACAACTGATGGAGTAGTATATCAATTTGCTTGAGTGCTAAGGGCGAAGGCGTAGCATGTCCGTTTTCCCAGCGGTTGATCGTGGGAAAGGAGACGCCAAGCTGAGCCGCAAACTTTTCCTGAGTCAGCTTTAAAGTCTGCCGGAGTTCCCGAATCAGTTGACCAATAGCGGGTTGTTCGATCCCTAAATAGTCCTGATGAAAAGCCACATCGTTCACACTTTATAAAGTCCTCTATCTATATGAACGTCGTTTATTTTGAGAAGAAATCTATCTCAGGGTATGAGTGGATTTAGGTACCTGAACATAACTTCTAACTGAGCATTTTGCGATTACGCAAACTAACGGCAATTGCTAGGGAGTTTGTGCAGGTTGTCCGCGTCTTGGAAAGAGCGAGGCAAAAAGCTCATCTTGATAGATGCTACCGAGGGTACCGCGGATTTGGAGATAAGGGCAGAGCCAACCAGCAGGCTTTTACAAATAAGAGATCTCTAGAGGTAGAGGTGCTCACTTTCTTGACGTGTTAACTATTAATCAGATGACGCATCATTTGTTATGCCTAATAAGGTGATTCGTGTCTTTGACAATGTGTAAAGCTAAACCCTCTGCCGCTGCTCTGAATGTTCTTGTTCGTGAATTGAGAGCGCTATGTGGGCTGACTCAAGAACAATTTGCCGCCAAGCTAGGTGTAACTTTAGTCACCGTAAACCGCTGGGAGAACGATCGAGCCAAGCCAATGCCCTTAGCCGTGCGGCAACTGAGCGCTTTGGCAATCGAAATGAGTCAGTTTGGCAGCGAAGCAGATCGCAAAATAGCTCACCAGTTGCTGGAGCAATATTTTCAGAAAAATTCTTAGTTCTCCAGTCCTTCAATCCTCAGAATCAGTAGCGTATGGCGTATTCATGACTCACTTACTCCCGAAAATTCACTTAAAGCCAACACTTTTGAACCTATGGACATAGAGCGTCTCGTTAAAACGAATGCTCCTTTTCCAATGGTGGGAATCGCTGCTTCCGCAGGCGGATTAGAGGCATTTACAGACCTGATCTCTCACTTGCCGACGAATACGGGCATGGCCTTTGTGCTGATTCAACACCTATCTCCTGACCACGAAAGTCTATTGTCTGAGATCTTAGGTAGAGTGACCGAAATGCCTGTGCAACAGGTGCAAGACCAGATGACGGTCGAGCCAAACGAGATTTATGTGATTCCGCCCGATAATCAGATGACCTTAGAGGATGGAATCTTCCATCTCGCTCCGCGCCAAAAAGTCCAGGGCAAATACATGCCGGGAGATGTATTTTTTGAGTCTTTGGCAGTGGATCGAGGGAATAAGGCGATTGTGGTTGTTCTATCGGGCATGGATGGAGACGGCTCGCGGGGGTTAAAAGCCGTTAAAGTGGCGGGTGGTGTGACGTTCGCTCAGTGTGAAGCGAGCGCAAAATTTGACAGTATGCCCAACACTGCCGTGGCCACGGGATACGTTGATTTTGTGCTACCGCCGCAAGCCATTGCCGCAGAGTTGGTAACCATCAGTCGCAGTCCACTTTTGTCTGACTCAGAACCCCTTCGGACTGTGAAGGAATTGCCTGAAGCGGACGATGCCTTGACGACCATTTTTGCGCTGCTGCGAACCACGATTGGTGTTGACTTCACGCTTTACAAACCCACGACGATCGAGCGCCGAATGCAGCGTCGAATGCTGCTGTATAAGCTCGAAAGTTTAGAGGAGTATGCTCAGTATCTGCAAGAACACCCAGCTGAAGTTCAAGCACTCTATGAAGAAATTCTGATTCATGTCACCAGTTTCTTTCGTGATCCAGAAACCTTTGAGCAGTTAAAGACGCAGGTTTTTCCGACGATTAGCCAGAACAAAACCGCAGACACTCCCATTCGGATTTGGGTGGCAGGATGTTCAACGGGTGAAGAAGTTTACTCAATCGCCATTTGCTTATTGGAGTTTTTCAGCGATCGCGCCACCGTGCCGCCGATCCAGATTTTTGCCACCGACATCAGCGAAGCCGCCATTAACCGAGCTAGGTCAGGCTTCTACTCAGACAGTCAAATGGAAGCCGTTTCAGCGGATCGTCGCAATCGCTTCTTTGTCCCTCTGGCAACCGGGGGGTATCAGATTAGCAGCACCGTTCGGGAACTGTGTGTGTTTGCTCGACACAACTTAGGAGGCGACCCACCGTTCTCGAATCTTGACCTGATTAGCTGTCGCAATGTGCTGATTTATTTATCAGATCCGTTGCAAGAACGCATCATGTCGCTGTTTCACTACAGTCTCAACTTAACGGGCTTTCTAGTGCTGGGCACGTCCGAAAGCGTCAAGACCGCCTCAAACCTGTTTACCTCAGTCGATGAAACCGCCAAAATTTACACTCGCAAGCTGACCTCGACTCGTCCCCTGTTTTCGTTTACGACCAGGTCTTACCCGGTTGTCGGTGGCGAAAGGCAGCCACAAGTGATTGAAACGATCGCCAATAATTTTGACTTAGCGCGAGAAGTTGACCAACTGATCTCCAATCGCTACGCGCCAGTGTCTGTCGTCACCAACGATCAGATGCACATTCTGCATCTGCGGGGAGACCTCGATCCCTACTTGAGGCTATCTCCTGGCACCACTGACTTAGACTTGCTGCTGATGGCACGAGAAGGATTAACGATTCCACTTCGCACCGCCCTTTATCAAGCCCAAACTCAAAACCTTGCGGTTCGACAAGAACGCATTGGGATTGAAACGGGTGAACGAGGGTCACCAACTCTGCTCAATCTAGAAGTGATGCCATTCAAGCCTGCGACCGCGAATACACTCTATTTTCTGGTGATATTTGAAGCGGTTTTGTCTCCAGCGACTCAGCCTACGTCCACTTCGGCTGAACGCCAAGATCCAGAAACCCTGGAGCGCGAGATTGTGCAGCTTCGTCAGGCACTAGCCGCCGCGACTCAACGAGAGCTGTCGGCTCAAGCGCATTTACAAGCGGTGATTCAAGAACACAGTTACCTCAACCAAAGCCTGCGAGTGGCAAGCGAAGAAATCCTGTCGAGCAATGAGGAGTTGCAAAGCACCAATGAAGAACTCCAAACGGCGAAAGAAGAGATTCAAGCAACCAATGAGGAACTCTCCACCACTAACGACGAACTGCGGAGCCGCAACCTGCAACAAAACCGAGACAACAGCGACCTCAACAATTTTGTTGACAGCATCAGTGTGCCGATCTTGATGCTGACCAATGATTTAAGAATTCGTCGCTTTACACCCGCCGCGCAACGACTATTTAATTTCATTTCCAGCGATGTCGGACGACCGTTGAACCACCTCCGCACCGATTTTGATGTTTCTAACTTAGAATCGATGGCTCTGGAAGTGCTGGAGACGCTCAACACCAAAGAACAAGAACTTCAAACGCAGGGGGGCAATTGGTATGCCCTGCGGATTCGTCCTTATCGCACGACCGAAAACCAAATTGACGGGGTGACAATGGTTTTCCTCGATATCGACACGCTCAAACGTCATGCTGCCAGCTTGGAGATGGCGCGTAACTATGCAGAAGCGATCGTCGAGACGGTGCAAACCCCGCTCTTGGTGCTAAATGCCGATATGGTAGTGAATACGGTCAATCGATCGTTCTGCGAAATGTTTCAAGTTTCGGCATCAGAAACCGTGCAATCTTCCTTGTTTGAGCTAGGCAATGGGCAGTGGAACATTCCCCAACTGCGATCTGCTCTAGAAGAGATTCTTGTTAATCATCATCAGATTCAGGATCTTGAGGTGGATCGTTATTTTGAGCGAATTGGGCAAAAAACAATGCTGTTCAACGCTTGCAAGCTGCAACAAAGCAACCATACTGCTATGATTTTGCTGGCAATCTCAGACATTACCAAGCGCCAGCAGTTTGAAACAGAGCGATCGCAGCTACTGGCACAAGAGCAGGCAGCCCGTCAGTCAGCGGAAACCGCGAACCGAGCCAAGGATGAATTCCTTTCAAACCTCTCCCATGAACTCCGCAATCCCCTCAACACGATTCTGGGCTGGGCACATCAGCTCCGCGCCCGTGCCCTGAATGAAGCTACTGTCGCTCGTGCTTTGGAGGTGATTGAGCGGAGTGCAAGAGCGCAATCCCAGCTCATTGAAGATATTTTAGATACCTCTCGGATTGTCAGCGGCAAGCTCCATCTCCGCACTCGCCCGCTGGATCTGCGCTTGGTGGTGCAAGCTGTGATCGAGACCGTTCAATTATCCGCCGAAGCCAAAAATATTCAAATCATTTCTCAGTTGAATGCGGAAGAGGTTGTTGGGGATAGCGATCGCTTGCAGCAAGTCATGTGGAACTTGCTGTCAAACGCGGTTAAGTTTACCCCTGCAGGTGGACGCATTGAAATCACGCTAGAGCGTGTCCAGGAACAGGCGCAAATCCAAGTCACTGACACTGGGCAAGGGATTTCAGCTGACTTATTGCCGCACGTTTTTGATCGATTTCGGCAAGGCGATTCTAGTACGACAAAAGCGAAGCCAGGTCTAGGACTGGGACTCTCGATCGTGCGCTATCTCGTTGAGCTGCATGGTGGCACAGTGCAAGCAGCCAGTCCAGGTGAAGGACAAGGAACAGTGCTTACCATCAGGTTGCCCCTGCGCGATCTCCCCCAAGAGTTTACCCCATCGAGCGATTCAGAACCCACGGCATTAGAGAGTTCGAGTGATCTGGTTCCTTCCTTAGCAGGCTTGCAGATCTTAGCGGTTGATGATGAAATTGATACCTGTGAGCTACTCAAGTTTGTGCTAGAAAATTATGGGGCTGAAGTGCAAAGCACGTCATCTGCCAGAGACGCTTTATCCGCTTTGAATCAAGCTCCCAGTCAGTACAATGTGCTGATTTGCGACATCGGAATGCCGGAAGAAGACGGCTATTGGTTGATGCGACAAGTGCGTTTACTTGATGCAAAAGCTGGAGGACAAATTCCAGCCGTCGCGCTGACTGCTTACGTGAGTGAGACAGAACGACAACGGGCGAGCCAGGCTGGGTTTCAACGTCATATTGCGAAACCTATAGAGCCAGAGGAATTAGTCAGAGCAATCGTGTCAATCCACACGCTTTCAACAGAAGAAACTGGATAAGAGCGGTGTTGTTGCGCTTTTGTTTTCAACTGCTTAGCTACTCTTAATTAGGCTCAGTTATAGCAGAGGAAAATTTTTGGTCGTTAAGGCTGAAACTCTCGTAAAATATAGCTTCTGGCAACTCCCTATTTATGGCTATCGATCGGCTTAAACTGTCCGATCTGCAGCCACAAATGGGACGGTCTAACTTACAAGGAACGGTTTTGCGCAATTCCAGCCTTCTGGTGTTTGATTACCCAGTTGCCGAAAATGGGACAGTTGCCTTTGAAACTTTACTAACAACCAAAAATTTTCCTCTGCTAATATCAAGCCATAAAGCAGTTGTATTCGCTGCTACCGTTATGCAAAATACAGAAGACAAGCCTTTTTTCAAAAGTCCTTGTTAGCAGGACTGACAGTGCTCTTAGTGGAGGATGAGCCTGAACTAGAAGCACTGCTCACGTTCATTCTTGAGGGGAACGGAGCCAGAATCATCTCAGCAGGTTCTGCTATTGAAGCACTAAGTCAGTTAGAACAGCGGCAACCAGACGTTTTGGTCAGCAACGTTAGGCTACCTAAAGAGGATGGACGCTGGTTGATCGAACAAGTCAGGCAGCTAGAGGGAGGAGGGCGTGAACTCCCAGCTATTGCTCTATCGTCCTATCTTGGAGAAGTTGATGCTTACGAAGCATTGAGAGCCGGATTTCACTATTTTTTGTCCAAGCCGTTAGACCCAGACGAGTTAGTTCAAACGGTGCTCAAGCTTGCTGGGCGGGCAAGAGATGGAAAGAGCGAGAACAATACTTAATCTGCGATGGGCAAGAGAACACTACTAATGATGATGGTCGCCTGTCTCAGGGTAGAGATACTTGGATTTGTTGAGTAACCACAACGACAGTAAAATTCTTTGTGCGACTATCAAGCTTGTTCTACAAATCCCGTGACAGAATCTTGATCTATGTCCCCCAGCAGTAACCCTAGTCTGGATGGCTTGAAGGTGCTAATTGTCGATGACGATAATGACAACCTTCAATTTTTCGCATTTCTGTTTGAGACTTACGGTGCAATCGTAACCGCAGTTAGCTCAGCGCATGACGCATTTCAAGTCTTCCTAGAGCAGCAACCAGATATCTTAATCAGTGATATCAGGATGCCTGACCAAGACGGGCATACGTTGATCCGTCAAATTAGAGGATTGACGGTTGGGCAAGGAGGACAGGTGCTTGCGATCGCCCTAACTGCTAATGCCAGGGAAATAGACCAGCAGAAATCCACTGCAGCTGGATTTCAGCAACATTTAGCTAAACCTGTCGATCAAGATATGTTGCTACAAGCCGTGTTGGAGTTGACTTCTAATAAAGTTCAATATCAAGGTTGAGGAGTAGGGGCGATCGAGGCAGCGTCCAAGCCTTTGCCCAGCTTTGCCGTCGAGCAGAAAACTATTATTGATTCGTGTGCAAATTGCTAGAATATCTCTAGATTGCACACGAATCAAAAAAATGAACGGATACCAGGCATTGCTCGAAAAAATCGCTTCTCTACAGTTGCAGCAGTTCAAGATCAGAGAGCAGGGCAATGTATTGTTAGATTGCTGGATTTCCCAGTCGAAGCCGTCTGGAACTGCCAGAAGTGACAATGTTCACTGGCAGTTAAGGAGCCGTAAAGCGCAGTTTGGCGGGAAGAAATCGAAGTATCTGAAGGCTTCTGAGGTGGGGCAGTATGAGGAGGCGATCGCTCGCGGGAAGGAACTGAATCGACTGGAGCGAGAGATGGAGACGCTACGGCAGAAGATTGAGAAAATCGAGCGGTTGAGTAGATAGGTGGGGCGATCGCCTTACCGTTCGGCTCAACCAAACGATCCCCTATTGGGGGTGATGAGCGAAGCCGTCATGAAATGCAATTAGGCTGAAACCACTGCGGGCGCAGGGATTGAGAGCAGTTTGCATGTACTAAAAATTTCTGTTGTATCTCTCATTTGCCTCTACTGGCTAACGAATTTACGTTGTTTCAAGCTTGGGATTCGGTCTAATTGCATCTGGTGACAGCTTCGCTCTCATCATGCCAATCTGCGGTCACCAAGCAGCGGGTCACGGTCATTTATCGTGGAACGCGACCCATGTCGTGACCGAACAGCGGTACACTTAAGGTCTAAATACACTTTTGAGAGATCAAG
>NZ_JACJOV010000060.1:0-2927 GCF_014695745.1 Leptolyngbya sp. FACHB-671 | reverse complement strand
CCGGCGTCTTCGGGCAAAACTGTGCGCCATCGCTTGAATCGAGGCGGCAATCGCCAGGCCAATGCCGCCCTGTTTCGTGTCGTCATTGTTCGAATGCGATGGCATGAGCCGACTCGGGCTTATGTCACACGTCGGACGGCACAAGGGCTGTCGAAACGAGAGATCATTCGGTGTCTCAAGCGCTATGTGGCGCGGGAGATTTATCACATTGTTCGTAACACGTTTCCGGTTCCTGAACGCCCTGAAGTGACTTATTAAACCGCTTCACGAATCTTCTGCCGAACAGGAATTTGAATAATAAACTCCGTTCTCTTGCCAGGAATTGAGAAACAGTTCAACTTACCACAATGTTTTTCAGTGATAATCTGATAGGTAATTGACATCCCCATGCCTGTTCCTTTGCCGATAGATTTTGTTGTGAAGAATGGATCAAAGATCCGGTTGCGAACAGACTTATGAAGCCCAATGCCGTTGTCTGAGATTACAATTTCTATCCATTCTGAATCAATTGTGGAAGTCTGGATGTTGATCTGGTTAGGATTCTCCTGGATTTCTTCAAAGGTTCGTTTAACATTGGCTTCTTCCAGTGCATCAATGGCATTTGCCAGAATGTTCATCAACGCCTGGTTGAGTTGCCCCGGATAGCATTCCACTGGAGGCAAATTGCCATAGTCACGAATAACTTGAATCGCTGGGCGATCTGGACTCTCTTTCAGGCGATGTTGCATGATTAATAACGTACTGTCGATGCCCTCGTGGATATCAACAGCTTTGAAATCGGACTCATCCATGCGTGAGAAATTGCGAAGTGATAAAACAATCTGGCAAATCCGATCTGTTCCCATCTTCATGGAGTTCAAAGTTTTAGGAAGGTCAGATTGGATAAATTCTACATCGAGTGCTTCTTCCTCAGCTTGAATTTCGGGTACTGGGTCGGGATAGTGCTTTTGGTAGAGATGCACAAAGGTGAGTAAATTGTGAGCGTATTCTTGCACGTGGGTCAGATTGCCGTGAATGAAGCTAACGGGATTATTGATTTCATGGGCGACCCCTGCTACCATTTGCCCCAAGGCAGACATCTTTTCACTTTGCACCATCTGCACCTGGGCGCGCTGTAGTTCTTCTAGGAGGTATTGCAACTGCGTGTTTTTGTCGTTGAGTTCTTGAGTTCTTTGCTCAACTTTAGATTCAAGGGTTTGGCTATAGGTTTCTAGCTGTTCGTTTGCTATTTTCTGTTGCTCTAGGAGTTGCTTAACCGAGTGAATCAGTTGGTTAAACGTCTTGGCAAGTGTTCCAATCTCGTCATTTTGCACAACTGTTGCTTGTAAGTCAAAATTAGACTCCTCAGTGGATCGTCGAGCAACCTGCGTTAGCGCTTGAATCGGTTGGGCGATCGCTCGGCTGGTCAAAATTGCTAACAGAATGGCGATCGCGACAGACAAGATAATACTCGCAACGATAATTTCCTTAGCAATTTCATTTGCTCGTTGTCGAAAGTTCTCTGCTTCCTCGAGTTCTCGATAGGTTTGATCAATCAAACTCACCAAATCGTCTGAGATGCTATCGAATTCAAGTGCTACATCGCTATTGGTAAATTCCAACATCAGCGCTTGAGCCCTCCTAACATCGCTAGGTGAGGCGAGATTCAGCTGACGAATTTGTTCAACCCGACGTTCTACTTCCTGGGAGTAGTCTTGTGGCACAAAATCATAGGTTTGCAAGAAGTTCGAAATCGCTGCTTGATGTACACGGTCGTGCATAGCTGAATGCTTTGCTACAAATGCCCTGAGTTCAACCCAAATTGCTTGGACTTCAGCTCCATGTTCCAACAGGTGAGCATATTCGTCCTGAAATTTGTCTGGGTATTGCGCTAGAGGGATTAATTGCTGCTGGTGAGTCCGGGTTTGGAGAACACGAGATTGCAGACGTTGCAAAAGTTCTACTTCGTTGCGTACATGCTCTTCTCGCTCTTCAGCCTGTTGTTGATAATGATTTCCAATGCCAAAACCAGCAATAGTGCCGGATACAGCAATGCTTAAAGCAAGGACATATCCTAAGCCAATCTTTTGTCCAACTTTAAGGCTAGATAACTTTTGTCCTAAACTCTGCTTCGTCATACAGCCTTTGCTAGTGATGCAGAAGTATGCATAATCTAGAGTTCCCAGTCCTTTCGGCGGTTCAACTATTATTAGGCTGAAGGCTTCCGCCCAAGATTTCTCATGGAAACCGGTAGGCACAATTGCAGCATAACACCTCAAACTCAGCGATTAGCCCAAAGCTACCTGGCATCACCCTGAATTTGAGCAGCGGCGATCGCTTTATTCCTTGTGTGGCTGGATACTAGCGGTAGAAATAAAGAAGTCTATCTAAAGCAGTTATCCACTCCAATCCGCAGTTTGGTAAAAGTTAAATACATCACATTACTAAACAACCGGCACCGCAGCCGGTTTCTTAAATTCTAAGCACATTGCAGTGATCGCCCACTCTTCTTTGTTTTGATGTTAAAACCTACTCCCTATCTCCCTCAGCAAGTTAAGCTTTCCGGTTTTTTTTAATGCGTTCGACAGTTCACTGTGCTGGGAATTGGATTCGGACTTTTTGGCGATCGCTCTCTGACAGGCACTCCAACACCCATCTAACTTGCTCTGCTGTTACTGCACTACCTCAAATTTGGAGATGTCCCTGTCTCACCTCGTTTCATACCTTGATTCAGCAACGCCCAACTTCTAGCTGAAAAGAGGGCTGTAGTCAAAACCACAGCCCTCTCTCTAGTTAAACAACCGGACCCGCACTATTCGGCTTAGCCTAAGAAGGTAAACACGTTAGGGTTGTTGAGATAGCCTGAAGCGTTGTTGACAAATTGAGTCGAGACATCCTGGAACACGGCAACTACATCACTCTTATCTTGCTCAGAACCAATGTAAGTC
>NZ_JACJOV010000006.1:0-1883 GCF_014695745.1 Leptolyngbya sp. FACHB-671 | reverse complement strand
TAGAACTTGGATGTATTTGTCACTGCTCAAGATTGGAGCCGTAGATTTATTGAAGCGATACCAGAGCCATTCCCAAATCTCTTGAGTGGTCATTGGTTGAACATTCAGCCCACACTTCGTTTCCAGTAAGTTACGCCATTCCAAATATCCCTCTTCATACACCTGTTGAGCCATTGTCCGGTAAAAGGTATTGAAAAAGCTCTGGTCTGTTCCTGCAAAGCTGCGAATGCTTTTCTGCATCCAGTTTTGAATTGATAGAATTCCTTTGCCAATAAAATCTGTTTTGTCCTCCCGACTGCGTTGAGCTGTCCAACCTGCCCACACACTCTGGTTCCAGACTTGACGAACTCCCTGTTTAGCTAGCTCAAAAATGCGTTTTTGCTCGTTAAGCAAAAACACAGATACTGGGTTGATGTCGGTTTCTGCCAATTGATTGAGTTGCTGATAGCGTTCGCGGATGTCTGTCGAGCAGCCTAAATAGAACGTTAGAGCTTCCCGGTCAGGAAGCTCTTGAAGCCCTCGACGTAAGGAATCAATCGTTTCCTCTACTTCCTGTTTATAAAGCTGGGGGTGTGGCCCTGTGAACTTGAATGGAATTTGGGCAGACCACTGATCTCTACGAGGGTTATAGAGGAAAAGGCAGGCGAATTTATGTCCCCCAATTTGAATCTCAGCAATCGAGTGCAAGTGACAAAATTTCTGGAATGGCATAAATCGCTTTACTCCTTCATCGGTCTGTAACAAAATTGCCTTTTGCTGTTCCTTGCGCTTGCGTTTCCACAACTCGCCTTGATCCGCACGGATAAATAGGGTTCCACCGTTTACCCAATCGGGAGGAGGAAACTGCCACTGCTTAAAAAAACGGTAGGCGCGGTTACCTGCCAGTGCCCAGTAGGTTAGAACCAACCAGATCCAGCAAGCTATCCAAATGGTGTAGTTGCCACCAAACATCATGCGAATGAGGAAGTAGGTCACGAGTCCGATCGCCATCCAGGGAAAGAGGTGATCGGCAGGAATCGGGCCAATACTGGCTCGTTTACCCATCGACTTACTAACCCGAATCGGGTCTTGATCCACATCAATTTGTGCATTCATTGTTTTTCCTGGAAAAGCTTCACACCATGGATCTGGTCGTTTCAGCAGATTGGTGATTACCCAGCGCCACCAGCGCCACCCAGCATTAAATTAGTAATCACTTCCACGCCGATTACGAAGGCGAGTCCAATGCCGATCATGCTTGCAATGGGTTGCCAATCTCCACCCCGGAATGCCTGAACCAACAGACCCACAACACCAGCAACGAATGCCAATACCACCAATACTCTGAATAAAACGAAGATGATGGTGATAACGCCAGTATCAATGCCGGAGTTTGAACCGGAAACAACCTCTGTTGTTGCCTGCTCTAGGGCATTAAAGAACTGAGCATAGACAGGTTGAACCTGAAGAACCATTAACAGGGTAAGAACAACTGCACTTACCCGTTGCAGAGATAGACGTTTAAGCCGAGGCAAATTAGCTGACACAGAGGGTAGAAAAGTATAGCCAACACTAGTCATTGCTCCTGAAATTAGAATTGCCTCAAGGGGAGGTTGTCTTAAAAACAGGTAAAGCATGACAAATCCCAAGGTTGTTAGAGTCGTAACCTGTACTTGGGTCAGTCGCAATTCAAAGGAACCGAATTTACCCACGGTGTACGTGGGTTTAGGTGATAGTTGTCTCAACATGATTCTTGGTGCGCTATAAGTTTAATGAGTTATAAGGTGAGTTCTCGATCTTGGGTTCGATGTTTCTGTTTTTGAACAGGGCGGGACCTCTCCTCAGTTGGATCAGGTTCAGTTATTTGCGTCTGGAGCAAGGATTGGGCGTGTTCTTTGGGAACC
>NZ_JACJOV010000059.1:0-111397 GCF_014695745.1 Leptolyngbya sp. FACHB-671 | reverse complement strand
AGATGGCGATCATCTGGTGAGCAAAACAGCCATGACTCGGGTTGAAGGAGAAAATAGTCGATTACGGCACCATCTGGCGCGGCTGCACCGCAAAACCTTCTGCTATTCCAAGTCCATTGAGATGCTTCAGGCATCGATTCGCTTGTTAATTTACTACTTGAAGCATCGACAAGTGCCTACTTTGAAATGATCATTCACCCATTGTGCAACGCCCAAAATCTAACTGGAGTTTAGACTTAAGTGTGATAAGTTGATGCGCGTGTGCTCTAACCGTTGTTTGTGGAGTGCTCCGCCTAAGTATAGTGGCAGAGGTAGACCGCGTGTACATGGTGCCAAGTTCAAGCTCAACGCTGCAACCCTGACCAGTCGGTTGAGGTGAATGACCCCAGACAAGGACGACTGCGCTTGCGCTGCTAGCAGCAGATGCACTTCCGCTCTGCAACGACTCATTCGATGCAACTGGTCTTGGTGGAACGACTTGATGCACAGAGCAATTGCCGCATGGATAAACCTGTCTGGCTGACTTGGGTAGGTGAATCAATCCACCGCTAGACCAAATTTGGCAACTCTACTGCCGCCGGTTTGAGGTTGACCACTGGTTTCGCTTTGCCAAGCAACGACTGCATTGGATCCTGCCCAATCTCAGCATCGCTAAACAAGCCGAACGTTGGAGTGATCTGATGCCCCTGCTCGCTTGGCATAAGAATGTTAACGACGACAAGAACTTGTTAACGACGACAGATAAAGTGTTACCTGATACCGGGAATGGGCAGTGAGGGACTCGAACCCGCGACATCCTGCTTGTAAGGCAGGCGCTCTACCAACTGAGCTAACCGCCCGGAGAGGCTGTGAAATTCCATCAATTGAAATCGCACGAATTCTAATATAGCAGATAAATTTGATTCTGCTGCGCTAAATCGCAGATAAACTATTAAAACTGCTAATCTAATTTGCTCCGTTCAATCATGCCATCGGGTCGGACGCACGATCGTATTACGCTTTGGACTCTGCCCATATTGGCGGGGCTGACGTTGGCGATCGCCCGCAACAGCACGATTACGCTGATTATTTGTGCAGGCTTTCTGTTTGGCGGTTTGATGTTTGGGCCTGACCTGGATGTGCTGTCGATTCACTACAAGCGCTGGGGCTGGCTCCGCTGGATCTGGATTCCCTACCGGGGCAGCATGAAGCATCGCTCAATCTGGTCACACGGCCCGATTATCGGCACAACGGTGCGGGTTCTCTATCTCTCGGTTTGGCTAACCTTTTTGGGGCTATTAGGCTTAGCTTTGATTAATGAAGTGCTGCGCGTCGGCTGGACGTGGAATGGAATTGGGCAATCATTGCAACGATCGTTTCAGCGTTACACGATTGAGTGGCTGCTGTTTTGCCTGGGCTTGGAATTGGGGGCATTAAGTCATTACGTAGCGGACTGGGGTGTATCCGCTCAAAAGCGCTATAAAACTCAAGGATGGAAAGCTGTCTTGCCACCTGCACCCAAAGCCAAGAAACGCATGACTAGACGGAGTAAGGGACAACGGCAAAGTAAACGTTAGCTAAGATCAACCCATTCTCATGTTAGTCTTTGTTTTTTTATGTCTACCCCACCCGCATCTCACTCATTTGAGTCAGCTATTCTCAGCGCCCTGCAACGGCTAGTTGAAGTTGTGGCACAGTTGCGATCGCCCAACGGGGGCTGTCCCTGGGATCTAGCCCAAACACCTGAAACGCTGATTCCTTATGTAGTTGAAGAAGCCTACGAAGTAGTAGATGCGATTCGGCAGGGCAATCAGGAGGCGATCGCCGATGAGTTAGGAGATTTGCTGCTGCAAGTTGTTTTACAGGCGCAGATTGCTAGTGAAGCTGGGCAGTTTGACCTCAAGGATGTGGCAGAAGGAATTACCGAAAAGCTAATTCGCCGTCATCCGCATGTGTTTGGCGATGTCGAGGTGCAGAGCGTGGAGGAGGTGCATCAAAACTGGGAGCAAATCAAAGCGGCTGAAGAACAGTCTCCTGCTGAGCCTCAGCGACTCACCCCGCGACTCAGCCGCTATGCGCGATCGCTCCCTCCACTAATGGCGGGGATGAAAATCTCCCAAAAAGCAGCAGCGGCTGGATTTGAGTGGGAAAACGTAGACGGTGTATGGCAAAAGTTTCATGAGGAGCTAGCAGAATTTCAGCAGGCGATCGCTTCTGAAAGCAAAGCCAACCAGCAAGCCGAGTTAGGTGATTTACTCTTTACCCTGATTAATATTGCTCGCTGGCATGACCTCGACCCGGTCGAAGCGCTTGAGGGCACTAACCAGCGATTTATTCAGCGTTTTGCCCAGGTGGAGGCAGGGTGCGATCGCCCCCTTTCGACTTACACTTTGGACGAACTAGAAACGCTGTGGCAGCGAGCAAAGGCAAAATTGGCGGGTGGAGATTAGGGTCGCAGCGTAGCTTGCTGTAGGGGCTTGGCACTGCCAAGCCCCTACCTAGACCAAACCTAATCCACGATAGCGCTTGTTCATTTACTTACAGGACGAGGGACATGGCCCGCATCACCATTTTGACGGTTGGCTCTCGTGGCGACATTCAACCCTTTTGCGCGATCGCCTTAGGCTTAATCCAAAGCGGACACCAAGTCACATTGGCGAGTAGTCCTAACTTTGCTGACTTTGCCGCTCACTGGAACATTCCGTTTATACCGATCGCGGGTGATTTTAAGCAACTCCTGAGTTCACCAACAGGACTGGAGCTACTCGAAGGCAATCGGGTGAAGCTGATTCCTGAGGAACTGCTGTGGCAACAGCTTTTGGATGCCTGGAATGCCTGTCACGGAGCGGATTTGATTGTGTTTTCGCCTCTAGCGCTGTGGGGCTACCATCTCGCTGAAGCGCTCAAGGTTCCTGCAATTTTGGCGACCCAAATTCCTATCGCTGCAACGCGAACTTTCCCTTTTCTGGGTTTTACCGAACGCACCGACCAGCGGTTGCCAGGGCTAGCCAACCTTTTGAGCTATCATCTGGTGGGATTCCTCGGCTGGCGTTCCAATGCAAAGCTGATCAATCGGTTTCGACAAGACGTGCTGCACCTGCCTCAATTGCCCTGGGCAGGAGCCCGATATCGGCGTGATGCGTCTCCGTTCCTTTCACCCCTGACCATTGTTAATTGCTATAGTGCAGCGGCGATCGCCCCTCCTTCAGATTGGGGCCCGGCAGTTTACCAAGCGGGATACTGCTTTCTCAATACAGCAGACTCATTTACTTCCTCACCCAAACTACAAGCCTTTTTGGATGAAGAGCCAAAGCCATTCTATGTTGGCTTTGGCAGTATGATCCCTCGGCATCCTGAGCAGTTAGCTCAAACGATCGTCTCAGCTTTAGCGACAACCAAACAGCGAGCCATTCTCTGTTCCGGTTGGGGGAGCGTTAGCACCGACCTGTCCCCCTCCATCTACCGACTTGAGGAAGCTCCTCACGATTGGCTTTTCCCTAGAGTCAGTGCTGCAATTCATCATGGCGGTTCAGGAACCGTAGCTGCGACATTACGGGCAGGTATTCCCTCTATCGTTGTCCCTTTCTTTGGAGACCAGCCAACTTGGGGGAATTTGCTCGTACAACTGGGAGTTTGTCCCGCCACTCATCGTCAATCAGAACTCACTAGCGATCGCCTCGTTGCCAGTATCCAAACCGTTCTTGAGGATTCCAGCTTCCGAGAACGGGCCCAACAGTTGCAGGTACAACTGCAAGCTGAGGATGGGGTAGCACGAGTCGTCTCAGTAGTTGAGTCCCAGCTTCAGCGCTGAGGTTTGGTATCCAATTTCACCACGAAAACCTGCGGGACAAATCTTTGTCGGTTACTGCCTGCCTTAACCAATCTCAGTCACCTTAGCTCTGACGGTCAAAGATACCCCACTCCTGAACGCCTTGACTTTGTAAGACTGATTCTGCCTGCCCGACTTCGGTGTCCGAGCCTTCTAAAAAGACCAGATAGTTTCCCCCAATCAGGCGATCGCTATAAACTCTAGCTTGCTCTTCGGGAATACCAGAATCCGCTAAAGCATGAATCAAACGATTGGTTTCTAAGGTTCCGAGTCCGGTTCCTGCAAGGTTAGTTAGAAGAGCTGCACCTAAAGTACCTGCCGCCAGTACAGGACCCGCTCCAGGAATAGCTAGACTTGTTAAACCTAGTAGGATTGTGCCCCAGGTAGCTCCTGAGACGGCATTTGAGACGACTTGGGTAGGGCTCTCTACATCTTGTCCTCCGACGCGATCGCTCATCTCAACTCCAGCGACTTGCTTCTCATCATCACCCTGTTTAGCAATGACGGAGACTTTGTCCATTGAAAAGTTAGACGCTTTTAACTCATTTAATGCGCTCTCAGTGTTCTCATGGTTAGGGAACACTCCAACCGCTAATTTTTGACCTTCAGCCATATTTTCCTCCTTCTGCAAACATCTGTCTAACTAGTTAAATGTTTAGAACGGAACAGATGCAGAACTATTGTTTGGGTTATGCCATCATTCTTGTTGTTCTCCTCTAAATGCTCATCAATCAAAAGATGTAAGCAACATTGACTCACAACTGGTGCTTCTGGTACTTCTTCACAAACTATTCTCTAGAAGTAAAGCTAGATAAGCTCAAAGACAGACCTTGTCAGCGTAGGCAATCGATAGCATGAGGCTAATCTTAGTGAACTGGAGACTATTTAGCCATGCAAACCACTACACCCGAAAAAACTGCAGTTACTCCTATTGCTCCAGCTTATAATGGCAGCGATCGCAATGCCTGGATCTTTGGCTGGAACCCCCAACAAGAGCTATGGAATGGTCGTCTTGCCATGCTCGGTTTTGTGGCTTACTTGCTTTGGGATTGGGCAGGCTACAGTGTTCTTCGAGATGTGCTTCACCTGATTCATTAATTAGGCTTTAGCCAGGTCTAAAACTAGTTGGTGATGGTCCGCCAAAGATGAGCGATGTCCTACGCTCAAAAAGGTAGCACCAATTGCAGACAGATGTTGATAGAGTCGTTCTTCATTGTCGAGGTCAAGGGCACTAGTTGCTTCATCTAAAATGGCGTAGTTTGGCTTGTTTAACAGTAGCCGGGCAAAGGTGAGCCGCTGTTGTTCTCCTAGAGATAAAACATCGGCCCACTCTCGTTCGGCATCAAAGCCACCAAACCGTTCATCTAAATCTGCTAAATTCACCTGTTCCAAAACTTGCTTAAGGTGTTGGTCTTCGACCTGAAGCTGAGTGTTGGGATAAAGCAACTGGTCGCGCAATGTTCCCATGACCATATAAGGACGCTGAGGTAGAAACAGGATTTGGTCTGGTTTAGGACGCATGATTTTGCCTGTTCCAGCATTCCACAGACCTGCGATCGCCCGCAGCAGCGAACTCTTTCCACATCCACTTGGCCCCATCACCAATAACCCTTGCCCCGACGGAATTTCTATCGACAAGTCTTTGATCAAGGTGCGTTGTCGATTCGGCGTCTGTAAAGTGAGGTGCTCTAAAGCAAGGCGATCGGATTCGACCACTTGAATGACGGAGGGTTGACCAGAATTGAAGGATGCTTCAGTTTGTATTCCCTCAATGGACGTACCTGCTGCTGTGGCTGCTGTTGTCTGGGTTTGATCCGTTTCAACCTGTTCTAGAAATTCAGCGAAGGTGTACAAACGATTGATTCCGGCTGTGAAAGTGGTGAGTGACTGAAAGCGAGCAACTATGATGTTGAGTGAGAAAAAGACGCGCACAAAAGCACCCTGCGCTTCGCTCACCTTTCCCACTTCGATCTCCCCGGCAAAAATTCCAGGAGCTACTACCAGTGCGGGCAAAATGAACGGAATAAACTCATAGGCATTGGTCAAAACGTTTAGACTTAACTCCCAAACAAGGAGCCGTTTAACATTCTCAAACACCTCTGAAAACCGCTGATTGACCTGGTTTGATTCGCGTTCTTCACCTCGGTAAAAGGCGATCGCTTCTGCATTTTCCCGAATTCGCACCAGGCTAAAGCGGAAGTTGGCTTCTCGTCTTAACTGTTCAAAGTTTAGCCGCACCAGCGGTTTGCCAAATACACCTGTTGTTACTAATGTCCCGACTAGCGCATACAGTCCTAGAAAAAACACGAGTGGTCTGGAAACGCTCCACAGCACACCACTAAAGGCAACCACAGCTAGAAATGATTCTACAAGTGCCAACAAAAAGGTGAGTGATTCTTGAGTAAAACTGCGAACATCTTCAGCAATTCGCTGGTCGGGGTTATCGATGTTGATGTCTGAAATGTTGAGTTGATAGTAGGCGCGATCGCTGAAATAGCGATTCACAAACCGCTCAGTTAGCCAGCGTCGCCATTGTAAACTGAGGCGATCGCGCAAATAAGTGTAGCCAGCCAGCAGCGGCGCATAGATCACTAGCACTGTTAAGAAGATCATCACCGTTTGCCAAAATCGCGGCTCATCCTGAGCAGAGAGGGCTGAAATCAGCACTCCGCGCTTGTTGTTGAGCAAAACGCTTAGCCCTGTGTAGGCTAACAAAAACAAAACAACTCCCAGCAGTAGTCCTCTAGCCTGCCACTTTTCGTCCCCTGACCAGTAGGATTTGGCGATCGCCCAAAACTGCTGAAAGACTTGTAAATTCAATCGATCCATCAACTTATTTCCTTTAGGACTGGTTTGCTTACATTACTTGCTTGCATTACTCCTGCGTTACCGATTTAACCCGCAGTGTTTCAGGTACTCGGCGGGTCAGGGTGATAGCTCGGGTTGCCATTAATAACACCATTGCCATCCACAGCAGATGAGCACTGTGAAGTTGCCAGGCGATCGCCCCCATTGGCACAAAGCCTAGCAAAGTTGCCACAACAGTAGATTGACGCAAAATTTGTCCCTCAGTCAAACCCAAAAAGTAGCCATCCAGAGTGTAGGCGATCGCCCCAAAACCGAGAACCGGAAATAGCCACAGCACAAACCGATTTACCTGCTCCAACACATCTGCATGGTTTGTCAGTAGCCCAAATAACGGCATGGGAAAGAGGGCAAACGCCGCCGCAAAGGCAAGCCCTAACCCCAGGCTCACTCCCCCTGATAGCCAAATTAGTGTCAGCAGGCGATCGCTTGCGCCTTGACCATAAAACTTGCCCGCAAAACTCTCCGTTGCAAACGCTAACCCATCAATAAAATAAGCTGCCAGTGTGACGACTTGCAGCAATAGAGTATTCGTTGCCAATACCGTTGTTCCCAGAGCAGAGCTGAAATTTGTAAATAGCGCAAAAGCTGACACCAGCGCAAAGGTGCGAACCACAATATCACCATTCAGGAGAAACGCCGCTCTCCAATCGCTCAGGTCAAACAGTTTTGCTATGACCGCTTGAACCTGGCTTAGCTTCAGTTCTCGGCTCACCAAGACTAGCCCTATCAGAAGCATGAGACACTGACTGAGTCCTGTTCCCCAACCCGCACCTGCGCTCCCCCACCCCTGCTGCACTACAAACAGGTAATCCAGTATCACATTAGTTCCATTTCCAATAAGCGAAAGCACCAGCACTTTACCTCCATGCTCTCGCCCTAGAAACCAACCAATCAGCACAAAATTTATCAGAGTTGCAGGTGCTGCCCAGATCAACGCGTTGTAGTAATTAATGCCTGCGGCTTTTACCTCTGGCTCTGCACTCAAAAGGGCAAACCCAATTTCTCGTAGGGGATATTGCAAAATCCAGATTGCTATTCCTATTGCCAGTGCCAGTCCAGCGTTACGTAACCCAACTAATAGGACACCATCTTGATCTTGCCGTCCGACTGCTTGGGCGGTCATTCCCGTTGTCGCCATCCGCAGAAAGCCAAACGTCCAATAGATGTAATTGAATAAAACTGTTGCTAGCGCCACACCTGCCAAATGACGGATTTCTGGCAAATGCCCTAAAAACGCCATATCGACTAGCCCTGCTAACGGCACCATCAGGTTAGAAAGCACATTGACAGCAGCTAGTTGAAAGAAGCGATCGCGAAACTGCATAGAATGCATGAAAATAGGTGAAAAGGAACAGTTACACTCCCTAGCCTCTCACAACTCACTGCAATTAACCCCGCACCTGGAGGTTAACCTCCTGCATAAATCACGTTTCCAAGCATGAATGGTAGCGTGGTGAAGCCACGCTACCATTCATGCTTGAGGTCTATTGAGAGAAAAGGATGTATCCCTGTCTTCCGAGAGTGCATCCTTAGTTTGCGGAAAGATAACTAGTTCACACAAAACAACTCTAATATCTGTTGGAACTAGAACTCGATACGGTTGTTTCACGACGGGTTGGAGTTCTGTCCTTAGGCTTGAGACCAGCCAAACCCAGCAATCCAAGCAAGCCTAGCCAGCCCCAGTCAAAGTCGCGATCGCCCTCAGCCGCCTGAACATCACTGGTTGTATCGCCAGTTTCCTGTCCACCCGTAGTCGTTGTGTTAGGGCTTACGGTAGGAGCGGTTGTAGTACCATCAGTTGAGCCACCCGTGGTACCTGCAGGAGCCGTTGTTCCACCCGTTGTTCCACCGGTTGTTCCGCCTGTTGTCCCACCTGTTGTCCCACCCGTTGTTCCGCCTGTTGTCCCACCTGTTGTCCCATCGATAGCAGTACCGGGCGTTGTAACCGTACCGTCAGTTCCACCCGTGGTACCCGTGGTATTTCCTTCAATGTCTCCTGTGGTGCTGCCTGTCGTGCCACCGGTTGCTCCACCCGTCGCACCGTCAACAGTTCCACCTGAAGGACTGCTAGGAGCTGTAGTCGTGCCACCTGTGGTGCCACCTGTCGTTCCACCAGCACCCCCTGTCTGAGCAGAAGCATTAAATGCAAAAGGGAAAGCGGCCAGGCTAAGGGCGCAAACGCTACTTAGAATAGTTTGTGTTAAAGCTGTAGATTTCATGGTTTTAGTTTCTGGTACTTTCTCAATGTCTAAGTGAGTTTTTAAGGTGTAGGTAGAGCGGTAGTGCTAGCCGTAAAAGAGTCTAATGATTCATAACCGTCGCTTTGCCTCCTATCTGTTCCGCTATTAACAGAAGGAATCCTGGAAATGTTGAGCAAAATTTTAGTGATTTAGGACTCAACACCTCCAGGCAAACAACGAGGAAAACTAGAACTATCTTTGTTGCTAATTCTGATGTTAATCCTGGAAGTTTGCTAGAGCGTCTACCATAGGAACATCTTTGTTTTAAGTTGATTTGTAACTAGAAACACAAAGCTTCTCACTGGAAAATTCACTATTTTGGAGCTTGCTCAATGTGTATAGAGTGTGCTTAAAAAGTGCAGTTTCAGGTAAAAACGGTATTAGCTTTTAGCTATTTCGAATTGCTGGCAGTTGCCACCAGGGTACATGAGGATGCTCATGATGCTCTTCATGGTAACCAAAGTAATAACAGGTGATGAAAGACAAGAACACAGGCAACGAAGTGCTTTGAGTATGATGAGAATTGGTATAGCCGTCCTGGGGTTCTCGGTGAGGTAGAAACGTTCCAAAGTAAAACAGCTGTAACGAACTTAGAACAGGAGGAATAATCCAAAACAAAATTAGATTTGTCTCAGGCACATGGAGGATATACTTGCTCAAATTGAAGGCAACTATCAAACTGATTGATTGCTGTAGATTCCAGTATCTCTTAATAAAGAGAAAATACCAGGAAAAGAAACTTTTATGTTTGAAATCGTGAAAATCTGGGTCAAGCTCACTTCCCGGGTGGCGATGATGCAGCCAATGTTTTTTTAACAAGCGCTTATAGGAAAAAAATGCATAGCAAAACGCTGCAACTGAACCAATTAAATAGTTGGCTTTAGGATTTTTGGGAAAGACCACTCCATGCATCGCGTCATGCGCCGTGATGAATAGCCCCGTGTACAAAAAAGTCTGCCAAAGTAAAACAAAAATCACTCCTAGAATCGGCAGCTTTGACACATCTGTAGAAAGCAGCAAAACTAGACTGCTTATCCAAAGACCAAAGATCGTAGAAGCAATTAGGACTCCATAATTTTTTGCCTGTTTAACAGTTGTTGAAGCGAATTCTACAGGCTTAATAGATGCTGTCTGAACCACGTAGGAACTCCATTGCAGGGTAGAAAATTATTTGCGATCGCCAAATCTTAAAATCTGTCAAGGCTTCGCTATATATCTAAATCCTAACTACCCAGGTACTTAGGGAAGTCTACCTATAGTCCTAACTGATTCCTATCTTGAGAGTAATATCGAGTGACATCAGCATTCAAGCCTTGTGATGTTTGATACCGCAGGCTTGCTATTTGAACCTAGGAAAAGTACAGTTTATAGAAGCTTGTCGGCTTTGCCGATATAGCACATAGAAGTATCTCGGTTAATTTGAATCTTAAACAAATCTGCTTCTCCACCTTCACTCCGAGTACTCAATCCCTTGAGAAGAATGTCTTTAAGAACTCCAAAGTTCATCCCATTAGTAACATCAAATCCTTTAACCTCAATATTAGAAAAATGCTTCTCTCTCAGCATCAAATTCAACTCATCAGGCTTAATAAATTTGTTCCAATCATGAAGTCCACGGGGTATCTGGTTTAGAACATCCTCTAGAAGCCAAATCATCACCAATTTTGACTTAAAAGTTCTGTTAATTGTATCAAATAGAAATACTCCGCCCTGGGATAGGACTCTATGAACTTCTGAAAGCACCTTTTCTAGGTTTGATACGTGTTCTAGCACATCAAAGCATAACACCACATCAAAGGTATGACTACTATAGGGCAGGACTTCGGCAGATCCTTGTTGATAATCGATTTCAAGTTGACTTTGGCTTGCGTGCTCTTTTGCAACTTTAATTGAGTTCTCAGACAGATCGATTCCTGATACCTCAGCGCCCAGTTTGGCTAAAGCTTCACAAGCTAATCCCCCTCCACAGCCAACGTCTAGAACTTTAAGATTTTTCCAGTTTGGAATGTAGCTAGCGGCAAACTCAAACCTTGTTTGATTGAAGTGATTTGACAAATGTAAGGTTTCGCCGTTCTTCCACCATTTCTCAGCGTTTAAATCGTAGTATTCCAAGTCATTTTTCTTCATCGTTTCCTTCCTATACCAATTTAATCTGAGAATGTTACAGATATGGGTAGGAGCGCACCGCAGTGCGCCCTTACAGTCTTATAGAAATTGATGTGTCGTGAAATCTGTTTAACCCGATATTGTTTCTATTTGGCGAAATCAGGAGTTGTCAAAGGAAAACTCCTGATTTGTTCAATTTGATTCGCTGTTCAGACTACTCCCAACCTAGGGGCGGCTCAATCGGTGTCTCTTCTGACTTTCCAACACTTGCCCCGGGCTTATCGACAATTTGAATTGTTGTCGCGTGGAGCAATCCCTCTTCACTCTCTATGGCTTCAAACCGAACACCTGTCCCTATCTCAAGGCGATCGAAATCATTGTGTAGTACACTGTCGCAATTGAAATAGATATCTTCTCCTCCAAGAGTTTTGAGAAAGCCATAGTTCTGCTCTTTGAATAATTTGGTGACAAGAGCAGTAGTATCTTGGACTTCGTCGCTTACTCCAGCAGTATCATGCTCCCGCTGCTGTCTTGCTAAATCTCTAAGCTGTCGCCAAGCTTTGCTAAATGCATCTCGAATTACCGTATCGAGTTCAGGATACTGATTGCGCTCTCCGAGAGTGGGATTACTCTCTGCGACCAGCTCATGGCTGGGAGGAACGGTCATATCGAGTCGAACTCGATAAGGAGATCCACCGCGAGGGTGGTCATGTACTTTTTCAACTGCAATATGGCAACTACTGATGTAATTACAGACCTGCTCCAATTTGTTTAGTTTCTCATCGATTAGAGAGGCGATCGCCTCAGTCTTGTCAACGCCTCGGTAGGTAATTTCTGGTGGAACTTTCATCTGCATCCTTCCTTTAATCTGAGAACTCCGGCTTCCAGGCAGTAAAGCGCATGTAGGGTAGATGAGGAGCCTGGGAAACGCCCATGGAAGCACCATCTTAAGGAATTGAAAGTTATCTCTCCTCTAACTCACGAGCCGTTATATTCATCCAAGTACCTGTCTAATAGGAGAGGTATAAGAGAAACAAGATGATACCCAACAGCATCTTGAGACTAAGAACTCTGCCTGCGTAGCATGTTCATCTTTTCTAGACTTAGCGTAAGAGATGAACATCACAAAACAAATTCATCATGAACTCCTCTTTGGACATAGCCGGAACTGACTTTAAGAATGAAGTTAGGCTTTTGAAACTGGTCTTGAATGTTAAGTGAGTAGCTAGCAGTTCAATTAAGTGCTATTGCTACGCCATTCAATACAGTTCATTTTGGAAAAGACATTACTATGCAAGCATCATCTGACAACATGCAAGTTCGCTACTGTGCGCTAAGTTTGGGCATTCTTTTCCTGCTATTAGGATTAGCGGGTTTTGTGCCTGCTTTTGTCGCTCCGCCTGCGGATGTCTCCTTCGCTAGCGGTTATGGCAATCTATTTGGCATCTTTCCAACCAACTACTTCCACAACGCTATTGGAGTTTTGGTTGGACTTTGGGGAATTGCTGCTTTTACCAGTCTAGGTGGCTCAATCACCTTCAACCAAATTTTCGCTTTTGTGTATGCCGCACATGCCATTCTAGGGATAATTCCTTTCACCAACACTTTCTTTGGCATTGCACCCCTGTTTGGCAACAACGTTTGGTTTAATGCAATTCTTGCCGGTATTGCTTACTACTACGGATTCGTAAAGCCTACAGTGCTCGACCGAGTTGGAGTATCCGCTAATGCTCAGAAAGCGGCTTAGTTCAACCATTAATATCCCTGGAATCAGCAAAACTTACAACACTTAATCGATCAACAAATTTAAGGAGAAAATTATGCCCGGTGGTCATGCTAGTCACAAAGGCGGTGGAACGAAACACAGTCATGACAATAGTCAGATTGATTCTGCTGCAAACCTTGTAGGAGATCCAGAGAACCTTTTAGATGAAGGCGAAGGATATCCCTTTGATGAGCAGGGAACAGAGATTAACCCTGCTGCGACAGAGCGTCCTAGTGAAAGCTCAGCGGAGCAACAGAAACAGGAGTAAACATAGGGGTTGTGCTTCAAGACCTTCTGATTGTTAGAGGGTTTTTAAGAGAGTGTTTGCAGAGTAGCGTATATTTTGGTGGGGCATAGCATTCGGGCAAGAATTTTTGGTCTATTCCAAAGTTTACCTACCGAATGCTATGCCCCTACAATTTCTCTAGGTTACAGAACAGGCTTTTCGAACATCCTTCAAACGCTAGCATTCATGCAAAAGGTTTATTCTTCTGCGGGTACCAAACTGCGCTTGGGAAGAAGGTTCAACAAGCCTACAGTTAGCGCTACCAGTGCAGTGGTATAGAACACTGTTGGGAGATTGGAATGGGTGAAGACAAACCCCAACAGAATGGGAGATAGGAACTGTGCCAGAAAACTCACGCCTGTTCCAGTTGCCAGGACAGTTGACTGTAGGTTGCCAGGCGCTAGCTCAGCTAAGCTACTGTAGAGCGTTGGTACAACGATGCCGAAGCCAAAACCAAACAAAATCGCGACGGGGAGCAAAGTTTGCATCTGGTGCAGGTAAGGCATTGTCGCCAAAGTGAGTGACATGGTTACAGCCCCTAGAATGATCGTCCAACTTTCACCAATTTGTTTGACCAAACGTCGCACCAGAAAGGCAGAAACTAGCGCTGCGCCACCTGCCTTCGTCGCTAACACAATGCCAATTGAAACGGTATTGCTGCTCATATCCGTTTTCATATAGATCGGCAAATAGACGATCAGGGCATACACGCTGGCTGACACCAACGCTAAACACAGCAACAGTTTCAAGATTTGAGGTTGACGAAATAGCTGAGCGGGTGTGGCAACTTCCGACACCGTAGCATTTTGGGAAGATTCTGCTGAAGATTTCTCGGTATCCTTTTGGGTAGACAGAGCTTCAACATTCAAACCAGTAGATTGGCGACTGCCATAAAACACAACAGCAGCCCATAGCGCCAGTGGAATTCCCAATCCGTATAACCCAAAGACAAAGTGCCAGTCGATTGTGCCAATCCAGCCTGCAATCAACGGATAGACAATGTTAGCCAGGGTTAAAGTGGTAGCGACATAGGCGATCGCCTGTGCCCGTGCTTCACCTTGGTAAAGCTTGCTAACTAACCCCAACCCTGCCGCTGCAATACCGCCATTGGCGATCCCTAACAGGGCCCGTGTTGCCAACAGCGGTGTGAAACTGTGCATTAATACTCCTGATATGCCAAAGACGGCGTAGCAGACCAGAGACGGTAGCAGCAGCCGAATTTGTCCAATTCGGTCAGCCAAAATTCCAAGCAATGGCGTAAAGATTGCTAAGGTCAGAAAGTGAAAACTGATCAGGTTGCCAGCTTGGGCCGTTTCAAAATGGAGGCTGTTTGCCATTTCCGGCAAGATGGGAGCTAAGATTGCCCCAGTCATGGCAATCAAAGAACTTGCAGCTAGCAATACCAACAGCCTGGAGTCAGAAAAATTCATACGCTGTGCAACTTAACACCACTCAACAGCAACAGGTCAATTCCAAAAGCTGCCCAAAAATTTGGGCACTTTCAGAAGAGTTACCAGATCAAGCTTTAAACAGCAAGGGCCAGCAAGTTTCTGTGTCTGTTAAGTCGTATGTTGGGTGAGGCATCGCGAAACCCAACAGAATCGCGGCAGGAGTTGGGTTCCGCCTTGCTCCACCCAACATACATCAGAAGATTTGTCAGTCAATCGGGTGGAGGAATTCGATGAACCCTTACCGATTCCCTTCTACTTCCTCCTCACACCTCCGAGAAGCTGCCAACTGCCCGCTGCAGCGAGGCTAGGGAGCGATTGTAGCCGAGAATTGCTTGCAGCAAATTGACCTCTGCCTGAGTGAGATCGGATTGCGCTTGCAGGACTTCAGTTTGGGTGCCGACTCCTGCCCGATAGCGCAGTCTAGCTAGGCGCAGGGCTTCGGTGGCAAAGTCTACGGCTTGAGTGGCTGTGCGCGTATTCTCAAAGCTGGACTGGAGGGTAAAGTAGGCTTGCTCGACTTCAAGCCGCACCTGGTTACGCACGTTGGCAAATTGGGTTTCGGCGATCGCCACATTGGCTTCCTCCTGTGCGGCTCTAGCTCTAGTTGCTCCACCATCAAACAGGTTCATGTTCATTCGCAAACCTAGCTGATAAGTATCATCCAGCCCACCTTCCTGGTTGAGTGTGTCCTGCACCCCATAGCTAGCAAAAGCTGAAACTTGCGGTCCTAACTCCGATAACGCTGCTCGTCGCTGTTGCTGGCTAATCTCGCGCTGTACCAACTGCTGCTCTAGCTCCGCCCGGTTTTGGTAAGCGAGAACGATGCTTTCTTCAAGATTGGGTAACCAGTCTCCTGCGACCCGAACGGGATCAGCCGCCGCTACATTCACCGACTCAGCAATGCCAAGTCGCTGTCGCAATTGACGACGAGAAACTTCCTGCTGACTCAACGCTTCGACCAGGTCTTGCTGGGCGTTCGCGACATCTACTTGAGCCTGAAGCTGCTCAAATCGGGTACCAATGCCAGCCTGCTCTAAAGCCGTTGCGTCTCGCAGGCTAGATTCCGTTTCTGCTAGCGAGGCACGGGCAATTCTCACCTGCTCATCAGCTTCCTGAAGGTCATAGTAGTCGTTCACCACGTCTAACACAGTGGCTTCTGAAGTAACTTCTACCTGGAGCTGCTGAAGCCGCACTCGCCGCTCACCCGCACTGATTTGAGCCGATCGCCGACCTGATGTAAAGATGTCATAGTTCAGTTCTACGGAACCGCCCAATACTGCTGCTGTGGAAGAGTTATTGCCACTTTCAATTCCTAGTGCAGCTTCTAACTCTTCGGGAAGACCAGAGGATCTCTGGCTTTGCTGCAGGGTGAGGTCAGCGCCAGCCGTCAGTCGAGGCAAGTTAGCTGCTTGAGCTTCACGCAGTTCCGCCTCAGTGCGTTCTAGCTCTAGTTGAGCGGTTTGCAGGTCAAGGTTGTGACGCTGTGCTAGGGCGATCGCCTGCTCCAGGGTGATTGGCACAGCTTCTCCCACTTCCACTTCTTCAGGAAAGGTGGGTCTGGTTAAAGGATTGGGAGGTGGGGCAAATTCTTCTAAAGTGTCTAAACTAGCTGGGTTAGGGGGCGCTTGCACCTCTATTTCAATTCCTGACTCGGCATCGACTTCGATTCCCGGTTCAGCGTTCAGTAGTTGAGCAGGTTCACCTTCTGGCGCAGCATCCGGTTCCATCTGCGGTGCAACCTCAGATTCAACTTGATCTGATTCCAGGTCTGGTAGTTGAACCGGTTCGTTTTCCGGTACGACTACTGGTACAACTATTGGTTCTTCAGGAGTTGGCACCTGGAAATTTTGTTCTTCACGGATTGGTTCAAAGGGGGCAAAGTTAGGACGAGACCATTCCACTGAATTTTGCGGTGCAATTGCTGTCCATTCAGGGGAAACGGCTGCAACTTCGACACTGCCGATAGGTTCTGGTTCTAGTTCTGGTTCTGGTGTCGGTAAAGCTATTTCAACCTTGGCATCTGGCTCAGGGGCTGTCGGTGCTGAGGTAGGGCGATCGCCTGTTACACTGTGGGCAACCTCTCGATGTGCAAAAGGTTTAACAGGCTCTACTTCAGGCGGAGTAGTGACTGGGCTAAGTTCAGGTTTTGCATCATTTGCAACACTAACCGGACTTTCTTTGGTTTCCTCCAGAGCAGGGGCAGGGGTAGCGATCGCCCGTCGCGTAATCGCTTGAGCGGTAATCAGTGTAAGTGTGCAAAATACAAAAGTTGAAAAGCGCATGGAAATAATTACCTGGAATCTTGTTTCGATTGCCGGGTATGGGTTTCTACAGGGTGTCACCTCAGATCTTGCACTCATTGGCAGGGTGATCCGGAAGGTCATGGGGCATTAGATGTACATTGCATCTAATCCGCTAAAAACCCTGGTTCCCTGAAGTGGTGGCTACAGCAACGGCTCAATTTCTTCATAGGCATACAGCAGGCGATCGGCACGCAAGCGAATGACGAATTCCTGGAACACAGAAGCAATTTTGGGTTGCTCTTGCTGCGTTTGATTGAGAGAACGTTCCCAGAGGCGGTAGAGCTTGCTGGGTTGGTTCGTAGTGACTAACGCTATGGGCTATCTATTCTGGAATTTTCACATTATCCAATGCTTCTGTCTCTGCTGGATACTGAGGATTCATCGCTTCAAGGGTGTCAGCGATCGCCCTTGCTACAACCAGGTTGCGATACCACTTTTTATTAGCAGGCACTACATACCAGGGCGCGTAGTCAGTTGAGCAATTTGTAATAGCCTCCTCAAAAGCAAGCTGATAATCATCCCAAAACTGACGTTCTTTAATGTCACTAAAGGAAAACTTCCAGCGCTTATCTGGATTGTTTAAGCGACTCTCCAACCTCTTTTTTTGCTCATTCTTAGAAATGTGGAGAAAGAACTTAACCACCATGATGTGATTAAGTGTGAGCATGTGTTCAAACTCATTAATCAACTGATAGCGCTTACGCCAAACGTTTTCTGGTACTAAATCTTTGACTCGAACAATTAATACATCCTCATAGTGCGATCGATTAAAAATGGTGATCATACCGCGAGGTGGAGTTCGCTGATGATAGCGCCAGAGAAAGTCATGGCTAAGTTCTTCTACACTGGGCTGCTTAAACGACCAGACCTGACAGCCTTGAGGATTAATCCCCTGAAACACATGTTTGATTGTGCCGTCTTTGCCACCTGTATCCATTGCTTGCAGCACAATCAACAAACTACGCTGTTGTTCTGCAAACAGCCGTTCCTGTAGCTTCTGCAAGCGTTCTCTTTGATATTCGAGTTCTGCTTCGACATCCTTCTTACCCTGATAAGACTCCGCAGTGTCTGGGTCAATATCAGCAAGATGAAATGGCTCCCCTGGATGAACTCGATATAGGGGGTAATTGGGTTTCGGTGGCGGCTCATCAACAACCGCCGTCTCGGGTGACATAACCTCTGTCACGGCTGCCGTTGCTGCTGCTGCTGCCCGTTTTGTTTTAGCAGTTTCGGCTTTGTCACTGCCAGAAACAGAATTGGGGTTAGAAGAATTGGAATGGTTCATAAAGAATCTCGCTGAAGCGCCCACGAGTTTTTGCTGTAAGTGCAGGGTAGCGGAATTATAAGCTGCGAGACCTCTCCCCTCTGTTAGACTTTGCTGTTTAGATGCCAACTGAAGTGCACTGCCAGATTATGCCGCTTCAAACCCAGACAACACATTAACCGCGTTGATGCCAATCTCGGCTACTGCATACCCCCCTTCCATCACAAACAAGGTTGGTTTACCAAGATGGGCGATCGCCTCCCCAATTCGCTGATAGTCGTCCTGTTTTAGGCGAAACTTTGAGATAGGATCATGCTCAAATGTGTCAACCCCGAGCGATATAACCACAACATCTGGAGCATAGTTACCAATGTGATTAACCGCATCTGCAAGCGCGTTCTGATAAGTTCCCCAATCCGTTCCCCAAGGCATCGGATAGTTGCGGTTAAATCCTTCACCTTGCCCTACACCGATTTCATCTTCATAGCCTAAAAAGTAGGGATACTCATCTTTGGGATGAGCATGGAGAGAGAGGAAGAAAATGTCAGCACGATCGTAAAAGATGGACTGGGTGCCATTGCCGTGATGATAATCAATGTCCAACACCGCAACCCGCTCCGCACCTGCGTCTCGAAAAGCTTGAGCAGCGATCGCCGCATTGTTTAAAAAACAGTAGCCTCCATAGAGGTCACGTCCTGCATGATGTCCAGGTGGACGGCAGAGCGCAAAAACAGCCTGTTCTCCATTCGCCACCCGCTTTTGTCCGGTTAACGCCACATTGGCAGAGGCGCGGATTGCTCTCCAGGTTCCGGCAGTGATGGGCGTACCTGCATCAAAGGAGTAATAGCTCAGTTTGCCATCAATGGCTTCTGGAATGCGGTCTTGACGCATCGTTCGCGTTGCCCAATTTAGCGGCAACGCATCATAATCTCCGTGAGCTGCCACCCACTCACCCCACGCCGTACTCAAAAAGGAGACAAACTGCTGATCATGGACTTGCAAGATTGGCTCAAGCCCAAACTCCTCAGGTGGCAGTACCTCACCCAGATTTGCCGATCGCACCTGTTCAAGCAGCATTTCTGCCCGTTTTGGCATCTCAAACGGGGGTAAAAACTTGCCATCAATAAGTTCTGCCGTGGCGTTTTGATAACGATGCTCGTCGCTGTAAATCGTAATCATCTCTAACCCTGTTTCTCTAACCCTATCAAAGTCCTGCTTGATCCAATGCCATCATTAAATCCTCCGATAAGTTAAGAGTCTGTGCCCACTGCTCCAAATAGCCAAAATCCAGCCTTTCACCTTGAAGCTTAAGGACACCTAAAACGTCTCGCCACTGTTTTTCTAAATCGCTGTTTCTTCGTCAAGCCAACTTTTGCAAGATAATATCTTCGGCACTGGCAATCCATATTTGACGGATTGCTCAGTCAGTTTTCTGGACTTGTTCAGCTTTGTCCTCAAAACTCAGCCGCCGCAATAAATTGAATATCAACACATCTGCATCAACGCTAGTGTCATCTGACTGAGCCTTATATCCTGACTTAACAATTGCTTTGGGAATAGAAGGCATTTTTTTATTTTGAATATTAATATTTCGACTATAAAGTTCTCTGGGACATTGAGAGGAACGACTGGTCAAGTGCCTCACCCATACGGGTGAATGCGAAGCTACTTATGAAGATTTAGAGAAACATCATTCTGAACCTTTTGAGGGAAGCCCATAATTCCAGGTAGGGGGTTAAACTGATCTATGAGTTTATCCTCCTAATGGTGTACTCCGATGGAAATAGGGAAGGCTTCTATTTATAAATCAATTTAATTCAAACTTTGAAATTCTTTGACTTAATTGACGTTGAGACCTAAACCTCATTACTGCGTTAACCCGACTTGCCCCAATCCGGCTGATCCCGATAGTGCATCAGCTACGGTTTGTCGTCATTGCAATTCAACCTTGCTGTTGCAAAATCGATATCGCGTCAAGCGGCAGGTCGGCGAAGGTGGCTTTGGCAAAACTTACTTGATTGAGGACACGCTGAACATAAAGGCAGGCAAGCCTGAAACGCAAAAAGTTCTCAAGGTCTTGCTAAACCAGTCGCCGATCGCCGCCAAGCTATTTCAGCGAGAAGCAAAAGTATTACGCCAGCTTCGTCATCCCGGAATTCCTAAGGTAGAGGAAGAATCCTTTCAGTTCCGACCCGGCGCTGGCGCTGAAACGCTGCATTGCCTGGTCATGGAGTTTATCGAAGGGGTTGACCTCAATTCTTGGGCTAACTCACGCGGCAAGCTGCGCCGGACTGTGACTCAAGCTCAGGCGATCGCCTGGTTAAAACAACTGGTTGACATTCTTGGCGTACTGCACAACAACTCAGTGCAGCAGTGCTTTCACCGCGACATTAAGCCGTCTAACATCATCTGCCGTCCCAATGGTCAGCTTGTGCTGATTGACTTTGGTGCGGTGCGGGAAGTAACGCCTACCATGTTAGTCAAGGTAGGCGGCGGGCAAGCTCTGACCGGCATTTGTTCCCCTGGCTATGCCCCGCCGGAGCAGATCGATGGCAGACCTTTGCCGCAGTCTGACTTTTTTGCGCTGGGACGCACCTTGGTACACCTGCTAACAGGCAAGCATCCACTGGAATTAGACGCTGACCTCTACACGGGCGAACTGCGTTGGCGGGATCAGGCTCCCTCCATTAGTACTCCGTTGGCTGACCTAATTGACCATTTAATGGCTCCAACGGTAGGTAAGCGACCGCCAAACACAGACGCAATCTGGCAACGCCTGGATGCGATCGAGCAGGGATATGACCTTCAGGATTATCCTCAGAAGCAAGATCATGAGCAGGAAACAGCGCTGCTGCCTCCTAAACGCGCTGGGTTGAAAAAGCTGCGCTTGGCGTTGGCAGTACCCGGAGTGGCGATCGCCCTGGGTCTGGGTGGGGTCACCTGGCAGTGGGGAGCCATGCGGATGGCAACGGTCTACCATGAGCGTGGCATCACGCACCAGATCGCAGAAGAACTGTATCTGGCTCAAGTTGAGTTGGAGCGGGCGATCGCCCTCAAACCCGATTATCCAGAAGCCTACTTCCACTTAGGACGTAACTATGAGCAGCTAGGCGACCTTGAGCAAGCTCGCACGGCTTACGAAACTGCTCAGCAGGCAGGGTTACCAGAGGCATACAGCAACCTGGCTCGGCTTGACATTTTAGCAGGGCAGCCAGAGCAGGCAATTTCGCTGCTGCAAGCAGGATTGAAACTAGAGCAAAATGATACTATTCGGTATTCCATGCTCAAAAATCTGGGCTGGGCTTACTTAACCCAAGCGAATTACACTGAGGCAGCATCTTACCTAAATGCGGCAATTCAGCTTAATGATGAAGAAGCCTCTGCCTATTGCTTAATGGCACAGTTGGCAGAAGTTCAGGGATCGCCTGAAGTGGTGACCAACTGGGAGTCTTGCCGCCGTTATGCATCTCGGATGCACCCTGACCAAAGACAGTGGCTTCAGCAGGCTGAGCAATATCTCACAACGATTCAGGAAGACGCTCAGCCGAAAACTCAACCAGGAATTCAGTCAGGTCAATCGTCTACCCGTTCTACTCGTGAAAGGGATCAACCTAGCATTCAACCACCTGCGCCACACGATTTGCAGCGTCTGGCAACGGATGGAGGGAGATGATGAAACTTCGTCAGTTGCGAGTTTCTGAGAGGAGCGATCGCCTATCTCAGCACTTCAGTCAGGGATTCACCTTGATTGAACTGCTGGTCGTCATTTGCGTGATGGGAATTTTGGCAGCGATCGCTATCCCTAACTTCATCAGTCTGGTTAATCAAACCCGAGTCAACCTTCTAGCCGAACAAATTCGTCAATCACTCAAGGAAGCGCAGCAGCAAGCTATTTCGGAAGGCTACAACTACACGGTTCACTTTCGGAAAACTGATACAGGAATTCAGGTTGCACAGTCACCCTACACGACAGAACCACGAGAATGGAAAACGCTGTCTCCCAATATTCCAGCAGATCGGCTAATTTTCACCATTCCAGACTCTTCCAACAACTCACTCACATTTACGCCCGACGGCACCGTAGAGTATGAAGCGCTCGTGTTTGTCGCATTGGGAAACGAAGATCAACTCCAAGTCAGCACCAGACGCTGCATCAATGTGCTGAATCGTAGAGACGGTATTAGCTACGTTCAAATCAACCAGGCCACAGCCTGTGAGATTGCGCCCAACATTTCACCCTATTTGCAGCCTCCACCTGGAGACATTGCTCGCTAATCCTTAAGAGGCTACAGATAGAAAGGCACCCCGCTCAGCGGGGTGCCTTTCTATCTGTAGATTTTGAAATTGGTAGTAGACACTTCAGTTAAAGAAGGGAGGCAGAACCCAGTCCTGTCTCCCTTCTCCTTTAAGATGTATAGCTAATTTAACCGCGAGCGCGTTCTAGCAGAATCATCATGAGCAAGCTGAGTAAAGCTTGAGCTTCTTCGCGATCGCTCATTTGATCAACTGGTTTTAATACAAACTTTCTTGAGAAGAATGAAGGTAGCTTTTCCAAACGCATCACCACTTGACCATCGGGACGGCTGACCAGATATTTGGGGTGAAATACATAGCCACTGAGCGCTCCCAGGATTGGAATTTCCTGAAACAAGCTGTCCCAAATTTTGACCCAGGGATTTTCTTCTTGAATCATCAGGCTGCTTGCATCACCATCAAAAATGTCATATCTGGCGCGCCAGAGTGACCGCAGACCTCGACGCTTGACGCTGCCTAGATAGGCTCCATCCTGATCAGCAAAGTTATAACGAGCGGAAAAATCAATGATGCGATCGGCTTTGATCGTGAATTTCGAATGGGTCTGTTGAGCATCCGAAAAGACAGTGATGTGTTCCTTGAACTTAAACAGCTTTTGTCTAACGTATAAGACCAAGTTGCCTTGAGCATCTGTGACTGAAATGGTGGGAGCTAGCGTCCAGATCTTAAAAGTTAGTTCGAGAGGATATTGCATGACGGGTTCGGGAAGATGAAAGAAATATTACCCCCGATAGATTCCAAATTACTGAACGTAATTCCGGACGAGGGTTTGCATTCTAATTAATCCCGGTTTTCGGTCCGAATCAGGGGACTAAGCCCCTGATTCTCAAAAATCGTTACACACCGCTGCCAACGCTTTCCTTCGCCAGAAACTTTTCTAGCTCAGTTAGCGCTTCTGCATCGACTTTGGTTTGCATGGGGCAAAACTTTGGACCACACATCGAACAAAACTCAGCCGTTTTGTAAATATCAGCGGGTAATGTTTCGTCATGGTATTCCCGTGCCCGCTCAGGGTCGAGCGACAGCTCAAACTGGCGATTCCAATCAAAGTTATAGCGTGCGATCGAAAGCTCATCATCGCGATCGCGTGCCCCTGGTCGATGACGCGCAATGTCTGCTGCATGAGCCGCAATTTTGTAAGCGATTAACCCATTTCGCACGTCCTCGGCATCGGGTAAGCCGAGGTGTTCTTTGGGTGTGACATAGCAAAGCATTGCTGTACCGTGCCAACCGGCGATCGCCGCTCCAATCGCTGAGGTGATGTGGTCATATCCTGGCGCAATATCCGTTACCAGTGGTCCCAACACATAGAAAGGTGCTTCTGAACATTCTTCCATCTGTTTGCGGACATTGAACTCGATCTGATCCATCGGTACATGTCCTGGGCCTTCCACCATAACCTGTACGTCATCTTCCCAGGCTTTGCGGGTAAGCTGCCCCAAAGTTTTCAGCTCTGCTAACTGGGCCGCGTCTGATGCGTCGTGAGCGCAGCCCGGACGCAAGGAATCACCCAGACTAAACGAAACATCATATCTTTTGAAAATCTCAATGATGTCCTGAAAGTGAGTGTAGAGTGGGTTTTGCTTATGGTGATGTAGCATCCAACGAGCCAGAATACCACCGCCTCGTGAAACAATGCCTGTCAGCCTCCCTCTCACCAGGGGTAAATGCTCGATCAAAATGCCTGCATGGATCGTTTGGTAGTCCACCCCCTGCTGAGCATGTTTTTCAATGATGTGCAGGAAGTCATCAGGCGTGAGGTTTTCAATGGTGCCATGCACACTTTCTAGCGCCTGATAGACCGGAACGGTGCCGATTGGTACGGGTGAGGCATTAATGATAGCAGTGCGAATTTCGTCTAGATTGCCCCCACCCGTGGACAAATCCATCACGGTATCTGCGCCATACTTGACCGCTAGTTTAAGCTTGTTGACCTCTTCTTGCAGGTCGGAAGAGTTGGGGGATGCGCCAATGTTGGCATTCACTTTGCAACGAGAAGCAATGCCGATCGCCATCGGCTCCAGATTCGTGTGGTTAATGTTAGCGGGAATAATCATTCGCCCCCGCGCCACTTCCGCTTGAATTAGGTCGGCAGGCAGGTTTTCGCGCCGTGCCACATAGTGCATCTCTTCTGTGATTACACCTTGACGGGCATAGTGCATCTGAGACACATTGCCTTGTCCGCGCCGCTTGGCGATCCATTCAGTCCGCATATGAGGTTCCTCAAAATAAACAGCTTCCCTCCGCTGGTGCTAGCCAGACTCAGGTTCTAAGGGTGTAATCTCAGCCTGAGAAACTCAGGCACCCCTAGCTTGACTGCTTATCTTATCACCCTTGAGCAACGAAGCTGCGCCGACTGTAAAAACTTGACGGTTCGTATTGGACAGCAATGCTGTAGAGAAGTTGCTTAATGATTTAAGTTTTTTGCCGCTAAATTAGGGTTCCAACACTGTATACCAAGCGATCGCCCTTTCCAGTGAAGGCTTGAGGGCGATCACCTAGTTAACTGACAAAACTCCCAAGACTATGGGTATGTCGTAGGTTGGGTGAAGCGAATGCGGAACCCAACGAAATCTAGGTGAGTGTTGGGTTACGCTCTGCTCCACCCAACCTACATCAGAAGATTTGTCAGGTGATTAGGGCGATCGCCTCTCTTTTTTACACCTTTTCTACACCAAAAGTGCTGGCGTTAAAACAGTGTCAATGACATGAATCACACCATTGTCAGTCAGGATATCAGTTTGCAGTACCTTCGCCTCATTTACGTGAACGCCGTCTCCCTGCTCAACGGATACCACTGAACCTTCTAGGGTCGGGGCTTCATCGATTTCAGCCAAGTCATCCGATCGCACATCGCCTGAGATGACGTGATATAACAACACCTGCTTTAGCTTATGAGGATCTTGAAGCCAGGATTCTAACGTTTCTGCTGGGAGCTTGTTAAATGCGTCATCGGTTGGCGCAAGCACAGTGTAAGGACCTTCACCTTTGAGAATATCTACAAGACCAGCACGTTCGACTGCTGTAATCAATGTCCCAAAAGAACCTGCTTCAGTAGCAACTTCTACTAAGTTAGCCATAATTCATTTCTCCGCTTAGATTGCCACCCTGAGAGCGTATGTCTGAAATGAGGCAAAATTCATCGCTCAAAGGATAGGCTCTAAAGCAAATCTACCGATTCAGGTCTTCAAAAAAGTCTTTAGGATCTTCAAAAAACTCCTCTACATCCTCAAAAAATTCTTCTAGGTTTGGTGACGTAACTTCAACAATAGGATCACCCAAGACTCGTACAATCAAACCGCTGACAACTGCAATTAAAAGAACGCCTAGCCAACTCAACGGTCTATTCATACCTGAATTGTCTTTATCTTGTGCTTTTGGCATTGCAATAAATCTTGTGAGTAATCCTGTGAGTGGTCACGAATGGAATGAATTCTACAGCGATCGAGTCAATAAATATAACCTGGAATAGGCAAAATTTCCCTAAAACATACTTCTCACGGTACAAGCTGCTTTCTAATAACTATGTCAAGCTTTTAGACGTATAAATATATGAATATTACTTTGACATGAATACATCAAGTTTAAATGCTGTAGAACGGCTTGCTACCCTCAATCGCATTCGTAAGCTGAGTCGATTGATGGATACTGCCATTCGCATTCCTTTTATTAACTTTCGAATTGGGCTAGATCCTATTTTAGGTCTGGTTCCTGGTGCAGGAGATATAGTTACAACTGCATTTTCGGCTTATATTATTTTTCTGGCGCGGCGCTTTCAGCTTCCTTCGGAGGTGCTAGGCCAAATGATTGCCAACATTGTCTTAGAGGCAGTGGTGGGTTCAGTGCCCCTTCTGGGTGACTTGTTTGACGCTTATTACAAAGCAAATGTGCGAAATCTGGCTCTTTTAGAGAGGCATTTGCAGATGGCTGAACCAGATCTTGAGCAAGTTGACTCCTTGAATCTGTCGAGTACCGAGATGGCTGGGACTGCTTCTGCAAACATATCCGCTCCGAGGTAAACGGGTAATTCTGCCCGGGCAACCTGCCAGAATGAGTACTTTTGTTCTACAAACAGCCTTCTGAAGATAGACGGCACCTTTTAAGCAGTGTTTTACAAAGGAAGGGTAATAGTTTCAGGTCAGATTTAAAGCGCTCTTGGATCGCTTTAACTCCCCTGTACTGAAGTCACAGCTTAGTAAGGAAGTGCATTATGGCAGTTAAGGAACTCCGTAAAAGTGATGTAATGGCGCACTTGCTAGAGGCGCTCGACCAAAAGCAGGATATCGGGCATTATGGCAGGCTGACGTTTGCTATGGTGGCGCGTCACTTCATGTCAGAAGAAGAACTGGTGACTTACCTTCAAAAGGATCCAGACTGTGATGAACGAGAGGCGCGATCGCTCTACCAGCAGGTGCAGGGCAAGGACTACAACCCACCCAAACGCGATCGCATTTTGGAATGGCAAAAAAATCAGGATTTTCAGATCTGTCCTGATTCCGATGATCCTGATGCTTGTAATGTCTACAAAGACCTCCAATTTCCTCAGGATGTCTACGAACACATCTCTGAGTACTACGAGCAAAAATCAAACAGTTAGACCTCTATCGCGACCAGACGTTTATGCGAACCAGGACTTCCTTCTAAGATGAGAAGATGAAGTAGGTGTTCTAGCAGTAACCATGTTCCCTGAAGCCCTTGACCGGACGAGTTCTCCAAATCCTTTTCTATCGCTCAACTATGAGCCGGCCCTAGAAAATCTGGGAGACGATTATTTTGATATTGTCTCAGCAGCGGAGTTTCCCCGTCACATTCTTCGCTTTCGTAATGATCAGGTGTTGCCTAAACTAAGACTTGATCCAAAGTCGGTTACGGATGCAGATTTTATCCAGGCTTTTGGACATTTTCAGGCGCAGCAACTGCCGCTAGCGCTGCGCTACCACGGCTATCAGTTTGGTGAGTACAATCCGTTTTTGGGCGATGGCAGAGGCTTCCTGTACGGGCAGGTACGTGGTGTAGACGGTGAACTGTACGATTTTGGCACTAAAGGTTCTGGCACAACGCCTTACTCCAGGGGTGGGGATGGCAGACTCACACTCAAAGGGGGTGTACGAGAAGTGCTGGCATCCGAAATGCTAAATGTTTTGGGTGTCCGTACTTCTCGTTGCCTCAGCTTGATTGAAACCGGGGAAGCACTCTGGCGAGGAGATGAGCCGTCTCCTACGAGATCTTCAGTAATGGTGAGATTTTCGCGATCGCACATTCGCTTTGGCACCTTTGAACGACTCCATCACCTGGGTCGTCCTGATCTCACCCAAAGGCTGCTGAATCATGTGATTCAGTACTACTATCCGCATCTGTGGAACCAACCTGACCAGTACGCTCATTTCTATGCAGAACTGGTGCAGCGAGTCGCAAAACTGGTTGCAGAATGGATGTCTGTGGGCTTTTGTCATGCCGTACTCAACACAGACAATATGTCGATTACTGGGGAAAGTTTTGATTACGGTCCTTACGCTTTTATTGATCAATACGCTCCTCACTTCACTGCTGCTTACTTTGATTACGCTGGTCGCTACAGCTATAGCAATCAGCCTTCAATCTGCCGCTGGAATTTAGAAATGCTGCAAGTACCACTAAAAGCAGTGATCAGCCCCGCAGAAATGGAGTCAGGTCTAGCTCAGTTTGAGCAACATTATGTCACTGCCTATCTACAGCGAATGCTGAACAAGTTGGGCTTTGAAGGATTAGAGGAACTAGATGAGGCGATCTCGGAGAGATACCCACAAGGGGTCGCCACTCACTTACTTAAACTCACTTTGCAACTGTTAGAAGAAGCCCGAATTGGTTATCACGACTTCTTTTTAGCGTTACGACAACAGTTTTCACCAGATTGGCGCACCGATAAAGCCTTAATTTTTGCTGAAGGTGAATCCCAATCTGATGCAGTGATGGATTGTTTTGACCAGTGGCGATCGCACTATCATCAGATTCTCACTGCTTTGCCGGAGGAAAAGATGGGGGCGATCGCCCAACGGCTGCAACAACACAATCCCAGCACTATTTTACTTAGACCCGAAATTGAGGCAATTTGGGAACCAATTACCGTTGAAGATGACTGGGCTCCCTTTTATGACCTACTCAAGCGAATTTGGGAATCTGTTCAGCCAATGAAGTAATCGTCGAGATTTCTGCCTTTTCCCGATTTTGCGGCAAGGGTGATCGCCTAATACTCAGCAACGCCCAATATCTTATCCTTCTTTTTCTTGCCAAAGAGTGAAATGTTCAGGATATTCCACTAGGAGGCAGAGTTTGCCGGAGTCAAGTTCAGATTGCCAGAGATCAGTTGCTTTTTCGCGCAAGCGTTTAGCCAAAGAGATGCCTTCTACCAGAACTTTGCCTTGAAAAACACATTCTGTAAAACCCTGGTTCAAAATACCTTTTTCTTTTAACTCTTCCACCTTAAACATTAGCCGCTGCACTGCGGGTGCCTCAGCCGCAGAAATAGGTGTTGAGCTAGTAGGGTTGCCTTGAGAAATATAGAAGAGACCATCAGATGAGTCATTTTGAGGCAAAGAATCATCAGGCAAACCGTTTTGCGCTGGATTAGGTTGACTCACAGCGTTCCGATTTGCATTGGATGACACACTGGCAGCACTACCATCAATCAAAGTTGCTTTTGAGCCACTCATTGCTGCTGCCTGTAAGTCCAGTTCTTTGACGAGTAGAATGAACCCGCCAATGCGGATAATGTCGTCTGTTTGAAGCAAAAAATTCTGGTTGGTCTGCACTGTCTGGTCGTTGACCTGAGAGCCATCGGTACTGCCCAAATCGGTGTAATAGTATTGCCCCGACTGATACAAAACTCGACCGTGAACTCGACTCACTTCAGGACTATTTAGCACCAGATCACAGTTTGGGTTTCGTCCGATTAGACCACCCCCCTGAGTTAATGTTTCTGGTGTTAGGATTTTTTCCTGAGACTCACCTGTTTGGTAGTAAATCGCCCTTATTTTAATCATGATTTTTTGTCACTTTTGACTTTGACCCAATCCGTTAAAGCGTTGTCTGCTCCTCCTGATTGGGACTTTGGTTTTGCCCAATTACAGTAATTTTTTCTGGATCGGTACTTTTTAAGGAGGAGATTTTAGGGTTAGCTAATGGAGAATTAGGACTGCTTCCATCAGCAGGCTTGGGGGTAGTGACGTTGTTTAAGTCTTGGCTTGGAAACGGGGCGGCAATGGTTGGCTTGTTGCCAGTTTTTGCCTTTGGGGGACCAATTACCGTTTTTTCATCTGCGGAGCTATTAGGCTGGAACGGTCTGGCAACGGTCGGCTCATCTGCCGACTGCGATTGGAACGGTCTAGCGACAGTTGGCTCGCTTGTGGCTGGGGAACGAATGACGGTCTGATTGCTTTGGGGATTGAGGAAACCGGGTGTGGTAACAGGTTCATCCCAGGGATTGGGCTGACGGGAGGGTTTGGCGATCGCCTGCTTGCTCTCCTCCTTTGGCAGAACAGTGGGTTCTTCAGCCAAGCTCGTTGCATTGGGGTTTGCTTCAGCAGACCCGGCAAAGTGAATTTGGTTGAGCGACTCAATTACGGTAGGGGCATCGGCTAGAGCTGCGTCTGACTCGGCCTGAGTAAAATTCTGAATTGCTTCTGCAATTGCATCTGCCTCTGTAGCTGAGATCAGTGTCAGCGGCTCCTGAATGACTGTGCGATCGCCTCCTACAGCAGATTGAGCAGGAATTGCACTAAGGGGCTGATCAAAATCCGATCTGCTGGAGTGCTTGACTGATTTCTCTTCTACCAGTTGAAACCGAAGCTTGCCAGCAGGTTTTGCAGTCAGTTTAACTGCATCGGGTAGAGGTACTTCAGACTGCGATCGCTCAACTAAGCCGTCTTCTAGCTTGGCTTTACGGGACCGATTTGATAGCGCTAAGGGACGGCTCTGTCGCCAAATCTCGTAACCAATAATGAGCAAAAGAATTAGGGAAAACGCGACGAGCGCTCCCCACAACCAAGTAACGACCAGAACGAACCCGCCAATTGCCAAACCCCAATAGACAAGGCGCATTTGCTCTACCTCTATGACTTTTTCCCGGGCTAGTAGGCGATCGCACCACTCCCACCCAGCGATCGCAAACCCAGCTTGCGATACCAAGAAGTTGCTTTCACCCTATAACTTCTCCAAGCAACTGGAGTCGTTTCAGGAAAGTTTAGAAACGAAGGTTTGTTTGAGAGGTTGAATTTTTTGTGCATTAAGCGCATGGAAAATCCAACCCCTTGAATAGCTTTAAAGCTGCGATCGCTCTAACCACTGCTGCACCATCTGCTCCATTTTTGGGGACAGTTTCAGGGGCAGGTGATCGACTTGGAGGTGCAGGTCGCGTTGGGGGAAGGGAATGTCTACCTGATTTTGACGTAGCAGAGCTTCCATGCGGAAATAGAGATCGCTTTTGATCACAACTTGCTTGCTGGGTTCTGCTGTCCAGACCAGCAGTTCAAAATTCAGGCTGCTGTCGCCAAATTCTTTGAAAAAGACTTGGGGCTGCGGAGTTGAAAGAATTTTAGGATGATTTCGCGCCGACTCTAACAGCGCCGATCGCACCGCTTCAATGTCTGAGCCGTAGGCTACCCCGACAGGCAGGTGAATTCTAGAAACAGGGTTATCGTGGCTCCAGTTGATCACTTCCTGTTCTAAAAAACGCGAGTTTGGCACAATGATCGAGATCTGATCGAGCGTGCGAATTAGGGTGCTGCGTGCCCCGATGCGCTCGACGTTGCCTTGAAATTCACCAACTTCAATAAAATCTCCAACTTGAATGGGACGCTCAAACACTAACACCAAGCCGCTACCGAAGTTTTTGGCAATATCCTGCAAACCAAAGCCGATTCCTACCCCGAGGGCGCTGACCAGAATTGCCAGGGAACTGATGTCTAGCCCCCAAATTTGCAGCACCACCAGCGAACCGATAAACAACATGGCGTAGCGGATGATTACCGCAACGGCTTCCTGTGCACCTCGGTTTACCCCAGTCATTTGTAAAATGCGGGACTTGAGTAGATCCGTTGCCATCTTGGTAAAGACGATCAGCCCCAGCAGCATGAATGCCAAAACCAGCAGATCCGTCACTGAGTAACTGCTTTGCCCCAGGGTAATGATGGGAGAGGTAAAGCTAGCTATTAGGCTATTGAAGATGCGGTAGCCCCACTGACGAGTCAGCGGAAACAGGTTAGTGATGTAAAGCGTTGCGCCCAGCCATACGCCCGTTCGGGCGATCGCCAGCAGCAGATTCACCAGCAAGTTCAACGCTTGGGGGTGTTCAATGGTTTCATCTTCATCGGCATTCGGCTGCGGCAAGATTGCAGCTAGGGAAGGGCGCAGCGATCGCTGCCAAAACTCACCCAGCCCCCAATGCAACAAAGTGGCGATCGCTACGACTCCCACAGCGATCGTTCCTGCCCACCGCAAAAATTCTGCCGTCCGCTGCTGCTGGGCTTGCTGAACAGCATCCCTAAGCCGCCGGGTTAACTCTCTTGCCTGCTCTTCAGGGGTTCTGCCTAGGGGAGCATCCCGGTCTGTCACCGTCATGAGATGGCGGTCATTCAGCCGGATAGTCGGCAAGCCGTTGCGCTGCTCAATTTCAATCTGGACGGGCTGATCTTCCTGTACTGCTTCTTGCAGCAGCGAATTGACCAACTCTGCCCGCTCGGTGGCTGTGTATTCGCCTGAAGGGCTAATTTGAAAAATTTCTCGCCCGTCTAACACCACTGAAGCTGGAATTTCTTTTTGGGCGATCGCCGGGGCTATTAGCAGAATTAGCGTCAGAATTAAGGCGATGCCAACGGTTTGTAAAATCTGCGATATGGCAGATAAAAGTCGATGAGGTGCCAATGAATCTCAGTCCCAAGCGATCGTTCCCGATGCCATTCTGCCTCAAGTTTGGGAGTCGAATTATTAAGAACAGGCAGGCAGAAAGCAAAATATGCTTAGACGCTACACCCACTCTTGCTGAATAGTAACTTTGCGCGCTTGCATGGCTTGCTCAAATAAATCTGTAGGAAGGGCCTGCTCAACGGCCCAAACGCCTGGTTTTTTCAACTGACCGGACAGCAAGAATTGAGCAATGCAACCCGTACCAAGACCCGTAGCGATCGCTGCACTAGAATGAACCAGAGCTGAGCGGTAGCGTTTGGGCTGTCCTGCTTTTTGCCCAACCACTTCAGCCTGTACGCCCACCCCTGTGCCGCTAAACAAATCGGTAACAGACGTCATGCGATAACTCACGTGAGATAAAAACTCAACGCCATTGGGGTTTTTCAGCCACGATTTAGGAAATACATTGGCAGCAATCCAGGTCAGGTGATTGTAGAAATCAGGCACTGAACCAAACTTGGTAACAACAGTTTTGACCGGAAAAGAATCCACTAGAGTGAACGTCTCCGGCATCTCATACCAGTAGGCATGAACCGTACCATAAGGAGCAGGGAGGTGAATCTTTTGGCGTTCGGTGTAAGGCTTAATTTTTTGCCACTGTCCGTCTATCCAGGCTTCAAACGGCTTGAGCAATCCTAGAAATGTTGTTCGCATTACGGTTACGCCTGCCCCACCAGAACCGCTCACCACATAGTAAAGGCGAATCTCTTCTGCCTGGTCAAGTTGCTCTACGCCCTGTCGCACCATGCTGTTAGAAATACCTGGGAATATACCAGAGTTAACAACAGCGGTTACTCCAGCTGCCTCCGCCTCTGCCTGATAAGACAGAGCTTTCTCGGTAAAGCCGCGTGTATCGCTGACATCAACGTAGTCCACACCCTGCTCGATGCAAAACTTCAGGACGCTGGTGTCACGGTAGTGAAAGGGCCCAGCACAGTGAACGACCACATCAGACTGGGCGATCGCCTGTTTCAGCTTTTCTAGATCCGCGAGGTCTAGCTGCAAAAATCGTACCCGCGAACCAAGCTGTTGGCTGCCCGATCCGTCTTTGAGGGTGTCACTTCTGCCGGTGACAATAACTTCTGCCTGAGTGTGATCGATTAGGTCGGCTGCAACACTACTGCCGATTCGCCCCTGTCCACCTATAACTAAAACCTGTGTCATCAGTCAGTATTATTCAACACCAACCTCAGTTCACCACTTTTAGAACGGGTTTACATCGGCATAAAGCAAGAATCTGTGAGCGGTATTTTGTCCCTATGGGCATAAGCGCTGTCAGTGCTTGTGCTTCAGTGCTTCTGACTCATAGCAAACACGCATCTTCTAATATATTTCCTGCATGAATCATTTTTTGAAGCGTAAATGGTGGCACCACCATCCACGTAAGAGATCTAATTTATCTTCAGGCTGATGCCTCTGATAGAGAGGCGATCGCCTCCAAAAGATGCTGGTGTACTGTCGCAGAAGCCGCAATGACCAAACCGGGACGAGAATAATCTTCGCAGTCGTGCAGGGGTGGAAGGGCTGCTCCAGTGTGAGTCGTGACAATGCAGCCCGCCTCTTGTGCTAAAAATGCCAATGCAGCACTATCAATAAATTTGCCTGCACGAGTGACTGCTCCTGCTAAGTCTCCACTTAACATGCCATTCACGTTAGGGATTTGGACTTCATCGGAGTAAGAAGTAGCAACGTCAATCACGGCGTAATCGTCTTTTAGCTTTGGTGCGAGTGCCTCCATGCCCCATCCCAGCAGAATTGTTGGACTGGTTTTAGCAATTTTCAAAGGCTGACCGCTTGCCAAACCCGCATCTAAAGTGCCTTGCCAGCAGCCCTGCCCTCGAAAGGCAAAACAGTAGGTGTTTTGTGCAGGAGTGATGGCGATCGCCGCCTCAAACTCATCCCAATTCAGCACACCCACAATAATCTGATAGTTTGAATGCCCGTCCAGGTAAAATTGAGTGCCATCAATCGGATCAAGCGTTACCAGATAATCATCTTTTTCGCCTAAAGTAATGGCTCGAAAATACTTTGTGTTGTAAGACTGCTCATACTCTTCCCCATAAAAGCGAATGTTAGGAAAAGCACCCAACAGCGCCACTTCTACCAGCGTTTGAATCGACAGGTCAGCATCACTCAGCGCTGCTCCAAAGAAACTATCTGACTCTTTAGAAGGACGCGCCGCAATCTTAGGCTGAACTTCAACCGCGTAAGCAGCAGCGATCTTGAGATAGGGAAACAGCATTTCCAGAATTAAACGGGGATTTGGCAGCATCTAAACTTTGCTCTCACTATCGGCAGCATGGCAACAATCTTACCCCTTAAGCTCAACGAAGCTTTATGCTTAGCGAAACAAATTAGTTCGTTCAGATTTCAATAGGGAAATTTGCTTCAATGCTGTCAACTTACAACTCCCTAAATTTGTTCAAATCCTACTTTCTACAGGGTTAAACTGAGAAAAGGAGCGAGGATACATTTAACGTTTGTTAAACGCTACAACAGTATGTTGTTAACCTGGTTCAAAGAGTAGAATTCTATCATCCAGTTGGGTTTGTATTCTTGCTTCCTTAGGTGGACGCAATCGGTTTAGAGAAATTTAATACTGGCAAATGTAGCAATCTTCAATCACCTGTAAAAAGAGCGGTTATGAGAAGAACATTCCTCAAAGGTATGCCTCTCATAACCCATTTAGGATCACCGTATAGTTCACCAACAAAGTAAAGTTTGTAGCGCATTTAAGAATTCAAAATCATGTCAACCCAGAAGCCTTCAAATAATCCAAATCCTCCCTTTCCTACCCCTGATCCGGTTCATCTTCAGTCTCAAGCGAGTAGGGATGAAGTTCATGAAACGCTTGCCAAAGAGCAGGGCAAAGAAACTAATGTAATTGATGATGTGGAGAATAGCGACGGGGATAGCGACCTCATGGAAGCTAAGTTTCAACCGACAGCTTATGGATTGAGCAGCCCACCTCCTGCGGATTAAGCACTGCCATCAGGTGTTCTAATTTGTCGTAAAGCACTTTAGGGCGAAATCGGGCAGACTTTTGTCAATCTCTTCATCCAGAACAACGGGATGCGCTCTACACATCCCGTTGTTTTGTTTGTATGTAGTTCAATGAACTAGCAAGCAACGTCTGCTAATTTTCAGAGTTGGCACTAGAGTCCAGTAGCTTCGTCATGCTCTGCCGTAGTGGGATCAACTCCCATGGGGGAAACAATATCGCGGAAGAGGGTAATTTGCTGTTGAAACTCTAGCCCTTTGATTTGATTGAGCAAACCTTCTGCTTCAGAGGCAAGCTGATAGTTAGGTGGCATAGGGATGATTGTGGCACTGTCCATACCCTGAGCCAGCAGATACCAAAACAGCAGTTTGGTGGTATCGCCTAGTGCGCCGTACTCCCGGCTAATCAGATTATTATTTCCAGAAATCAAGTCTCGCTGAATCTGCAACTGCTGTTCATGAGACATATCCTTAACTTGATTAAATAGCCCCTCTGCAACTTCTGTAGAAACGGTGCTAGCTCCGGGTGCCGCAGGCGTAACTGATTTGCCCATTTCTTTGTAGACAAACCAAAATAGGGCTAGCTGCTGGTCTACGTCCAGACTACGAAAGTTTTGGACCAGTTCGCTGGAGGGGTTTGAAGTCGTATATGTCATGAGAGTCTCATAAATCGTCTCTCTGACGCTATCAAGACCGCTGCGATCGCTTAAACCTGCTAAAGGCAGAGGCTCATAACCCCTCTCAAGACATAGCTTAACTGCCGATTTTGAAAGCTTCCACGAACATTCCGTAGATCAAACCAATCTTGACGCTGTTCAACATTTCTGTGAACAAGGGGCGCTTAAAAGGGCCTTCGGCTGACCTGCGAAGGCGATCGCCCCTGGTTACAACCCAATTAGTTAATTCTGTGGAGGCAACCAGTAGCAAAGCAACGATGGAATCTAGCTCTGCGTTTTGTCCGGCGGTTGTTGCTACCACTGTTGCCAGCAGGTTGCCAAACAAGAGACTAATGATTAGCAGCGAAAACCGTCGCCAAGGGTTTTGTAACCACCGATCAAGCCGTCCGAGCAAGGTATCAACCAAACTGTTGAGACGAGTGTTTTGCATGACCGCGGGGTTCTCCAGAAACTAGGCAACAGCAATCGGGTTAACGCATCAAACTATCAGAATTAAACCATCAGAACAGGGATAGGATGAAGTCGCCGCTGCATATTTCTAAAATTGCGGATCGCATCAGTATCGAGAGGAAGTAATGTAAGTCCTGGACTAGACTAAAGGAAGCAAGAATTGCAAGTCCACCTGAGTATAGGATGCAACCCAAAGAGCATCTTCAGCTCATGCCATAGGATGTAATACGCACCATAGGCTGTCAGCGGTAGGCTGTTAGCGGTTTATTGAAGAGCCGCCGATTTTTCCGTTAATTCAATTTCGCGAGTTTGCAGGGGGCAGGGTGAAGTGACCAAAGATATGAAGCTAAAACTTTACCCCGCAGTTATCGGAGTTTTAGGCGTAGGCATTATTGTCTTACTGATTGGGCGATTTGATATCAGCATTTTGATGGAACCCATCCCACCCAAAGAAATTGGGCTGGATTCTGCGCCTCCCATTGCTGAGGAAGTTCCTAGAGAAACGGTGCCTTCTCCTAGCGTCACTTCGCCCCCAGTCGTGGTTAGCCCAGCGGCTCCAGCGACTCCAGCGGCTCCATCTGCGCCTCCAGACGAAAATCTGGCGATCGCCCAATCTGGCAATCTCCGAGTCAGCAATCAAACTGAGCATCCTGTACGAGTTGCGCTTTTGTCGCAAGTCCCAGGTGATGCTACCTCTGCCTCAGATGCCTCAGCTACCGAAAACAGCACAGACGCTTATAAAGAACCTGTTCATTGGGACTTCGCACCGGGAGAGGGCAGCGCTAGTGGTCTGCTGCTTTCTCTACCAGAGGGTGAGCTTCAACTGCAAAACGGAGATGTTTTGGTCGTTTTTGCTCAGGATGGTTCGCGGCAATATTGGGGCCCATACGTGGCTGGCAAAACGGCAGGACCGACCTGGAGCAGCGGAACCGGAGAATGGCAGTTGATCGTCCAATAGAAAGGTCAGTTTTCCAGTTAAAGTAAGGTCTGGCAGACTATCTGTCAGACCTTAAACCCTCTTAAGCATCTGATAGCTCTACATGAAATTTGGGATCGATCGCCCCAGCAAACTTTTCCAACACTGGGAACAGCCCGTTCCAGCCTGGACACTTTCAATCATTTGGATTTGCCTAATCAGCTTTGTGGCTTTCATCTGGCATCTAGGCAGCATCGGTTTGGTTGACGAAACCGAGCCACTATTTGCCGAAGCCGCCCGCCAAATGACTGAAACGGGGGACTGGATTACGCCTTACTTTAACGGGGCAACTCGGTTTGATAAGCCACCCCTGATCTATTGGCTGATGGCGATCGCCTACCAAACCATTGGAGTTAACGAGTGGGCTGTGAGGCTGCCCTCCGCATTGGCAGCGATCGCCCTCACCACAATGGGATTTTACACCCTTAAACAGTTTGGCTTTCCTTCCCCTGCTGCGGCTGAAACGGCAACAGTCCCAAATTTATCTCACCAAACCAGTCGTCAACGCTGGCTAGGGTCCTGGATCGGTGCAGCCATGCTCGCCCTCAACACGCACACGATTGTCTGGGCTAGAACAGGTGTTTCAGACATGCTGCTAAGCGGCTGTATGGGAATAGCATTACTTGCTTTCTTTTGTGGCTATGCTCAGCCTGCGCGACCCCAGGTGCAGGCCCGCTGGTATCTAGCTTTTTATGTGCTGTCTGCATTGGCTGTGTTAACCAAAGGTCCCGTGGGGATCGTGCTGCCCGTGCTGATTATCGGCGCATTTTTGCTTTACGTCGGCAACGGCTGGACAGTGCTGCGTGAGATGCGACTGCTGCGCGGTGGGCTGATCTTTTTGGCGATCGCGGTCCCCTGGTATATCCTAGTCATTCAGGCAAACGGGCAGGAATATATAGACAGCTTCTTTGGCTACCACAACTTTGAGCGGTTTACCGAGGTCGTCAACCGTCACGATGCGCCCTGGTATTTTTACTTCTTCGCTGTTTTAGTTGGGTTTGCGCCCTGGTCGCTATATCTGCCCGTGGCGATCGCCCGTCTTCGCATCTGGCAGCGCACCCACTGGCAACAGCAACCCCGCGCTACACACCTGGGTCTGTTCGCTTCAAGCTGGCTGTTGATAATCTTCAGTTTTTTCACCATTGCGGTCACAAAGCTTCCCAGCTATGTCCTGCCGCTGATGCCTGCCGCAGCCATTCTGGTGGCGCTGCTCTGGAGCGAACAAATCACTCGTCCGCAGATCAGTCGTAGCGTTTTGATTACGGGTATTGTCAATACTATTTTTCTAGCAGCGCTGGCTGGGGCAGTGCTTTACAGCCCAAACTGGCTGGGTGATGACCCCACCATGCGGAATCTGCCAGAAGTAATCCGCCAATCTGGACTTTTGCCCTGGGGAGCAGCGAGTTGGGCGATCGCGGCGAGCGTCATGTTGGTTTTGCTGCTGCGCCGCCGGGGACGCTGGCTTTGGCTAGTCAATTTCATGGGGTTCTTTGCTTTCATCGTGTTTGCTGTCATGCCCGCTTTCTCAGTTGTGGATGGTCTGAGACAACTCCCTTTGCGACAGCTTTCAGCGACCATGCTGCAAGCTCAACAACCGCAAGAAATGCTGACGATGCTTGGGTTTCAGAAACCTAGCTTGGTATTTTACACAGAACGCCCTATTCTGTTCATCTCTGATCCCGATGACCTGGAAGAGCAGCTCGATCAGCTCTTTGAGCAAAATACCCCTTCGGTGCTGATGGTAGCCTTTCCCCACAAGCTGAGAGAAGCAGACCTGGAGCCTGAACAATATCAGTTAGTTGAACAAGCAGGAGCCTACCAGCTAATTCGGATTCGGCTACCGCTCAAGGAGAATTAGCAATTGTCGCTGAATTGAATGGTTGGCATTTGCCATCCGTCATGAGTGAATAGGCTAGAGCAACTGTCGGAATATCAGTCCAAATTTGCCTCGAAATTTTTCTAAGAACGAGCGTTTTTGCCAATCTTCTAGAGAAATTAGAGCACTTTTGGCGAAAGAGTCTAGCAGAAAATTCTCGGTCTGTTGAGCCAGGTGGCGATCGCTCACGGACACATTCATCTCATCATTTAAGAAGAAGCTGCGCTCATCCATATTAGTGCTGCCATGACTGACCCAGGTGTCATCGACCAGCACAACTTTGGCATGGAGCATGTTAGGTACATACTCATAAATTTTTACGCCAGCTTTGAGCAAATCCCCGTACAGTTCCCGCGCCGTGTAATAAACATAAGGCTTATCGTTGCGAACCCCCATTGTTAGGATTCTTACATCTACGCCCGCTTTGCTAGCCTTTACCAGCACGTTTTGGGTGTGTTTATCGGGTACGAGATAGGGGCTGCTAATCCAGAGTCGCCGTCGTGCTGCCTGAATGCTGGTCTGAAACAGGATGTGCAGCGCAGAGTTTTCAGGAGAGAAAGTGCCCATTGTCACGAAGGCAGTGTGTCCTTTGGGTGGGCAAGGTTGAAACACTTCTGAACTCAAGTCACCAATGCCGCCCACGGTTGTCCAGTTTTCCATAAACACCCCTTCCAGGGTGCTCAAGATTGATCCCTCGTAGCGCACTTCAAAATCTCGCCAGGGTGCAGTGCCACCTGTATCGCTTTTACCGTCCCACTCGTCTGAAACACCTGCGCCACCAATCAGAGCAACTTTGCCGTCGATCAGCAATAGTTTGCGGTGGGTGCGGGTGTTGTAGTCAAGGGGCGCTTTCCAGCTAAACGGGCTGAAGAAGTGTACTTCTACACCTGCGGCTTTGAGCGACTTCCAGTATTTTTTGGGCATGGAGCTTGCTCCATGACAGTCAACTACAAGCTGCACTGCAACTCCAGCCTGGGCACGTTCACTCAGGGCGATCGCAAAATCATCTGCCCGTTGCCCTGGTGTCATGTAAAAAGTTTCAAAATGAATTGTCTTTTGAGCGCTTTGAATTGCCTGAAGCCGTGCTGCATAAATCTCATCAGCTTCAACAAAAAATCCGATGGGACAGGCATGGGTAGGCAGACTAGAGGCAAACCCGGCAATCACCAGAAAGAAACTAGGCTCATCCACCCGTGGAACATTCCGCAGCGGGTAACTGATCTTGCGACGAAAGCTGCCTCGGAAGTAAAGGATTAGTAGCGTAGCAGCAAGCAGAACCAGGAGAACAGTAATGATCCAGCCTAAAATTCCTTCTGGTTCCATAATTTTTTCCAGGTTCTGGCTCTAAGCCCTCGAATGACATTCAGGAGCTTAGAGGGATGAATCGATTTCTCGCTACTACCAAAAGCCAGATATTCCTGTAGGAGCAGTCCATTGCACCCACAAGTCAGCCTGCATGGGTATGAATGTCAATGTTGTTTGTTTCTGCTTCCAACCGATATACCAAATCTAATTAGTCGATCGCCTCTGATCGCCGCGATAGCGAATATATTCGGCTACAAATGCCAGTACGCCAGATGCCAGAATTAGCACGACGCTAAGCGCGTTAATGTCAGGTTTAACGCCTGTGCGAACACGGCTAAAGATTTCCATGGGTAACGTATTCGCCCCGCCGCCTGCTGTGAAGCTAGAGATTAACAAGTCATCCATGCTCAACACAAAAGCTAGCAGGCAGCCAGATACGATCGCAGGCATCAATTCAGGCAGTAAAACTTTGAGGAATGCCTGAGTGGGAGTTGCGCCTAAATCCAGAGCCGCTTCTTCTAAATGTGGGTTTAAGCCAGACAGACGAGTGGAAACCACTACTGCTACGTAAGCCAGACAAAAAACAATGTGGGATGCCACTATCGTCCACAGGCTGAGGGGAATCGCAAATGAGGCGAGAAAAACCAGGGTTGCAACGGCGATCGCAATATCAGGAATAATCAGCGGCAAATAGGAAGCCCCCCGATAAAGCCCTTTCCCCCAAAACTGGTATCGCGCTAAACCGACTGCCATCAACGTTCCCAACACAGCCGACACACCGACAGCACAAATGGCGATCGCTAGACTGTCTTGCAGTGCGGCAAAAATGCGCGAGTCGTTGAATAGGATCTCGTACCACTTCAAACTAAACCCTTCCCAGGTGGCGCTAAAGCGTGAAGCGTTAAAGCTATAGAACGCCAAAATCAGAATCGGCAGGTACATGAACACGAACACCGCTAGCGAAATGGCTGCCTGCCAGGATGCCCGGATTGGAAAGGTGGGTTTGGAAGTGGGTTTAGGGGAGTTCACGCCGCAGAGGAAGGGATTAGGGGTTAGGTAGGGATTGGGGATGAGTTATGAGAAGCTTTCGGGGTCGCGATCGCCATACTTGATTAACAGAGCGATCGCAATGCTCACTGCCAAGATCAGCACCATACTGAGACCAGAACCTAAGCCCCAGTTGCGAGTTGCACCAAGAAACTGGTTATAAATTAACCGCGAAACGGTCATGCTAGACGCGCCGCCCAATAGTTCTGGCACTACAAAATCTCCCAGACCAGCAATAAACACCAGCAAACAGCCTGCTGCAATGCCAGGTAGCGTCTGTGGTACCGTCACTTTCCAAAAGGTTTGTGGAGCGCTAGCACCCAGGTCTGCTGCTGCTTCTAGCAAGCGTTTGTCGAGCTTTTCTAAAGAAGCATAGAGAACCAGCACCATGTAGGGCAAAAAGCTGTAGCTCATGCCAATAAACACGGCTGAACTGCGGTTGAGTAGATCCAGCGTGGGTAGCCCAAAGGTGCTGAGAAATGAGTTCAGTACGCCTGTGGGACGCAAAATCGTGATCCAGGCATAGGCTCTGAGCAAAGAGGAAGTCCACAAGGGCAACACAAAACCAACCAGCAGCAGGTTTTGCCAACGTTTAGGAGCCATCAGCGCAATCCAGTAAGCAACCGGAAACCCCAACAGCAGCGTCAAGACCGTACTGCCAAGGGCAAAAAAGACCGATCGCCAGATTACCTGAAGATAAATGGGCTGCAAAATGTTCAGGTAATTTCCTAAGCCAAAGCCATCCATTGGCTGTCCGGGACGAATCCCAGGAATCAAGCTGAGTTGAAAAATTAGCAGCGTTGGGATGACCAGCAGCAGCAACAGCCAAACTCCTGGTGGCCCCAGCAACACCAGCGGCCCAACCAGGTGACTGAGTTTTTGCTGCCACCTCGGACTCACTTTGGCTTTAGGAACTACAGAAGGCGTTGGGGTTGAAGTTGACATAGACGCATAACGAGGAGGAAAAAATACAGGGGCGCAAAGTTTGCGCCCCTACCCAAGTCAATTAGCTACTGGTTAGCTGTGTCCAGTACTGGTCATACAGCTCTGTTGCTTCTTCCGAGACGGGCGCAATTCCCTCGCATCGATCGAGCAAATCTTGAGGTGGGAACAACTTTGTATCAGCTTTAGTTTCCGCAGACAGTTGCTCGTAGGCAGTTTTATTGGGCGTTGCAAATTTAAGTCGCTCTACTAAACTGGCAGCGTTTTCTGGTACCAGTAGGAAATTTAGCCATTCATAAGCTGCATCCAGGTTGGGTGCCGACTTAGGAATAACCATCGTGTCCGTCCAGAGAGAGGAACCCGTTTCTGGAATGACATATTCCAAGTCGGGATTTTCCTCGATTAAGGCAATTGCATCAACGGAGTAAGCCATTGACACAAGTAGGTCACCGCTGGCAACCTGGTCTTCCCAACCGTTGGTGATGAAGCTGGCGATCGCTGGTTTTAGCTCTACCAATCGGTTATAGGCTTCCTCAAGCTCAGCCGGATCTTCGGAATTGTAGGAATAGCCGAGCGAATGCAACACTCCGCCCATGACTTCCCGCACGTCGTTCAGCAAGGTGATTTTCCGCTCTAACGACCCCCCGTTTTCCCAGAAGTAATCCCAGCCTGTCAGGGTCGCACCCAGGTTAGCGGGATTGTAGATAAAACCTGTCGTGCCCCAAGTTGCGGCAATGCTGTGGGCACTGCCTGGGTCATAAACGGGGTCTTGCCACTGCGGTCGCAGGTTGTCTAGCCCGACCAAACGAGATTTATCGAGGGGAGTCAGCATATCCAACCCGATCATCTCACTCACCATATAGTCAGATGGGAAGATGATGCTGTAAGCGCTACCGCCACCAGCCTGCATCTTCGCCAGCATGGTTTCATTGGAGTCGTAGGTATCTACAACGACTTCAACGCCCGTTTTTGCCTTAAAGCTGTCTAGCAACTCCTGATCCGTATAGTTTGCCCAACTGTAGACATGTAGGGTACCGCCATCAGAAGCAGCACTGCTAGCTGCTGGCTCTTCAGAGCTAACGTCTGCCAGGTTACGGGCACAGTTTGACAAAACGACACCCGAGAGGGCGGCGGCTGACAGTTGCAGAAAACCGCGTCTGGTGCTGGCGATCCGGGGCGATCGCCCTGGGTAAAATCGGGGCTTTCGGGTGTTCATTAGAAGTAAAACGCTCTCCTTGACCTAATACAACAGGGGAATATCAAACACGGTGACAATTTTGTACGCCAATGCGAGACGAGATTTCAACTATCCTACGCTGTTAGCGCTAGACAATCAGTTTCTGCCCAATAAATATAGAGAGGGGAATCTAGTTCAGCAGCAAGTTTAGCTCGATTAGGCTGTAGAACGGTGAGGCGATCGCCCGACAGCAACTCCACCAAGTAATGGACATGAGTACCCAAGTACATCATATGCATCAGCCGCCCTTCAAAACAGTTGATTGGACTGCTGGGCTTTTCTAGACTCAGTTGAATTTTCTCGGGACGCACACTCACAACCACCTGATTGGGCATAGAGCTATTTGTAGAGCCATTTAAGGATTCAGTTGGCTTAACCAAAATTCGCAACCCTCGCTCTGTTCTCACCTGCCACATGCCATAGTCTGTCGTTTCTATTTGCCCCTTAAACAAATTTGTATCCCCAATAAAATCAGCCACAAAGGGCGTTTGAGGATAGTCGTAAATCTGATTTGGGGTGCCAATTTGCTCTAGCTTGCCATCGTGCATCACTGCAATTCGGTCAGAGAGACTTAAAGCTTCTTCCTGGTCGTGAGTCACCATTACAAACGTCACGCCCAAGTTTTTGTGCAGTGTCGAAAGCTCAACCTGCATCTCCTTCCGGAGTTTTAAGTCCAGCGCGCCCAAGGGCTCATCTAATAGCACAACCGTCGGCTGATTAACCAGTGCCCTGGCTAAAGCAACTCGCTGCTGTTGACCTCCCGATAGCTGTGCTGGATAACGCCGGGCAAACTGCTCCATCTTGACCAAACGCAGCGCTTCCTGCACTCGCTTTTGAATTTCTGCCTTACTCTGACGCTTAATCCGCAGACCAAATGCAATGTTCTCCCAAACCGAGAGATGGCCAAATAGGGCATAGCTCTGAAAGACAGTATTAACGGGGCGGCGATAGGCTGGCACCCCAGACATGGATCTGCCTCGAATTAATACTTCCCCGGCTGAAGGTTCTTCAAATCCGGCAATCAACCTGAGCGTAGTCGTCTTGCCGCAGCCGGATGGGCCTAGGATGCTAAAAAATTCACCTTGTCGAATATTGAGATCAATTCCTCGAACGACGGTTTCGCTATTAAATACCTTGAATACTTTGCGGAGTTCGACATCGAACCGCGTATTGGTCTCGGCGACGGGTCGATTTTGCATAGCAGTCTGAGACATTGTTGCAACTCTCCGCAATAGTTCCCAGTTAGGTGGTGAATCATTGATGTTAGCTAAGCCTATCTTTAGGCAGCCATTAAAAATTGATAGTTACCTGTGATACAGCTTGTTTCGGCTGATCAGCCTAGCCGACCGCTGCATTAAGCTGCTTCCCGTAGAATTTAGCTCTAACTGCACCAATACTTTATTGCATCAACTAGGATACAAGATACTAAAAGAGAAAATTGGCATTGCTTACCTGAGAATGGGCTAAAGTTGAACACAACCTTGGGGATCAGCTACGGTACTGCTTTGTAGAGAGTAGCGGTAGACTAGGAAAGGTTTTTTTCAGATGGAAATCGTCGAGGCTTAATTTGTCGTGCCGATGACTCTAACCAAACACCCGTCTGCTACGACTCAGCAGCCCAATGCGCGCAGCGTTGGGAAACAGTATCAGTCTTTAGTGGTGATGCTGCTGGTCACTCTGACGCTGCTAGGGGGCATCGGAAGTCGTTTAACTTATTTGCAGTTGGTGCAGGGCGATCGCAACCGCCAGCTTGCTGACAATAACCGCATTCGTCTGATTCCAAGGCAGCCAGAGCGCGGCAAAATTCTAGACCGGGAAGGTAGAATTTTGGCGGGTAGTCGCCTGTCCTATGCGGTGTTTCTCTGGCCGATCGCCAATCAACAAGCTGAATGGAACAGAATTTCACAGCACCTCTCAGAAATTTTAAACATTCCCGCTGATCAGATTCAGTCTCGCTTAACTCAGGCAGGCTACACCTCGCCGTTTTTGGTCCGAATTGCACGAGGCATTAGTCCGGCTCAGGTAACCGCACTTGCCGAGTTTAGTCATGAGCTGAAGGGCGTTCAGGTGCAGGCTGAAGCCGTGCGGAACTACCCCTATGGTGACCTGGCAGCGCACGTGATCGGCTACACCGGGGAAATGACCGACGACGAACTCACTGAGCATGAAGATGAAGGCTACCGCTTGGGCGATGTGATTGGTCAAATGGGCGTTGAATCAGCCTTTGAGCAACGGCTACGAGGCGAATGGGGCGGGCAGCAGGTAGAAGTAGACGGCATGGGCCGCGTCCTACGAGTGCTGGGCGAAAAACCTGCAATGGCTGGGCGAGATGTGCAGTTGACGCTGGACTTAGATTTGCAGCAGGCGGCTGAAACTGCTCTGGGAGAAAGGAAAGGGGCGATCGTGGCGATCGATCCTCGCAATGGCGCTGTGTTAGCGATGGTCAGCCGTCCTGCCTTTGACCCCAATCTCTTCTCGACTTACATTACCGATGCCCAGTGGCAGCAGCTTCAGGGCATGGACTTTCCGTTTGTGAATCGGGCGTTGCAGGGCTATCCACCTGCCAGCACCTTCAAGATCGTTACCACGACAGCGGCGATCGAGTCAGGAGAGTTTTCACCCGACACCGTTTTGCCAACCTATCCGTTCATTCGAGCTGGCGGCATCGAGTTTTGGGACTGGAATCGGGCTGGCTTTGGCCCGCTCAGCTTTCCGGGGGCGATGGCCTGGAGTAGCGATACCTTCTTCTATCAAACCGCGATGAGAATGGGTGAAGTGCCGCTGATCGAGTGGACTCAGCGCTATGGCTTTGGGCGCAAAACTGGGATTGAAATTACTGACGAGGAAGCGGCTGGCTTGGTGCCTGACGAAGAATGGAAACTGTCAGAGCTAGACGAACCCTGGTATCAGGGCGACACGATTAATATGTCAATTGGGCAAGGCTATTTGCAGGCTTCACCTCTGCAAGTTGCAGTGATGTTTTCAGTCCCAGCGAATGGCGGGTATCTGGTTAGACCACATTTGCTCAAAGACAATGAGGCGGAAAGGCAGTGGCGGCAGTCGCTCAACTTGCAGCCTGAAACGCTGCAAATTTTGCAGCGAGGGTTGCGGCAAGTCGTCACGAGCGGCACCGGAAAAGCTGTCAATGCGCCGGGACTGCCTCCGCTTGCTGGAAAGAGCGGCACTGCTGAAGATCCGCCCCGTGAGTCTCACACCTGGTTTGGCGCGTATGGACCCGAAACCAATCCTGAAATTGTCGTAGTCGCCTTTGGTGAAAATTCTGGTGGCGGTGGCGGTTCTTTAGCTGCGCCAATGGTGCGTCAGGTTTTAGAAGCCTACTTCAAAGGAACACAGCCAACCGGAGCGGCCAGCCAGGAATCCGTTGTTTCGGATTAGGCGTTAGGCAACTCTTTAGCCCTTTGTGGGATGGGCATCTGCCCGTCTGAAGCAAGCAGGCAAGATGCCTATTTCACAGTCAATCAGGTTTTCACCATGACCAACTCTGTCACTGTTACTGTTCCGGCTACAACCGCAAATCTTGGTCCCGGCTTTGACTGCATCGGGGCAGCGTTGAGCCTGTATAACCAGTTTCGCTTCTCCCGATTAAGCCCTAATTCCTCAGGTGAGTTGGCGATCGCCGTCACAGGGTTAGACGCTGAACAAGTCAAAACCGATCACAGTAACCTGGCTTATCAAGCCTTTGCCAAGCTCTATCACCATTTGGAGCAACCTGTTCCACCCGTGCAAATCGAGATCGACTTGGGTGTGCCGCTCGCTAGAGGACTGGGCAGTTCTGCGACTGCGATCGTAGGTGGGCTACTGGGTGCAAACGAGTTAGCAGGGACACCGCTTTCCCAGGAAAAGGTGATGGAATTGGCGATCGCCTTAGAAGGACATCCCGACAACGTAGTTCCGGCATTGCTGGGTGGCTGTCGGCTATCTGCCTCAAATGCAGACGGCAACTGGACGATTTGCGATATTCCCTGGCACAGCGACATTATTCCGGTTCTGGCAATTCCTGACTTTGAGCTTTCTACGAGTGAAGCCCGTCGAGTTTTGCCGACCAGCTACAGCCGAGCCGATGCAATTTTTAACGTGGCGCATCTGGGCTTGCTGCTGCGCGGACTGGAAACCGCAAAACCAGACTGGCTGCGTACTGCCCTGCAAGACCGAATTCACCAACCCTATCGCCAAACCCTGATTGCTGGCTTTGAGCAGGTTCAATCAGCCGCGATCGCCGCTGGTGCTTATGGACTGGTGATCAGCGGAGCCGGTCCAACGCTACTGGCTTTAACGAACCTGGATCAAGCAGAAGCAGTAGAAGAAGCGATCGCCACCACCTGGAAATCAGTAGGAATTACCGTTCAGGTCAAGGAATTAAAACTTGACGAGCGAGGAGCCTGGGTTGAACGGTTTTGAGGTTCCAAAATTCAAAAAGCTGACCTCTGAAAATGGCAAAATCACGCAAGCTGGAAGAACTGATTGAGCAGGTCAATCAGTTTCGGAAAGACCCGACTGCGGAAGCATCTCTGGAGGGGCTGCGGCAGATTCTTCAGAGCAAATACTCAGTGGCGATCGCCTCTGCCGCCAAGCTCATTGGGGAAGCTGCCATTAGTGAGCTAACGCCTGATCTGGTCACTGCCTTTGACCGACTGATGGAGAAACCAATTAAGCGAGACATCGGCTGCACAGGCAAATTCAGGATTGCCGAAGCGCTTTATAAAATGGGGCGCAGTGAAGCAGACCTGTTCTTGCGGGGCATCCGGCATCGGCAGATGGAGCCAGTTTGGGGTGGACAAGAAGATACCGCACCCAGTCTGCGCGGAGTGTGTGCCCTCGGCTTGGTGCGAATGAACTATCCCGACGTGATGAGCGAATTGGCTGACCTGTTGGCTGACTCGATTCCGCTGGCGCGGGCGGCAGCAGCTAGGGCGATCGCCTACAGCGGCAGCAAACAGGGAGTTCCGCTGCTGCGTTTGCGGGTCAAGTTGGGCGACGAACCTCAGGTTCTTTCGGATTGTTTCACAGCGCTGATCAATCTTTCCCCTGATTCTCTGCCGCTAGTTGCCAGTTTTCTAGACGATGCCAATCCTCAAGCCTGTGAGATGGCTGCCCTGGCATTGGGTGAATCCCGCAGTGCAGTAGCATTTGAGCAGCTTAAGCACTGGTGGTTACAGACAACGCACAAAGAATTGCGGAAAACAGGGCTCTTGGCGATCGCCATGCTGCGCCAAGACGAACCGCTAGAATTTTTGCTGTCGTTGGTTGCTGAGGGCAAAAGTGCCGATGCAAAAGATGCTGTAGCTGCCTTGAGTCTTTACCAATCTGAAACGGTACTGTGGCAACGGGTACTTCAAGCTGCTGAAACACGGGGCGCAGCCGCAAAGATTATTTTAGGAGAATTTCGGTAGCGCCTCCGGAGTAAGAAGCATAAATCGTTGTGTGGCTGAGCTGCGCAACGATTCACACAGAGGGTTTACAGTCTATTTCGGTAAGTCCTAAATTTGTCCTGATACCAAATCCACCTGTAGAGTAGCGGTATCACTAGGGGCGAAGCCTTCGGTTACAATCTTTGCAACTGAAGCACGATTCTTTTGCCGAATGCTTCGCCCGTACACCCAATAGTGCTTCTTTACGAAACGATTCCGTATGAGTTTAGACCAGCAGTTCACCTGTTTCTTGCAAAGCATGGAGACGGTGATAGATGCCGCCGTGCTGCAATAGCTCGTCATGATTGCCGACTTCAACAATTTCACCCTTGTCTAAGACCACAATCTTGTCCGCCTCGCGCACAGTGCTGAGACGGTGAGCAATGATAATCGTGGTGCGAGTACCGAGAATGCTTCGCATTGCCAGTTGAATCGATCGCTCCGATTCATAGTCCAGGCTCGAAGTCGCCTCATCGAACACCAGCACATCAGGATTCATCAGCAAGGCACGGGCAATTCCTAGTCGCTGCCGTTGTCCGCCAGAGAGGCGTACCCCGCGTTCACCCACAATGGTGTGATAGCGCTGGGGAAACAGGTGAATAAATTCGTCTACTCGCGCAACCCGACAGGCAAACTCCACTTCTTCAAAGGAAGCATTGGGGTTGCCGTAGGTGAGGTTATCGAGCAGCGTACCGTTAAACACATCCACCTCCTGGTGAACGATCGCCAGTCGTTTGCGATAGCCCGCCACATCTAGCCTGCGAATGTCTTGCCCGTCGATCAAAATTTGACCCTGCTGTGGCTCAAAATAGCGGAACAGCATTTTCACCAAAGTAGACTTGCCGGAACCGGAACGTCCGACTAGCGCCACCGTTTGATAGGGCTCAATCAGCAGGTTGATGTCTTTCAGCACCGGACGATTTGGGTCATAGCCAAAGGTGACATGGGAAAAATCAACCTTTCCGGTGAACTGGTAGTGCTGCACAGCATTAGGGTCTTTCACCAGACTGGCAGCATCAGACCCCGTCGGCAGTTGCATAAACTCATGCAAGCTGACCATTGAGGCATAGCGACGAGCAAAAATCTCGGCGAGCTGACCAATGGGGTCTAGCTCAGAGTAAGCCATGCTAGAAATCGTCAGAACGGTGACAAAATGACCCAGGGAAATTTGCCCCCGTAGCGTCGCAATCAGAGTGAACGCCAGCACCAGGAATACACAGATTTGCACAATTGTGCGCTGCATCATGCCAAGCTTGATGTAGCCGCGATGAATCCGGTAATCAATCACCATAAACTCACGGTTAAACCGAGTGCTTTGGCGCTTTAGCTCGTGAGATTCGGTGGCAAAAGCTTTGACCGTTTTGATGTTGGTAATGATTTCCGAGGTACGGCTCTCAGTATTTTCCTCGTGTTTTTCGATCGCCCGTTCTTGAGCAATCAGTTGCTTTAGCTTGTACAGGCTGAGCGTGAGAATGAAGATAAACGAGATTAGAAAGGCGATCGCAATCCGCCATTCAATGAACCAGATCATGATGAAAATACCCAGCACCCGTGCCAGCTTGGGAATCAGCTGTCCTGCAATTTCAGGATAAGTCCAGGTATGGTTTGATAGCCCTCTGGCAACTCGTCCGGCAATTCGTCCTGGGTTGTTTTCGTCGTAAAACTCTAGCGGCAAGGTGAGAATTTTGCGTAACACCTGCTTGGCGTGATCTCGACGGGAACGCAGAGCAACGTCCCAGTGAAACCAAGACCCTATCCAGGGCTGAATTGGCGCACGCACAACGGTTGTTAGAAAGATTAAACCCAGTAAGACGGCGATCGCCAATCCTCGATTGGACGGTAGATTAGCCAAACCTGCTAGCACGTCAACGCTGCGTTGAAGCAACGCATCAACAGGCTGATTAGACAACACATTCAGAATTTGCCCAATCGCGTAGGGCACCACCAGATCAATAATTTCAAAAAGGCTACTGGCTGCGATGCTGAAGGCAGCAATCGCAGCATACGGTTTGTAGTAACGGAGGATGTCAGAAAACTTTGCCATGATATTTAACCTCACTGCCACGCCAAATCGGTAGAAGCAGTCGAGTAGCCCCCAAATTCGTCAAGATTACAGATTGTAGCATAAGCGTATTACAAATAATTTACTAGCCCAAAATTTTTAGGCGGAGGTGCAGCTAAATTGCACCTCCGCCTAAAAATTTTGGAGTATTGGTTTGTAGGTTTAATTAAGCACGTAAGCAGACTGCAACGCCCACAAAATCAGCAAAGCAATCGAACCTAATAGCAGGGTAGAAAAAAGGGCGATCGCCACTGGGCTATCTGCTCCCTTAAACTTCATGATCCCCCGGTTGAAATCTGTCATAAATGCAGTGTCCTCCTCTTGGAAATTTTCAGGGTTAAAGACAGAATGGACTGGCTTGAAAAAGATTGGACTGAAGAATGGGGTTGAGAAAATTGCTAGAGCCGAACCTGCCTCGATTTTATCCAGGACTTAGAGCTTCTGAGGTCAAATTGAGGGCTAAAAGCTTAAATCTGTCTTGAAGTTTGGTAAAGCAAAACTTTGGGCTGAGCTAGAACTACGCACTATGAATGAGGAAGTTAGATGAAGGTTGCTTTGATTGTCGTGGCGGTAATCGTCGGACTGGTTTTACTCACCGAAGTAGGCTTGCGAATTTTGTTTGGCTTCGGCAATCCGCTGATTTATATCGCTGATGAGCAAATTGGCTATTTGCTGGCACCCAACCAAAAAGTGCGTCGATTTGGCAACCGAATCACCATTAACCAGTATTCGATGCGGAGTCCCGAAGTTACAACATCTCGACCCCAAACAACCCTGCGCCTGCTATTGTTAGGAGATTCTGTCGCGAATGGTGGCTGGTGGACAGACCAAAATGAGACGATTTCAGCCATGCTACAGCAGCAGCTACAGCCTTCTCTTAATCAGACTGAATTTGAGCAGCTAGAAGTCCTGAATGCTTCGGCAAACTCCTGGAGTCCGCGCAATGAGTTAGCCTATCTGCGACGGTTTAGCAGCTTTGAAGCTCAGGTCGTGATATTGCTAATCAACACAGACGATCTGTTTGGTACGGCTCCGACTTCTCTTCCTGTAGGGCGCGATCGCAACTACCCTGACCACAAACCCCCTTTTGCATTATCAGAACTGGTGAACCGCTATCTGATTAAACAGCAGCCTATTCCAGGAATGGATGAAGTGATGTCAGAAGGGGGCGATCGCGTTGGCTTTAACCTGGAAGCGATTCAGCAAATCAACGAACTGGTTAGCCAATCCAATGGACGACTGATTCTAGCCATGACTCCTTTACTCCGAGAAATTGGCACTCCTGGCTCACGCGACTACGAAATCAAAGCCCGGCAGCGACTAAAAGACTTTACCGAAGAAACCCAAATTCTCTATCTGGACTTTCTGCCCATCTTCAACACTGCAGAGTCACCCAAAGCACTTTATCGCGATCACATTCACCTCAGCCCCCAAGGAAATCAAATCGTTAGTGAAAATTTGCTCAAAGTTCTGCAAGATATTCAAGCAGGAAAATGAGTAAATGATTTTTGGGGTAGCGATCGCATTAAAGAACGCACCCTAATCGACGATCGCACTAAATGACAGCACAAACCATAAGTGTTGTTCCCACCATAATCACCGCAATTGCGCTAATCATTGGAATGTAGAGCTGAAAAGGTTTAACCCAGTGAACTTGCTTTAACCAATGGTGAGCATAGAGAGTGACCCAGCCAATGGTAATTAGTACGATCGCCAATCCAAAACTAAAGGCACAAACTAACAACAAACCGTAAGCAGTTTGGTGCAGGGCGATCGCACTCAGCAGCAACACCAAAGCTGATGGACAGGGAACCAATCCTCCAGCAATTCCCAATGACACGAGAGACCGTAATGTGATTTGAGTCGGGGAATGCTGATGCGTATGGTTAGCAAAATGCGGGTGAGGATGGTTATTGGCAGCAGAATGCAAAAATTGATCCAGTAACCAGAAACCAACGCCACAGACCATCAAGCCGCTGACCAAACTGAGAACCGGATACAACTGCTCTGGCAAGATGTATCTGGACAGAAATAAGGCTAAAATCCCCAGCGCGAAGACGGTGATGGTGTGGGTCAATGTTGTCACCAACCCTAATAAAACCGCGTCTTGAGGTGTACCGCGTGAGCCGACCAGATAGGCAGCTACCATTGTTTTTCCATGTCCTGGAGAGAGCGCATGTCCAGCTCCAGCCGTCAAAGCAAGTCCTATTCCACCCAGCATGAATGTTGGAGACAGGTTGGTTTGCGCCAGGCTTTGCGTCAAAAATTGACCATGCCCAATGTGTGCCAGAATCGGCTGACCAGCCAGAAATAGAGTGGGTAATGCAGAGCCCGCGATCACAATCAGCCTCCTAGACGTCTGCTTCTGATCGAGAAGCTCGATACAAAGAATAACCAATCAATGCCAGAATCACACTCACCGTTGCCACTACCACATTGGGATAAATGGGAATGCCCGCTACTGTGGGCAGAACCTCATTTGGGTCAGCTTTGAGACTGGTTCCAGGAATCACAATCGTTATAAAGAAAAAGGGTGACCAAAACACAACCGGTACGAGCATAGCAACGGTATAAGCAATATCGGGTTCTGTCGATCGCCGCCACAACAACCACAGCGCCATTATACTCATGCCGCTGAGTAGCCATAGCATCACCACATCATGAAACCTGGCGTGAGGAGTCCATTCAGGATTGAAGATATGAGTTGCATTCCAATCCACTGCCACAGAAACTACCGCAGTGCTAACGAGTACAACCGAAAGCAAAATTCGACTAAATCTTCTCATAAATCTTTAAGCCCTGAAAGCGGCACTGAACTGGGTGTTCCACTCTATTACCTCTCTGGTTTGAAACGTAAAGCGATTGGAAATCTACCTGACTGAAAACTCATACAGAACAATACATTGCACTGCATAGTCTAAGATAGTCATTTCTTGCTAAATTTGCCTAAAGGTTTAGATGATTCTTGCCATAATGAATTGCCCTTATTGCTTCAAAAATGCGCTGGGTGTAATGCCAAAATAGTGTTTGAAATGCTTGGCGAAGCGGCTTTGATCGGTACAGCCGACTAACACAGCAACTTCTGCGATCGTATGTTTTCTTTGTTGCAAAAGTTCTTTTGCTCTCTCCATGCGTTGCTGAAGTACATATTGATAGGGCGTCACTCCCATAGACTGCTTAAACAATCGACAAAAATAGTATTGGCTGATGCCCGAAACTTCTGCAAGTTCAGCCAGATGCAGTGGTCGATCTAGATAGCTGTGGATGTAGTCCAACACGGACCGGAACCGAGACACCGGTAATCCGTTTGAGTGGCGCAAAATTTTGGGCTGAAATGCGCAGTATTTTCTAAGCAAATGGACGATGAATACCTGGGTCAGAGATTCGGTATAGAGATGCTCACCGATGCTACTGCTACCTTTTGTATCTAGTTCTGTTTGAAAGAGATGGGCGATCGCTTCAATGTGTGGATCGTGAGTACCAATCGTACAGAGCAATTCAACTTGGCTGGCATCTGAGTCACTTATCTCTGCTGCTGTTCGGTTTAAAAGGAGTGGATCAATCACAAACATCAGTGATACATCAGTGCTATCCCATGCCCAAAGCCCTGTTGTCTGAGCAGAACAAATCCAAAACTCTCCTTTGAGTTGAGGTTTTTCAGATTTCTGTTCACCGATGCAAGTAATTTTCTGTCGATTACCCTCACTTAATAGCAAACACAGTAGATGATGATTATGTCCACGGAAGTCAAGCTCATTCGGTTTTGAGATATGGCGATCGACAGTCAACCCAGGGAGTTGAAGGGTACGGCGTTCAGAAATCCAGGGTTCTTTCATACAAATCTGCTCAGTTCATCAACACTCAAGGTACGCTAAAGCGAGTTTCCTATGTTGTAGGCGATTGGACAGGAAATTGCGGTCTGTGAAGCACTGAGGCAGCTTCAAATACTGTTTGTACACGTAGCCTGAAGCAGCATAATGTTGCCCATTACCCGCCGCAGATAATCTTTGAATTTCAACAGATAACCCCTCGACAGTCGGCGCACATGGGCGTTGTTAGACTGTGATCGCTTACTTCAAGCATGAGCATGGTGCGTTTCCAGAAATCTATCGGTGGAGTAGCAAGAGTTGCATTAAGGAACGAACCCTACAAGATCGGCGATCGCACTATGGCAACGGCAATTTTGGGAGCACAATGTGAAAGACAGCAGTCGGATTTGTTGACGTTTGACGGTGTAACTGTGGGGGAGTAATTAGAATACTGTAGATGCTGTGGCTTTTAAATTCAAACCACATTTACATAGATAGAGTCTGTGGCTATAACAGTATCACGATGAACGGCATAACATTCTACATAATGTTTCCCTTTATATGCAGTCCTCTCCTTCTTCATTCCAGTACCCTGATCATCATTCTCTATTCTTCCTCTTAAATCAACATTTGATTTAGCTTCACCTCCACTGTTCTTGATTTTCCACCTAAACAATACGTCTTGGGGCAAAAAACTTTTATCCCGATCAACAAAGAATGTTAAACTCTCATTTTTCCTATAAAAATATTGCTGGAATCCTCCTACTGACTGATAAGGAGATGCATTAATTTCTAGACTCCAATCATTGTCTAAATCCATTGCGAAGTAATTATCTATAAATTCTTCTTGATAATTTTGTGAGTCACTACGAGAAGCACTGACGATGGAATTTATTTCTTGAATCTCACCAAAATCACTTCCAAAAACTTTTCTCCATTTTTCCACAGCCTCATTAATATCTTTCTCCTCATATGCATCATTAATCCAAGCACTATAATCGTTAATCTTAGTCCTAAAATTTGAGTACCTATCTTGATCCCAATGCCTATTAAACTTCTCTGTTGGCAAGACAGGATTAACTAATATTTCATCCGTCAAGATTGGTCTATCTTGCAGGTAACTATTTAACCTATTAAGCAAAGTTTTCAGGCTCGTAGGTAAATCTTTGTAGTAAACTTCTCTATTATATAAATCGGATTTACAAATTTGTTTACCTAATAGAGAAGTTAGCAATATAGACTTGATAGAGAAGGTTAGCTTTGAGTCTCGTAAATACTTAATCAATCTAACCACCTTAGTCAAATACTGATTAGCGGTAATTGAATCTTGGGATTCAAACCAATGAGCATATCCATCGCCATCTGTATCCTCATACTCATTACTATTTTTATTCATAACTTTGCAGATTCCACCTATTTCAATAGAAGGAACTATGTCAATGTGAAAGTCATTTGCGTAATCTATTGTTACGCATCGAGATTTTCCTCTTCTGTCAACTAAACCTTTGTACTTTTCAGTTTGCTTGAATTCTTTGTGTAGTTTATTCAGATAATCTTTAGGTTCCCAATCATCAAATTCATGGAGCAAAACTAACAGGTCTACATCAAAGTCTGAGTCGTCAAATGGCTTTATAATAGTTCCTTGCCTATACGATCCTTGTAATGTAATCTCTCTAATCCTATTCTTAAACAATTCATTTTTCCTCAAGAACCTTTTTATGGTTTTAATACCTTTCTTCGCTACTTTCAATCTAGTTGGGTTTAAATTAACTTCGTCTCTAAGAAACTCGCCAAAAAAATCATCAATGGTTTTCATTCTTATCTAATTGAGTGTAAATTACAATTACCCTTGGGAGATAAAACTTCTAATCTTATTGACTTCGTATGTGAATGTTTGATCTGCCCTGCTCTTGAGAGAGTCTAAGATATTGAATTTATCTATAGACAATTTGGTGTCGCTACTAAAATTTAATCTTAAATATTGATTTTCTCCTAAAATTAGCCTAGTCATATTTTCAGAAGAAATTGACTGTAAATTCAAAATTGAATCAACTAATTTACTACCTTGCCAACCATTGGTTATACCCCAATTTCGATTTTCAGCGCCATCGATTTCATAATATTGGCTTCCAACTCCTGTTCCAATTGAAAGTATTCTGACCTCGTCCTTACTAATCTTAAGTTTTCCAATAGCTTCAGTTAGACCAACTAAAGCAGGATTATTAGCCCACAAACCACCATCTGCAAGTAGGTAGTTATCGACCCTATTTGGATCAAAGTAGGTTGGTGCAGAGCAGGATGCTAAAATAGCATCAACAATTTTAGTGTTCTTATCTCTCACGAACTCATCTAAATATGATGACTTAAAGACAAAAACTTGACCATTTGCTATATCTGTCGCAGGTATAACTAATCTAGTCTTCTTTATATCAGAGAGAGTCTTACTACCCAAAGCCTTGTTGAGAATGATCTCTAAGTACTTTTTTGAATATTTACTTTTATAAAATCCACTGAAGCTAAAGCTGTTTGGTGAGAAAATTTTTCTACCTTCAACTTCATAAAGCAGAACCACTTTTTCAATTGGATAATCGACAGCAATAGCGCCAGCAATTATTGATCCAGTGCTAGTACCTATAACCAAATCAAAATACTCAGAGAAATCAACATTTAGCTCTTCATGAATTTTTTTAAGTAAATAAGCTGCATAAAGCCCTCTAATACCACCACCATCAATAGCTAAAATTCTGAATGGCATCGTCACTCTACGAGTCAAGAAGTACAAATTTACTATACCGTAGCATGACTATTTTGGCTCTTAGCAGCTCTATTATTCTGGAGAGCTAAAAAACATTTAAATTTTACAAAGACTCCTCTGGTATTTCACGCCACATCAGAAGCGCGTGATTGGATGCAAGCCTCAACCAAGATAAGCGGTCGAATGGCTCAAATCAGCGGCAGCAGAAACCTGCAATGAAGGTATCTCGTCTGTCTGCTTCATTTGATTGATTGGGCGGCTAGCATCAAATTGAGTCTGTGTAATGGAACTGAACATCTTGATCCATCTCGATCGCTATTTTTATTACGGCTAAAGACGCTCTTAACAATTTTTCATCTCTTGCAGGCTCTTCAATCGCTGATGTCCATTTTCCACCATGAAACAAATTATTCCTAACAGTGTAGGCGGCCTCAAGTAACCACTCAAGAGTTATTGGCTCTGGTGGGGAATTAATTATTTCCCAGCATAAGCATCCGTTTTCAAGCTTCTGCTTTTTTGGACGATTTTCAGCCTCTATAAAGTACATCAATTCAGACGACAGAGGTTTTGGCAAAGGAGAAGCAACGTGTTTTTGGGCAAAACAGCGCCACTCAATCCTCAATTGTTTTCTCTGCTGAGTTACAAAACCTGAGCGTTTCAGAGCAAACTCGAAACGTGAAAATACCCGAAAGACCTTATAAGTCAAATTCTGTGATTCTTGAATAGCACTGAAAGGGGCTTCCAAATCAACTAATCCCATAATGTCTCCACAATTGTGAACATATGTCTAACGTTGAGTTTCTCATAGATAAACTTCGCTAGAACTTCATTCTCGGAAACCTCTCAGTGCAGTTTGGGTGTATCCGTTCTCAGCACAGTGCTTATCTAAATAACCCTGGTAATGGGAGACATGACGACAAATCTAGGTGAGCGAGGTGTAAGAAGTTTGTTGGATGGAGGGAGAGGGGGCGATCGCCCCCTCTCCCCTCTCTTCTCTTACCTTCTCCGATCGCGCGTCAAGATGCTCATCACCTCACCAGAACTAGGTGCAGGTAAAAGCGGACTCCAAGCACTGGGTTCAGCAAAGCCACGTCGATATAGATCGTGAATGGTTTCGATCACACCATCACGAGAGCCAATGACCAGAATTCGTAGGCGATCGCGATCAGCATTTTGAAGCGCAGAAACTTCTCTTTCAACGGTGGGTACATTGGGAGACTCTAAAAAGCATTGAGACATGAGTTGTGACTCCTTAGGGTTTACAAGGAAACCCCAAAAACCTAGCCACCCCGCACTAATTCACACGTTGTACAAACCCAGTGAAAGAACTAAAAGTGAGTTATTTTCACTCTCGTGTCCTGGAGAATTCGCAACGCTTTTTTGACATGACAAGTCGGGGTGGCTAAGGGAGTGTTAAAATCCACCATTAGCCGCCAGACTGCTCATCCAGTTTGGGGGTTAGCTGCTCAGGGCTGCTGCCAACAGCCTTGGGTAGCGCTAGATCTTTGGGTTTGGTCGGGTTATCTCTAGTAAAATTGACAACCTTAACGTGAGAGCATATCTGGGATAGTGACTCTTCGTCAAGATGTTAGGCTACGGAAATTTTTGAGAGAATGAGGAACAGGCGATCGCATCTTGGAAGGTGTTATGAAATTAACCAAACAGAATCTCTCAGAACGTATCGATCATGTATATGACGTGATTGTGGTTGGGGGTGGCGCAGGCGGCTTATCGGCTGGCGTTTATCTGCAACGCTACCTGCTTTCCAGTTTGATCATCGACAAAGGCAAAGCCCGCTCCTTTTGGATGCAAGAACTGCACAACTATCTCGGACTGCCATCAGACACACCAGGGCGATCGCTGCTGCGGCAAGGCAAAGAGCAATACCTCTCCGTGGGCGGTGACATGCTCGATGGTTTTGTAGAAGACATTGAAGATGAAGGCGAAACTTTTGCCGTCAAAGTCAAAATTGGACGGCAGGACAGCCTCTATCAGACCTTTCGCACCAAGTACCTGATTGCTGCGAGCGGCATCATTGATTACTTGCCTAACCTAGATACCATGCGAAACGTGTATGACTACGCCGGATACAATCTGCACGTCTGCCTCATTTGTGATGGCTATGAAATGGTAGACAAAACAGTGGGCGTATTGGCCAACAGTGCCAGCAATGCAGAAGTTGCGTTTCCCTTGGGCTGGTTTACTCCACACATCACCGTGTTTACGCAAGGACTGTTTGAAGTGAGAGAGGAGTTGCGACAGAAACTGCAGGAGCATGGCTATCAACTGGTCGAAACTCCAATTAAGCAATTCCTGGGTGAAGACCATCAGATGAATGGAGTTGAACTGGAAGACGGCAGGACCATTCCACTAGAGGCTGGACTGATTTCAATGGGGTCAAAGTACCATGCTGACTATCTAGAGAAGTTTAATCTGGAAAAGCAGGGTGAGAATCTAGTCACGGATAAAATGGCGCGTACTTCCCATCCTCGAATCTTTGCGATCGGTGATCTCAAAGTCGGGTTAAATCAAGTGGTCGTTGCGGCAGCAGATGGAGCGTTGGCTGCTACCCAAATCTGGCGAGACTTGCGGCGAATTCCCGGTGCCAAACGTCAGGTAAAGCTGTCTTAAGCTGCTTCCACCATAATGTCTACAGAGCCAACTAAGAAGATGAGTGACTTGGAAATTCGCGAAGATGACCTGACCGGTCAACAGATCGCTGACCTTCTCCGGGAACATCTCGAAAATATGCATGAGATTACTCCACCCGAAAGTGTTCATGCGCTCGATTTAGAGGCATTGCGATCGCCTGATATTACCTTTTGGTCAGCTTGGAAAGGTGATGAACTGCTTGGATGCGGCGCACTAAAAGAACTAGATCCAAAAACTGGTGAAGTCAAATCAATGCGTACCGCTAATGCTCACCGACGCAAAGGAGTTGCCGCAAAAATCCTGGAACACCTGATCAAAGAAGCTGAACGACGCGGTTATGATTGCCTCAATTTAGAAACAGGATCTTTCGCAGAATTCGCCCCAGCACGAGCCTTATACACACGGTATGGGTTCGAGTACCGAGGGCCCTTTGCTGAATATATTGATGATCCCAATAGCGTGTTTATGACGAAAAAACTCTAAGCTCTGCATCTCAAACAGAAATCAGTGTCTCAAACAGGAATCAGTATGAAAAAAGTAGCAGTATTTGGCAATGCTGGAGGTGGTAAATCAACTCTAAGCAGAAAGCTGTCAGAGATCACTGGACTGCCACTCTACATCCTGGACAAGGTTAAATATCAACCGGGGGGCATTGAGGTTCCAGATGAGGAATACAAATCCATCCATCAGAAAATTTTGACCAGCGATCAGTGGATCATTGACGGATTTGGTTCTCTGGAAACTCTTTGGCCACGACTTGATGAGGCAGATAGTCTGATTTTTGTAGATCTGCCCCTCTACGTACATTGCTGGTGGGTCACTAAACGATTCGTCACAGGTTACTCTAATCCGCCCGCAGGCTGGCCTGATAAGAGCCCCATCTTAAAGAGCTCGATGAACAGTTACCGTGCGCTCTGGTTATGCCACAAATATTTGACTCCCAAATATCGTCAGTATATTGAGCAAGCAAAGAACACTAAAAGTGTTTATCACATTCAATCTACTGAGCAGATTGCTCAATTCTTCCAATCTATTGAGAATGGGGCTAATATTTAACCCTGCTAGATAACCACACTAGATAATCCCAATATTGTAGGGGTGGGTTTTGCTGTTGAACCTCAGCTACTATCAGGGTTTGTCTACTAAACCCACCCCTACGAAGACTTACAGCAATTTCCATTTGCATAAACAACAAATCCCTGTAGGGGCGGTTCGCGAACCGCCCCTACTCTAAGGCTTACCCACTGGAATATTGCTGTATGCTTTACGCAAAGAACTAAAAAGTGATAACTGTGCGAATTCCTTCTCCTTTGTGCATGATGTCAAATGCTTCGTTGATTTGCTCAAGGGGCATCACCTGAGTAATCAGATCGTCAATGTTAATCTTGCCATCCATGTACCAGTCCACAATTTTAGGGACATCAGTACGCCCTCTTGCACCGCCAAATGCGCTGCCTTTCCATACTCGTCCGGTTACCAGTTGAAAAGGGCGAGTGCTAATTTCCTGTCCGGCTCCTGCAACGCCAATGATCACACTCACGCCCCAACCTTTGTGGCAGCACTCTAACGCCTGACGCATCACATTCACATTGCCAATACATTCAAAGCTGTAGTCTGCTCCACCTTTGGTCAAATCTACCAGATAAGGAACTAGGTCTCCTTCCACTTCCTTGGGATTAACAAAGTGAGTCATGCCCAGCTTTTCTGCCAGGGCACGTTTGCTGGGGTTGATGTCAACACCCACAATCATATTTGCCCCAACCAAACGCGCTCCTTGAATCACATTTAGACCAATGCCACCCAGTCCAAATACGACGACATTGGCTCCGGGTTCAACCTTAGCAGTATTGATTACGGCTCCAACTCCAGTGGTTACGCCACAGCCGATGTAGCACACTTTATCAAAAGGCGCATCTTCGCGAATTTTGGCAACGGCAATCTCGGGCAGCACAGTATAGTTGGCAAACGTGGACGTGCCCATGTAGTGATGAAGCATCGTGCCATCTTTAGAAAAGCGACTGGTGCCATCGGGCATCAGACCCTGCCCTTGGGTGCTGCGAATGGCTTGGCACAGGTTTGTTTTTTGACTCAGGCAATATTCGCAGTTACGGCACTCTGGAGTGTAAAGCGGAATGACATGATCGCCAGGTTTTAGGGATTTTACTCCGGCTCCCACTTCAACGACGACTCCAGCGCCTTCATGCCCCAAGATAGCGGGAAAAAGTCCTTCTGGGTCAGAGCCAGAGAGGGTATAAGCGTCGGTGTGGCAAACTCCGGTCGCTTTGATTTCTACCATCACCTCCCCATCTTGTGGTCCTTCAAGTTGAACTGTCTCAATGCTCAGTGGCTCTCCTGCGGCGAGGGCAACTGCGGCTTTGACATCCATAACGCGCTCCTATGATCAGCAATTCCGATTTTTACAGCTTAATGACTATCTCACGTCCGCTGTCGGGTTGCCTCAGTCTTAAGCTTGGCTACTTTCTGGAGTTGCGATCGCATTTACCAAAACTTTACAAAGCTATTCCCAAAATTCAGCCGATCTCGACTGAGGAAATAATAGGAACGCAATCAGGGATGGTCATTTAATCATCAGTCATCCATTACGGGCTGCTCACAAGAGGCAAATAGCGAATGACCCCTTCCAAACTGGAGCCACAATCTTACCTCTTCACCATGAAAAAACTAGTTCACTTCTCTTATGGTTCCATCTTTTGGCTGTGGAACTGTACATTTTTGCTTCTAGCTTATGGAGTCGTTCTACCGCAAATCGGCTTTCCCTTTTCTAGAGACGTTGGGGCAGGCGTGGCAATTCCCGCGACGCTAGTTGCAAGCTTGATGGGTTTACTCCTGGTGCCGACGGTCTGCACCCTGGTGGGTTGGTTCCGATTACGCAAACAGCCTGTTTTGCTGATGCGTTTGTTTTATGGGGTCGAAGCGCCACTGGTGGCGCTATGTTTGCTGCGCTTATTCCTGATCCGAGAACTCACGCCGGCAAGCTCACAGATTTTGAGTACAGCGCTGTTTTGCATTGGGGCATTTGCGGTTGAGTTGCTGTGTGGGTTCGCGGCGCGCAAACGCACTCTGGCATGGCTACAGCTAGCAAGCCACAGCTTGATGCTGATTATTGGAGTGTACACCGGAGTGCTGCTGACATTTTATGCGGTGCCTGCTTTGTGTGTATTTCTATTTGCAGTCTTCACATGGATTATCCAATTCTTCCAGCTTGAGTGGATACCCGTCCTGCGGGATACACTCACTCACAGTCCGCTACGCACAATCTGGTGGGTACCTGTTTTCCTCTTCCTATTCGGGTTTAGCTGTTCGCTGTTTTTTGCCATGCCGTTTGTGATGACAAATTTCTACTTGCGCTCTTGGTGGCGAGTGGCAGCAGCATTTGGCGATCGCTACGGACAACTCAAAGCCGTAGCAGGGACGGCAGGGGTCGCCGTTGCCTGGTTACTCATCTTCACGTCTTTACAACAACAGCCCCAGATTGAAGCATTTAAGTTACTTTCACAGCCTGCTCCAACAGAGGGCGATCGCCAAGAACTCTTAGCCAAATCAGATCTGATTCGGACTGGGCTGGTCAACGCTTATCTCAACTCTTACCGCTACATTAGCCCCTGGGAGGAAAGCAATAGCCTGAGCGAAACTTACCGCAACGTATTTAACCTGACTCCAGAAAAAGCTCAGTTTTGGCAGGATTTACATAACCATATTCTTTCCCCATTCTTATATAACGGTTCGCGTGCTGATGCAGATAGAGCCGCCAACCTGTATGCAGAATTTTTTGACTCACCTATTCAAAAGACAGAACGGGAGGCAATTCAAAACGCGTTGCAATCTACCTCGAACCGGGACGAAACTCAGGCAGGATTGCTCAACATCAACCAGCAGATTGTCTGGCTAGCCCAGCAACGAGTGAATGTGCATGAACATGGAGACTGGGCAGAGATTGAGCTGTATGAGAGTTATCAGAACCCCACCTGGCAGGATCAGGAGATCTTTTACTCTTTCTCCTTGCCCGAAAGCGCTGTTCTCACGGGGGTATGGCTGGGCGACAGCATGAGTCGAGCCACTCGCTTTCCGTTTGTTGTATCGCCGCGTGGAGCCGCTCAACAGGTCTACACCGGAGAGGTTGCCCGCAGCACTAACTTTGTGGCAGAAGATCCGGCATTGCTAGAGCAAGTCGGTCCACGGCAATATCGTCTGCGCGTATTTCCTATTCCAATGCAGCAGCAGAATGGTGAACCGGGAGAACTGCATCTGTGGATGACTTATCAGGCAATGCGACAGGAGCAAGGCTGGCCGATGCCTCATCTGGCAGAAAAGCGCAATGTCTTTTGGACAGAAGACACGGTACGTCGTCGTAATGGCAGAGCCGCTCAACTGCCAGCAGAAGAATGGCTAGAAACATCGCTACCCGCTCGACGACACACGCCCCAAACTCATCAGGTGACGCTGCCAGGAGGTTATCAGGTTGTGGCAGAACCCCTGAACCACAGTTCATCCGCTTTGCCCCAGTCCAAACGGTTTGCACTGGTGTTAGACCGCTCTCGCAGCATGGCAACTCATTCTAACGAGTTAACCGAAACCTTCCGCTGGCTAGCTCAACACAGTGCCAACAACGACCTGGATCTGTATCTCACCGCATCTGCTGGAGCCGAGCCGGAGCGCCTAGATGATATTCGTGAGTTTGACTCTAGCAAAGCTACTTTCTACGGCAATTTACCAATTCACACCATGCTGCAACAGTTTGGGCAGCTGCACGGTGAGACAGCTTATGATGCAGTGCTGGTAATCACCGATGAGGGAAATTATGAGCTAACGGTTGACGAGGCTGAACTTCCGGCGATCGCCTCCCCACTCTGGGCGATACATCTGGGTGAGTTACCTCCTGCCTACGATGATGCCACCCTGGAAACCATTCAAAAAACCAGAGGCGGAGTTGCAACCAATGTGGCAGAAGTGATGCAGCGCATCGCAACTGAGGAAAAACTAGGACACTCCGTTGCCAGCGTTACAGACGGCTATATCTGGAGAGTAGAATCACCCCAAGCTGATACTTCAGAAGTTGAACCTATAGTCAGTGCATCGACAGAATCCGACTTCACACCACTCGCGGCTCGACAACTCATTCTCAAATTGAGTCGCGAAAAAGACATGACTCAGCTAGCCGAACTGGATGCGATTCACACTCTGGCAAAAGGTACTGAGATTGTCACTCCTTACTCCTCCATGCTGGTACTAGTCAACGATCGCCAGCGAGAACTATTGGCCCAGGCAGAAGTGAGTAGCGATCGCTTTGAGCGCGAAGTCGAGGACGGGCTAGACGAACTGACTCAACCCAATAACCCACTCAATGTAGCGACTGTTCCTGAGCCTGGAAACATAGTTGGAATGGGAGTGGTGGCGATCGTCCTACTTCTATCTACGAAAAAAAGACCTCGCTCCCACAGACAACCCCGTTCCTACAATTCACCATAATGATTTATTAACCTGGCGACAAAGGAACATTGCACAAACCTGTAGTGGCAAGACAAATCTAAAATAGCGCAATAGACCTGCCATTCAATCGTCTCAAGAACAGGGTTAAAGGCATCTCAACTTAACCCTGTTATCTTGAGCCGAAAACTTCCAAATCACTTGCGAGTGTAAGCAGGACTACCCTCTCCTCACTACCCTCCTGATGGCTACTCAGATTCCATTTAAGTAGCGGCACTTTTTGCCCGAGATCATCCTGTCCAACGTTCGCTGGTATTGCCGTTACTCTCTCAGCTACCGAGATTTAGAGGAGATGATCGTGCATTACGACCTTGCTCAAGCAAGCAGGACGGTAACTGGGGATGGCGATATCGGAGTGATGAACTCGCACCGGAGATTCGCGATCGCCACTGGCCTGTTTTTGCGACACAACTTTTTGCGACACAACCAACAGCTTTCGAGCAAAAACGATTTCAGCATGACAGATGTCACGCTAAGGAAGTGACATTTATTCGATGTGAGTGGGGTTGTTCACCCATTAACTTAGAAACATCACAAGAGAGTGCAATTGCTCAGCAGCTTCTCGAAGAGAAGATCAATGATTTGCGATGAGGCGATCGCCAATCGTTTTCACTTCAAGGTTGTCAAATTGGCGGTTGAACCAAATCAGTTTTGACTACTTCAGTCGAGTAGCAAAGCTCGCTGCTGCATGACGTGATTTCTCTTGCTTAATCTAATTTATCTGGGAACACTCAAATGGCAATTATCACGGGTACACAATTCAATGATAACGGTAGCCAAAAAAACAAACTCAACGGCACCAACTTCGACGATTCAATCTTCGGATTTGCAGGTAATGATTGGCTGAATGGATTTGGCGGTAACGACCTGCTTAATGGTGGTTTAGGCGCTGACAAAATGATAGGTGGTCAAGGCAACGACACCTACATTGTTGATATCTCCACCGACCAAGTTTTTGAAGCAGCCAATGAAGGCATTGATACAGTTAAATCCTCAGTTTCTTTCTCCCTCTCCTCAGGCGGCAAAACAAATGTTGAGAATCTAACACTGCTTGGCAATGCTGCTAATGGTCTAGGCAATGCTTTAAACAACTATATTTTGGGCAACGGCAACAACAACAGACTGCTTGGAGGGAGGGGCGATGACTCACTCAGTGGTGCTGGTGGCGTTGACACTTTGTTTGGTGGCACAGGCAACGACAGACTCTTTGGTGGCATCGGTGCTGATGCGATGTTTGGCAGCAACGGCAGTGATACATATTACGTTGACAATGCAGCAGATATAGTTAATGAGTTGGACACTGACAATGGCTACGACAAGGTAATCTCTACCGTTAGCTTCGGTCTCAGCAGTGGTGTTGAACAATTATTTCTTGACAGCGCGGGTAACGTTAACGGCTTAGGCAATGACCTTAACAACCAGATCTACAGCGGTGTGGGCCACAACAAGCTGAGCGGTTCAGGAGGAAATGATTACCTTAGTGCCGGAGATGGCAACGACAGACTGTTAGGAGGAACAGGAAATGACACCTTGGTTGGAACTTGGCTCGATAACGCGGGTAAGGGCGAAACTGACAGGCTTACGGGTGGAACTGGAGTTGATTACTTCGCACTAGGTGCAGCAAAGAGTGGCGAATTTCCTTACATGGTGCGCTTCTATGACGACGGACAACGCAACACCTCTGGACAGACAGATTACGCGCTAATTACTGATTTCAAGGCGGCAGAGGACAAGATTCAGTTAGTAGGCTCTAAGTCTGAATATCTACTCGCTAATGTTTCACTCAATAATATTTCTGGCACTGGAATCTACATTAAGAGCAACAGCCAGTTTGTCACAAATGAGTTGATTGGCGTAGTGCAAAATGTTGCCGCTAATACTCTCAGCTTAGACAGCAATTCCTTCAGTTTTGTCTTCGGTTAATTGATGATTTGTAGGGTGTGAATTAGCCTTAATCATGGAGCTAACACTTCTATGAAAGTTAAACACACCCTACACAAAAATTTTTCCTAGGTACTTCCCATACCTCACACATTAATAGAACTAACAAAAGCAACGACCACTAACCGTGACTCATTAACTCCTCAACCTACTCGATCTCGTCTGACGGTCCAATGGCACGTTATCAACGGCAAGCTAGTGTGTCACTGGGTTCTAACTTGAGAATTTCACAACAGACCAAACTTTCATGCCTTCTCTAGGCTAAGCAGCAAAGGAAAATTTCATGTCGCTTCACCATTCCATCTCTTCTAACACAAATTCCTCTAATCCAAACTCACGATCTTACAGATCAAAAGCATCAAAATTCTGGCGCTCTTTAAAGGGCGAGCGTTTCTTACAAGTTTGCTCAAGTCTTTATAGAGTTTTTGTCAGTACACTTGGCATAAATGACGAGTCTCAACTTGTTTGTAAATGCGATCGCCAACGCAACTTATACCTTGAAGTGTACGACCCAACTACGGAGATATATTGGCATTTCCACTCTAAACAGGACGCTTTAGTGTGGCTTAAACAGCGTTACTACACTCAGGATGACTGCAATTATCAGGCAAAGATTGAGGTAGTTCATCGGAATCAGTATGATGATTCTCAACTTTTAGCTTGTCCAACACAACATAAACTAATAATCTCTTCAAACCTAAAGTTGTTGACCAGATAGGTTAAGTGAGTGGCTAAGTTAGCATTCTTAGCAGGAATTTGTTGTATCAAGGCAATGACTTGTTTTGCATTCACTTTAGTCGCAGCCTGATGTAATTGCTCTATCCACTCAGATGGCATTACTGTTAGATCTGAAGGAGTGAGAGCCTGAAGATAAGGTTGTACTGTTTGATTTTGCGGTTCTGTAGCGTAGACATAGCGTACATTCAAATATTGCGCCATCTTCTCAAAAATAATCTCCTCCCGTACGGGTTTGCGAACAAAATCATCGCAACCAATGAATAAGGCAACGATGCGTTCTTCTTCAAATGCACTGCCTGTTAACGCAATGACTATTGGTGCTGGTGTACCTGCTGCTTTAATCTGTTGGGTTGCTTTGTACCCGTTTACAATTGGCATTCGCATATCCATCCAAATTAGATGAGGTAACCAGCTTTTGGATAAGGCGATCGCCTCCTCTCCATTAGTTGCTTCTTTGACCTCAAAACCAATTGGGGTTAACAACTCTACAAGCAGCTGACGATTACTCAAGTTGTCTTCTACTACTAAGATGCGGTAGTTGGGCTGTCCGGCTTCTAAGCCAATCACATGACAATTGGGCACTTGAGTCTGAATTTGCTCCGGTTCAACCTGGCAAACTTGAATTACAAATCCAAAAGTTGATCCTACACCTACGCGACTGGTGACTGAAATTCTACCTCCCATCAGGCGTACAAACTTCTGGCTAATAGATAAGCCAAGTCCAGTTCCTTCTTGTGCGCGCCCCGTCTCGCTCTGCACAAAGGGCTCAAAGAGGATTTTTATTGCTTCAGGGGAGATGCCAGGTCCAGTGTCTTCGACCTCAAACTGCAAAGATGTAGTAGTTGAGCGCTGAGAATGCTCTACATCTTTTTCTGGCTCTTCAACTTGTTTCACCCGGAGTATTACGCGTCCCGTTTGGGTAAACTTAATTGCGTTGCTCAGCAAATTCATTAGGACCTGACGCAGTTTGCTCTCATCGGTACGAATATGTTGAGGTAGATCTGGGTCCAGTTCAAAAACGAGCTGTAAGCCTTTAGACTCTGCCTTGAAGTGAAACATCTGCTGAAGCGAATTTAGCAGATCATAAAGGTTAAAATTACTCTCACTTAAAACAACTCTGCCTGCCTCAATCTTGGACATTTCTAACACATCATTAATCAAGTTGAGCAGGTGTTCACCGCTACAGCTGATGGTGTTGAGATAGTTTTGCTGCTTTGGATTGAGAGAGGTACTGCGAGCCATGAGTTGAGTAAAGCCTAGAATGACGTTGAGTGGCGTTCTAAACTCATGACTCATGTTGGAAAGAAACTGGCTTTTGGCATGGTTCGCGGTATCTGCTTCCTGAGCTTTTTGCTCTAACTGACGGCTATAATTTTCTAGCTGCTTGCGAGAAATTTGGAGCTGTTGCGCCAGCCAATAAACCCCGATCGCCAAAATTCCCGCTGACGCTAATCCTACCAACATGATTGTTCCTGCTAACTGACGAGCAGGAGCAAATGCCTCGTTTTGCTCCATTTCCACTAGCAGAGCAATGTCACGGTCGTTGAGCCAGCGATATACTCCAATTACAGACACACCTGCATAGTTTGAATAAAGCCCAGAGCCACTAATCCCGTGCATTGCTGCGTCAATTCCGTGGCTGCTGATTTCTGGTAGAACGGTTTGCGATCGCGACTGTTCTCTGGAAATGAACATCGTCTCACTGCTGAATGAGCCGACCAAATAGGTTTCACCACTTCTACCTAAACCAGTACGTTCTCGCACAATTTGATCAATTCGATCTAGATTTAGGTGAGCCAAAATTAACCCCCGACGAGTGCCTAACTCATCGCGCAATGGCGCTGCTAATGTAACAGATGGTTTTCCTGTAGTTGATGAAACATAAAAGATTGGATCAAAAGTGTTTCCTGGCTCAACGTGATCAAGATAAGTAACACTAGCTAGAACCTCATATCTACCCTCACGGCTTCTATTCGTTGATAAAACAATACGATTGCTAGAATCCAAAATGGAGACTTCTAATAGACTAGGTTTGAGCTGAACGAATTTTGTTAAGTAGTCTGAAAGTTCCTCATGAGCTGCAGTGTAATTTGCGTCAGAACGCTCAGAAAGAAGTATTCCTAGATCATCCTGAATATTGGGAACCTGGGTCATCAACAAAACATCCCTTTGTTGGTCCTCAAACCAACGAGACATTTCTTCTTCTTTTGAGTTGGCTGTAACATTAAGCTGGTTAAAGGTTGCTTGCTTTAATGCTTCTCTGGCTCTGGTAAAAGCAACTCCTCCAACAACACCGACCGTTACAAGAGAAAGCAGTAAAAAGGAGCTAGAGACTCTATTCGTAATGTTTTGGTTCCAGAATCTCATCGCAGCTCTCCTAAAATTTTAAAGCATGTGAAAAATATTCTTCAACCTCTTCCTTGGCTCATTGCCACTGAGCGAAAATCTGCTGGATTTGCTGAATTGCGTCATCGGCAGCCTGCTCTGGAGAGACACGATCGACCACGATGCGATTAATAGCTTGACCCCAAACGTTCTCTTGAACAACCAAACTGTAGGCAGGGTGATAAATCGAATAGAATGGACGAGATTGTTTTTCAAGTAGGATTTTGGTTGCTGTTGAGAGATGGGGATCAGCAGGGTTTGTCCAAAATGAATTTTCTAAAATAGAAGTCATAACGGGTAAATTTCGCCCTCCCGCCGCTTTGAGATAGTTCTCAATTGCCTCAGGTTGAATTAAGTATGAGAGAAATTCTTTCGCTGCTTTCTGATTTTCAGAATCTGCAAATACTATAGCTTGCCTAATATCATCCAAGTACCGCATCGGTTGCCCGCTGGGTTTATTAGGAAATTCCAGGATGCCAAGTTTGTTTTGATAGGTGTCAGTATCTTGACGGACAGTAGCAGGAATTGAAAGCGATGCATTTGGGGTCATTACCACAGTACGATTGAGCAAATTAGTGTTGTTATCAGAATTTCTCCAATCTTCAGACCCTAATGGAACGTACCCTTGCTGATAAAATTGTGTATACCACCTCAAACTATCAATGATACCCTGACGTGTTTGGGGGTTTTCAATCAAAAGATCTCCATTAGGAGTTAATAGTTGCACATCGTGTGCCTCTAAAATATGCTCAAACATGGAGTAAGTATCACCAGATGCAACTGAGTAGGAAAAGCCTAATCCATGAATAGTTTGGTTTGGCTGATTCTGGAGGTTATCCTGCACTTGCTGCCAGAATGCCCAAAAGGTGTCCCAATCTTGAGGAATATCGCTTTCCTGAAAGCCTGCTTGTTGAATGAGATCTCGCCAGTAAAAGATATAAATGTTTGACTGAGAAATCGGCACTGTGTAATAACTACGTTTTTGGTTCGTATTATTGTAGAGAGCGACAGAGTCTAGAACTGAAGCTGGATATAGCTGCTGGACTGGTTCAATGACATCAGAAACATCAGCCAGTTCTCCTTGCCATGCAAGACGAGGGATCAGGGCCTTGCCAGCACTATTGCTCATCATAATGTCTGGTGGATTGCCCGCTTGCAGTGCTCTCTGCGCTTTTTGTGACAAATCATCTGCTGTGTAAAAGGAAAGCTCAACAGGCGCGTTGTGTTGCTTACTCCAATCGTTCACAACCTGCTGGATGGCTTCATCTTCTTCTAGATTAAAGCCCTTGTCCCACCAGATTGTTAGAGCTGCGTTATGATTAGGCGTATCGGTGACTATAGCGCTTGGTTCGCTATTAGTACAGGCAGCGATGATAACACTCAATACCAACGCTATGAGCGTGTATTGATAAAATCGCCTCATTTGACGACTGGTCTTTCTACGCAGAAAATTACTAACGCTAGCAACTTGTCTATTCATACTGTTATACATGCATGTTATTTCTGTATGCATAATCTCTTCTATTCAGTCTTTTATTCGGTGATGCTTAAAAAAAGAGGTAAATTAAGTGAGTTTGGGTCGTAATCAAGTTTTAGTATAGAAAACTGGTTTAATTAAGCAGAGCCCTGCTGGATGGCGATCGCAATCACAGTTGTAGAATAAACACGTGAGAGCGAGTGTTTAAATTGTTTTAATTCTTAGCCACAGCGTTCACTGAGAATGTAAATTAGCTGGTGATGAATTTTTGGAAATAGGCGTAGTTCCACAAATTACTGATCTTAGATATCACCTATTTCAAAAAGTATTGTATTTTGTAACGAAAATTACAGATTTAAGTCAGCATTTCTACTGCTGAATCATCTCAATTCCTCATGAGCCATAAGTAGGCGCAGACTATGAACCACACTTCATCTTCTAAGGGAGATCTTCTCATCGTCGATGATACGCTAGATAATCTACGCTTTTTATCGACCCTACTCCTAGAGCAGGGGTACGAGGTCCGGAGCGTAACAAACGGCTCAACAGCGTTGATGGGTGCGTCAGCCCAGCCTCCTGACTTGGTTTTGCTTGATATCTATATGCCAGGAATGGATGGATATGAGGTTTGTCAGCACTTAAAGAACAACCCTAGCACTCAAGAAATCCCAATTATTTTCATTAGCGCCTTAAACGAGACTTTGGATAAGGTAAGAGCCTTTTCATTAGGAGCAGTGGATTATGTCACAAAGCCATTTCAAGTAGAAGAAGTGCTTGCTCGAATCGAGAACCAGCTTACACTCCGCAGACTGCAAACACAGCTTCAAGCTCAGAACATTTGCTTACAGCAAACAGAGGCAAACTTGCGGCGATCGCTAGAACACGAGCAAACCTTGAACCAGCGAATAAAAGAGATGGCAACTCTAGAGGAGCGAAACCGAATTGCCCGCGATATTCATGATTCACTAGGGCACGCACTCGTGGCGCTAAATATTCAGATGGAAACAGCTCTAACGCTATGGCAAGAAGCTCCAGATAGGGCTTACACGTTTCTTAAGGAGGCAAAACAGCTAGGTTCAGAAGCGCTCAAAGCAGTGCGACAATCAGTATCTGATATGCGCTCAGACCCGCTTAAGGGACAATTGTTAGAGGCAGCGATCGCCACCCTAACTCAAGAATTTCACCGCACCACTGGAATTCTGCCAGAGTGTCGCATTAACTTGTCTCATCCCTTATCCATTCAAATTAATACTGCTGTATATCGCATTGTGCAAGAAGGGCTGACAAACATTTGTAAGCACGCGGAGGCAACCGCTGTGCAAATCCAAATTCATACCAACGCTTCCGGTTTGTCGCTGTCGCTTCAAGACAACGGCAAAGGGTTTCGAGTCAGGGAGAATAGAACTGGCTTTGGGCTTCAAGGAATGCGTGAGCGAACCGTGGCACTAGGAGGTCACCTAGAGATCATCAGTGAATTAAACAGAGGCTGCCACATTAGTGCATTTTTCCCAACTGCTTAAGACTTATGATTAAAGTACTGCTTGTAGAAGATCAAGAGATTGTTCGACGGGGCTTAAAGACTCTTTTAGAGACTAAGCCCGATCTTCGGATCGTAGGAGAAGCCAGTAATGGACAGGAAGCCATTCAGCAGTTGAAAACCCTGTGGGCTTCGTCTGATCAGCCAGATGTTGTTCTGATGGACATCCGAATGCCCATCATGGATGGGGTAACAGCGACTCAAATGATTTGTCAAACGTTTGTAGGAACAAAGATTTTGGTGTTGACAACCTTTGATGATACTCGATATGTCGCGGAGGCATTGAGATTTGGAGCAAAGGGATACCTGTTAAAAGATATGCCTTCAGAGGAGCTGGCAGAGGCAATTCGGTCAATCTACAAAGGTTACACCCAATTTGGACCCGGAATCTTGGAGAATTTAATCTCCCAGGCACCTTTAACAGAGGAGCCTGAGCAACCAGAACTACCGCCAGGGCTGACAGAGCTGACCCCGAGAGAGCGAGAAATCTTGCGACTGATTGCAGTAGGTTCTAGCAATCGAGAAATCGCTCAATCCCTTCACCTCTCGGAAGGAACCGTTAGAAATCACATCACTCACATCTTAGGTCGATTGAACTTACGCGATCGCACCCAAGCAGCGATTCTTGCCAATTCCCACCTGACCTGGCTTGAAGATTCTAAGAACTAGGCTCTCTACACACTGTCCTATACCCTATTCACAACAATAGCCCCCTATGGGCACATGACAAATGTCGCGGTTAAAAATGGCATTCATGCAATGTGCTCAGGGTTTATATTCAAATACTCTAAGGTCATCGCGTTGACGATGAAACTCTCCTGATTGGTTTAGATGCTCCTAAAACTGACGCGCTTTTCAAATAAGTAACGCTAATCTACAGATTGAGGGGGTGTCGCAAAAATAGACTAGTGGTGGGGTAAGAGGGCTCTGTCACAGAAACTAGTGAAGAATAAACGATTAACTGAATTCTTGAGGTAAGCCACTGGTTCGACCAGTGCGACTCGACCAGCTTTGAGCGTTGCAGCAGTAAAGTAACTCCTACGGTGGCTTGGTGAAGCAAAACCGTAGGAGAGAATATCATGTCGCAATTGTATCAAAGCCTTTCCCACTCCAAGTGGGACTGCAAGTATCACATCATATTCATACCCAAATATCGTCGTAAGGCGATATTCGGAGAGATTCGTAAATTTCTCGGTCCCATTTTTCATGAGCTAGAGTGTCGTATTATTGAGGGGCATCTGTTGCCAGACTCTGTTCATATGTGCCTTGAAATTCCACCAAAGTATGCAGTAGCATCGATAGTTGGGTTTCTCAAAGGCAAGAGTGCGAGTGCGAGTGCGCGTCAATTCAGTGGCAAGCAACGCAATTCCAATGGTGAAAATTTCTGGGTACGAGGATACGCTGTGTCAACGGTTGGGTTTGAACTAGAAGCATTACGTCACTGCATCCGCGAACAAGAGATTGCCGATAAAGGCGGGCAATTCTAACGGTTGAACAGATAAGCCCTCAGCGAGGACACCCGCCAGGCGGTCACACTCATCAAGCCACCAGCTTTACTGGGGGTATCTGACTGCCCAAAAATTGCGAGGAGGCATTCAGCAAGTGTTAAGTCACAAGTCCTATCAACAAAATGCAACCCGCTTACAGTCAGCAATTCAGCATTCTGGTGGAGTTAGATATGCGGCTGACATTGAAGGATCAACACAAAAAGAGACAACACTTCTAGGGTATGCCTTGAAGCAGAGCTTATGATAGTGTGCTAATTTAGGCAACGATGGAAGTAATCGCGATAGAGCTGACATCTAACCACCACATCATTACCTGTTAATTTGACAAGACCCATACTGTCCAGTTTGAAGGCTTGTTCGGAGGGGAGCCGCACGGTTCTATCGTGTAGGACAACCTGCCGAAATGCTTGCATTAAAGCGGGGTTGCGTTCGAGATTGCTGAGGTGGCGATGAAGATGGTCTGCATAGATGCGGTCTGTCGTAGATGTATCTTGTAGCTGCTCAAAACTCAAAGATTGATGGACGATCGCATACAGTGCCAATCGCACCAGGAATGGATGTCCCCCGATCACCTCCGTTAGAGCTTGAATATCTTTGGAGCGGCAGGAAAGACTATGTCGCTGCACCAGTTCCTCGACCTGAAGCAGTGTGAACTCCGGTAACTCAATCGGTAGTCCGACATTAAACGGAGATTTGTTTACATCTAGCGGAATGTAAACTTCGGTGGAATGTACCACGATCAAACGAATGTTTTTCCAGATCTCTCGCCGTTTTGCTTCTTCATGCAGGGCACGCAGCAAGCCAAAAAAATCATCAGCAATTTCAAGGTTCGCAAATACGCGATCGACTTCATCCAGCCCCAACGTTAGGGGAGCCGAAAGGCTGGGCAGCAAATACTGTTCAAAGTAAGCTTTGCAGCATTGGTTGCTGCCAATCAGGTCGGCAAGTTGCCAATGTTTGGTGAGTTGGTCTGGATCGAGGAGCCCCAGTTCTAAACTCACACTGGCGCAAAACCATTGGAGAAATGTATCTGAGTTGGTGAGACTACGCTGATTGGCAAGCTGAAAGCTGAGCGGTACAACTCGCGCTCCTTGCTGTTTTGCCTGATGCAGAATGCGAGCCATGAGTGAGGTTTTGCCCATCTGACGGGGAGCTTTAATCCGAATCAATGCACCCGGTTGGGCGATCGCTTTATAACAAAGTGATTCAATGGGTGGTCGCTCAATGTAAAACCGTGATGCAAGGTCCATCTGCCCACCAGGAATTTCAGGAGCCGCACTGGGCAAGGGTGGAACAGGCACATGAGAACTGGAACCTGTAATCTTTGCCCAGGAGATAGCAAATTCAGGGTTAACAGGAAGTGACTTGCGGCGCTGATCCCAAACTTCCAACAGTGCTGCTGCTAATCGTGTGGGAGCATCGGTTGTCTGCCATTGCCAGGGCTGTTTGTCTTGCAAATAGCCCAACAGGTCAAACGGCAACTGCTGCATCCAGGGTAAATCGATCAGAATTAGTAAAATTGTGGGCTGTTGCGTCTTCTGTAACTCCTGAGCAAGCTGAATGTTTGCCAGCGTTGCTTCACTAACAGCAGATTGTTCTGTTAACAGTAGCAGCCAGTAGTCAGAGGATTGAACGTTTTCGACGGATAGAAGAGGGGTGGGGGCAAAGCGAAGCTGTTCCCCTCTTGGGGCGATCGTTACTCGATGCTGCGTCTGAGTAAAAGCCTGCTGGAGCTGCGTGATTAACTCGGCACAACTCGCGTCTCCACTGATTAAAACAGTTACAGCATTCTGTCTGTTCGCTTCCTGCTGTTCTCCTTGCGGTTCTGTTTCTAAATCTGCCAGATCACGCCAGTCTTGTCCCAACACCTGACAGAGTTCTACAAAATTGACAAAATCGACAGGTTTACCATTGAGGAAATGGCTAACTGTTGATTGGGCAATCTCAAGCTGATCTGCCAGCAGTCGTTGGCTGGGAAAGCCGTTCCGCAACAGAGACAGCTTAACGTGGGAGATGCAGGACTGACGGAGTTTAAGCGATCGCGGCATGGGCAGGAGGTAGGGGGAATGAACCTGGCAATCCAGAATTCTGTACTGGCAATTTCAATTATGACCAATGAGATAAACCCGATAGTATGTCGATAAAGTCGATAGCAAGTCAATCGCAGCGCAAAGTTCTCCTGCTTGAACTCACCAACCCCCCTAGTTTCATGAGAGAAAACAGGTTCCCACCAGAATCTATTTCTCTCACTTAGCGTCGAAACAACTATGACGGCACACAACAAGGCGATACAAAACGGTTTCTCTGAAGGAGCGATCGCTTCCTACTATCAGGCGGGCGGCACATTACCTGAAAATGCTCCTACCTATGTTCAGCGGCAGGCTGACCTTGACCTTTATGAGGGGCTGAAGGCAGGAGAGTTTTGCTATGTGTTGAATTCGCGCCAGATGGGTAAATCGAGCCTTCAGGTGCAGGTGATGAATCGGTTACAGGCAGAGGGAATTGCTTGTGTCACGATCGACATTTCCGATATTGGCAATCAAGTATCACTAGAGCAGTGGTATGGCGGCGTTGCCTATAAGCTCGTGAGCAACCTGAACGTGTTTAGCTCCAGAGAGTTTATGACCTGGTGGAGCGATCGCGGCTCCCTTTCACCCGTTCAGCGGTTCAGCCAACTGCTCGAAGAGATTTTACTCAAGCAGTCTCAACCAATTGTCATCTTTATTGATGAGATCGACAGTGTTCTCAGTTTTCGGGACTCACTAGACGATTTCTTTGTGCTGATCCGCGCCTGCTACAACAAACGAGCCCATCATCCAGCCTATCGTCGTCTCACGTTTGCCTTGTTGGGAGTTGCTACCCCTAGTGATTTGATCAGCGATACCAAACGCACTCCTTTCAACATTGGTCGAGCGATCGATTTATATGGGTTTGCAGAGCATGAGGCACAACTCTTAGCAGATGGTTTAACAGAAGCTGTTGACCACCCTCAAGCTTCGTTGCGTAACATCCTGGGCTGGACGGGTGGACAGCCATTCCTTACTCAAAAGGTGTGTCAGCTATTAGTAAAAGAGCGAGAAAGTGATGTCGATCGCCTGATTCAAACTCATCTTCTCACCAACTGGGAAGCGCAGGACTATCCAGAACATCTGAAAACTATACGCGATCGCCTCCTCCGCAATGAGCAACGAGCAGGGCGACTATTGGGGCTTTATCAACAGATCTTGCTGGCTCCCGACCGATCGATTCTGGCGGATGATTCGGCGGAGCAAATGGCGCTGAAACTGTCGGGTTTGGTGGTGCAGCGCCAGGGCAAACTGTGGGTCGCTAACCGGATTTATGAAACGGTGTTTGATGCCGATTGGGTGAGTGAGCAGTTGGGTAATCTGCGGATTTACAACGATGCGATCGCCGCCTGGATCGCTTCTAACCGCGAAGACAGTTCTCGCTTACTGCGAGGACAATCGCTACGAGAAGCGCTGAACTGGTCGGCAGGCAAAAGCTTGAGCGATGAGGATTACCAATTTTTGGCGGCAAGTCAGGACGCTGAAAATCGCACGATTCAACTAGAGAAGTTAGAGGTTCAAATTGGCTGGGATATTGAAAAACAGGAAAAGGAAGCGATCGCCAAAGCGAATCAAATTTTGACGATCGCTAACCACAAAGCAAAGCGCCGAATTCAAATTGGTTCACTGGTGCTAGCTGTTTCTATGATAGGAGCCGCGATCGCAGGGACATTTGCCAGTATTGCCCTACAAAAACAGCAAATTGCTTTAACAGGCACACGTTTAGAGCAACAGGGAATGAGCGTTCTGCGACAGTTTGAGACCTCTCAACTGGATGCTTTGGTGGCGGCAATGGAGGCAGGAGCAGAACTTAATCAACTGGTGAAAGGCAATCATTCCCTATCTGAATATCCGGCGACCAGTCCCGTTCTGGCTTTGCACACTGTTCTAAACCAGATTCATGAACAAAATCGAGTGACAGGCTTTCCGTCTGATCTAGGTGCAGCCCAATTTAGCCCCGATGGAGAATTGGTGCTAACGGCTTCTGCCTCTGACTCTACTGGGAAACCACCTAAAGCCCAACTGTGGACGACTCAAGGAACCTTGATTGCTGATTTAGGAAATCATGGTGGAAGTGAGTTAGCAATGCAGTTTAGCCCTGATGGTCAAATGTTTGCCACTGCTGGATATGATGGCAAGATCCGACTGTGGAATCGACAGGGCGATCGCCTGCAAGAATTTCAACAGCCTGAAAACCGTTCAGTGTGGGCTCTAGCATTTAGTTCCGATAGTAAATGGCTAGCCGTAGCTAGCGTTGGAGCCATCGATATCTGGTCATCTCAAGGACGCTACCAGTTCAAAGTGGAGGGCTTTGAGGGCAATCTTCATGCAGTTCACTTCAGTCCGGATGGACAACATCTGGCGGCAATTGACGAGCGAGGCAATGTAAAAATTGTGTCACGCGACGGTCAAACTCTAGCCAGTTTCAAAGCCTCTCCTCACGAGAAGATGCACTGGAGTCCTAATAATCAGCATTTACTTACCGTCGGCATGGATGGCATCGCTCAAGTGTGGACGCTGGATGGCGATCGCCTTGGCGAGATTAGGTTTCCGGATGACGGCAATGGTTTATACAAATCAATTGCTGATGCTCAGTTTATATCCAGCGATGAAATCGTTGTAATTACCGTCAATGGTGAGGTGAGCCATTGGACACCTACTGGAGAACAACACTCTCCAAAGGTGCCTAACGTCCGTCCTGATTCACAAATCACTCCAATGCAGCCAAACTTGCAGGTCAGTCCGCAAGGTGATCATCTCATCTTTAGCGATTACTCTGGCAATATTTACCTGCGGCAACAAGTCAAATCATCTCAGCCAAGCGTTTCAATTGTGCGAGGACAAGGTCGAATTCTCAATGCCTGGTTTGCTCCAGAGGGCGATGACCCCGAAGGGGGAACTGCTTCGCATCGCCTGCTCACCTTTTCAACTGCTGGCACGATTCAAACATGGAACCTGCAAAGCCCAAACCAGTATCCGCTACAAGGGGCTACGTCTGGCTTGATGCCAATAGCAGATCTAAACGAGCAAACTAATCGCGTGATTGGTATCGATACGGCAGGCAAGGCTCAGCTGTGGGATATGGCAGGGCGGCAAGTAGCAACGCTAGATGTATCTGGGCAATCTCATCCTCATGCTCAATTTAGTCAGAATGGTCAGGTAGTGGCGATCGCCGGAGAAGAGGGGTTAATCCGCCTATGGAATTCAGAAGGTCAACTCCTTCAGGAGTTAACAGGTAGCCTCCCCTACATTAGTTCCCTTGCCCTCAGCCATGATGGTAGCTATATCGCAGGCATTGCCAACAACAACCAGATTGTCCTTTGGAATCGTCAAGGAGAGCAACTATTGCAAACTCACTTGTCGTCCCAAACATCTATCAGTACTTCAAGTCTTAGCCCCAACGGCAATTATTTTGCAGTAGGTCAAACGGACGGAAACCTGAGGTTATGGTCTGCAAGTGGAGACGTTTTGGCAACTGTGAAAGCTCACGAGTCGAGCATTATCGCCATGCAGTTTAGCCCCGATGAGCAACACTTGATTACCACAGGCTATGACGGATCTGTAAAAATTTGGACTGCTCAAGGAAAGCTAGTCAAAACGCTGGATCAATCTCAACCCGAAGCTTACGCGATTGAATTTAGCCCAAATGGAGAGTATTTTGCAGTTACTGGGATAAACGGCAATATTAAACTCTGGGATCGCCAGGGACAGCTATTAAATGACTTTACAGCACACACAGACCCTATCTACCGTCTTGTGTTTAGCCCCGATAGCCAAAGCTTTATCACTGTTGCTGGTAGTTCGCTGAGGCTATGGACAGTAGACGGGCAATTGATGAGCGACATCACACTGCCACAGTCCATTCAGAATGTCAGCTTTAGTGATGATGGACAATCGATCTTTAGCGTTGGCAATAGCAATAGAGTGTATCAGTGGCAGATTCCAAAATTATCAACTCTCCTAGAACAAGGTTGCTCCTGGCTAAGCCCCTACTTCACTCAGCATCCAGAATTGCGTAGTAGGCTGAACTGCTCTCCCGAATAAATACTCTGTGGTGAAGCTATGCAACATTTCATTCATGAGTCCTCAAAAAGTTTTCTGCACCACTAAGCGAGGTATTGTCCAACTTAATCGGAGAAATTGAAGAATAAGCACGATAATTCTTGTGTCGAGTAACATCTTGTTTGTCGTCTTAACAAGTGTGACACTTCCACTCTGTTTATACAGTAGTCTGGGCTGTTCGGCTAAAACTGTCTAATGGTTGAGCCAACTGATCAGCAGGCGCGCTAAAACAAGAGAGAGTGCTCAAACTATAGACCCAAATTAATTGTTTGCAGTGCCGAGAATAGGAAGAGTGAGCAACATTCCCAGGATAGGTGAGGAGGATTGGGTTAGTCGTGGCAAAGAGGATAGTTGCTGTAGTCGCTCTAAGGATTCACTAGAGATGATCCAGAGCAATTCGGCCAGTACGACTTAGGATACGGAGAAGGTACAATTCAGCGATCGCCCACCCAAACCGCATTGTCCCAAGCAGAGTCATCAGAGAGTCACCAAAGGTATAAACTATGAATTCTGTACAAGATATCTATTCTCCGTCTGACTGGCAAGCACAGGGTTGTGCTCTTTGTGGGGCGGAACAATATCAAGCAGCGATCGCTGCATTTGATCGGGCCTTAAGCCTTGAACCCAAGAACTGTCAAACCTGGAATTATCGTGCTAATGCGTTAAGTGCGTTGCAGCGTCAAGCTGAGGCACTCAGTTGTTACGATAGGGCGATCGCACTTAATCCGACCTACCATCAAGCTTGGTTTAACCGAGGACTTTTGCTAGCAGAGATGGGGGCGCAAGGTTCTGCTTTGGAAGCCTACGATCGTGCTATTGCGCTTCATCCTGATCCTCTTTATTTGCATGCTTGGGACGACGTTTGGCTCAAACAAAAGCTGATTCCTTTTGTTTATGCTTAAACTTGTGAGTTGTTTTTGGCAGAGGATAATGATGAACGATGAAGCTAACTGATCACCTGTCCCTGGCACTCGCCAAATCCGATTCGGGGATAACCCTGCCTATCACAATACCCCCGAAATGTTACTTCATCCCCCGTTTGAAGGAACGATCGCACTTCACCAGTGGGTAGCGTCAGGAGTTGCTTGCCGCGCTGGGTGATTTCTAATAAGCATCCCTGAGTCCCAACGTCAGCGCCCGAAACAGTGCCACTGGCTAACAAATCTCCAGGACGAAGATTGCAGCCGTTGCTGGTGTGATGGGTGAGCATTTGCGCCACGGTCCAATACATCTGTTGAAACGGACTACGGCTCAGGCACACAGGAGCAATTCCTGCTTGACGCATCTGAGCAGAAGTGAGGAACACCTCCAAGGTCAGAGCTATGCCACCTTGCGCTTGATTGACCGAGTCCGTGAGGTAGGGTAAGGTTTCTGGGGCATCAGAGGTTCTGGTAAAGGCAGAGCCGCGAAAGGGTGCAAGCGACTCCATCGTCACTACCCAGGGAGAAATCGTTGTGGCAAAGCTCTTGGCTAAAAAGGGCCCAAGGGGTTGATACTCCCAGGCTTGAATATCTCGCGCTGACCAGTCATTCACCAGACAAAGACCAAACAGATGGTCTTCGGCTTGAGTCAGGGCGATCGCTTCTCCTAAGGCATTCCCCATCCCGACAAAGCATCCCACTTCCAGCTCGTAGTCCAACATTTGGGAGGGACCAAAGCTGGGAGCTTTATCTTCAGGGCGTTTCTGTTGACCAGAGGGGCGCTGAATCGGAGTATCACTAGGCATGATAGATGAGGCTCGCCCGTGGTAGGCGATCGGCACATATTGGTAGTTCGGTAATAGTGGATTGTCAGGACGAAACAGCTTGCCAACATTCGTAGCGTGAAAAATCGAGGCATAGAAATCTGTGTAGTCCCCAATCGTGGCAGGCAACTGCATCTGCACGTCTGTTCTGGGAATGAGGATTTGGCTAGCGGCTAATGGTTCCTGACCCGTCCGCAGTAATTGACTTAGATGATGGCGTAACGGGAATGAGGCTGTTTTCCCCATCGCCATCAGAGCATTTAAATTTGGCGCTGCACAGGCAACTTGTAGAGGCTCAGGCAGCGCTGCAAATAATCCAAGGGTGCGACATGCAGCCAAATCTAAAATTTGGTCACCGATCGCCACCCCAATTCGCGGAGCATCACTGCTGCCCAATCGTTGAAATACCCCAAACGGTAAATTTTGAATGGGAAACTCGGTGTCGGATGTGTTTGCCGACTCAACCCAGCTCCGTAGGTTTGGATCATGAGTGGCGTCAATGGCACAAATCATAGAAGTTCCAGATGATCAAGATCGGCGATCGGCTCCTGAATAGAACAAGAACCAAACGAGTGGAAAAACTGCTGCCGGGAGCGTCCAATTTCAGACAAGGTAAGGGAGTGTTCCCGCCAATGGATAGTCGTATCGGTGAACTGGAACGAGTGGTGCGATCGCACCTCCAAAATTGCCACTGCTTCATCACCACTAATACTGCCTTGATAAGCCAGGGCTGCCAGCAGCAGCACATTTAAAAAACCATGCATGGTGGCAGAGGCACTGTCAGCTTGAGAGGTTAAGCGGTACTGACCTCGCAGAGGATGATGTAACCCTGCTGTAACCTTTAAGGGAATCTGGGCTTCGGCTAGAGATAGTATTCGCTGAGCAAGCTGTCCACTGTCAGGAAAGGCATCATTGGTGAGTCCGCCTGTCCGCAGTTTTGCAGCAGTACCGGGCTGCTGCAAAATTTTCAGGTAAGGTGCCAAATCCACACCAAACGGAATTTCAAAGAAAGCGGTTACTTCTGTCGGTAAATGCTGGTAAACCTGCTGGATCTTGTCTGGTGGTAACGGTGCAACCTCCAAGGCGCGAATCAAAATTTGGCTAGTGGCATGGCTGAGCTGGTGAATCTGCTCAAGTTCGGCTACCCAGTTTGACGAAAGAATGACGCTCAGTGTCCAGGGCTGAGAGGAACTGCTCCGACTAGGCAAGCCTGGCAAAAGTTGAATTAGTTCAGGTAATCGTGAGGCTGGTACCACAAAATGACCAAGCATCCAGTGATGGAGAGAAGACCAAGCGCGATCGTAGGTTGCTAGCGCTTCGGGTAGACTCAACTGGGCAGGAGGAAACAATCCAGCATAATCTACGACCGCCGAGAGCAGTTGTTTAAGGGAGAGTAACACGCGATGTATCTCCTCTTTTCAAACATCAGGCAGCAGGAAAGAGTAGTGAAGAGTGAGTGTTGCTAACCAATGAGAATCTAATTATAGTCGAGTTTTTGCTTAACTCCATCTAGCGCTAGAGAGGTTAGGCGTTTTGGATAAAAAAGTTTGCAAATAATTTGTACAGTTTTGCAACAGAAATTCGACATTCTGATCAAATTTCTATTAACAATGTGATTAACTTTTTGTCGCACTGAACCAATTGAAAAACTTGCTTCTGTAGATGTATAAAGCAGACAGGAATTATAGCTATTCTATTAGTGATAGACGTCAAGATAGCCTTAATAATTAGTTACTTCAACTGGGCGAACCTAGACAATAAATCTATAATTTACTTATGGACTCTCAGTTTAAGTTAAGCCACTCACCTCAAAGAATGATAGAGAGTTTGCAAGCTTTCTAGTGTTTTGAACTCGGTGATTGACTTAACAATTTTTGAATCGAAATTTGTTGAGTATTTTTTGTTGAAATTAGTCGCGATCGCCTCGCGCAAGTTTTATGTGCAATGTCTGTAATCTGTTTTCTGAGTTGTCCTCAATCGCTACAAATAATTAATTCTTCCTAATAGAGGGAGGAATCACATGACTGATTTTTTTCCCGTTCTTGGCTTCGATCACCTTGAGTTTTATGTAGGCAACGCGTGGCAAGCCGCCAAGTTTTATGGAACATTATTTGGATTTACCAATACCGCCCATTGTGGGTTAGAGACCGGTAGCCGTAAAGTTGCCTCTTATGTAATGGAGCAAGGCAATATTCGCTTTGTTTTCAGTACGGCAGTCAGTCCTGACCATCCTATTGCTCATCGTGTGCTGAAACATGGTGATCATGTGGCTGTGATTGCCCTGGCGGTGCCCGATGCGATCGCCGCTTATAAGCAAGTGACGGCACGCGGGGCGATCGGCGTTATTCCCCCTACCACTGCTGAGGATGAGCATGGTTTATTGCACTACGCCGCTATCCGTGCCTATGGTGACGTGCTGATCAAGTTTGTCGATCGCACTGAGTATCACGGCATTTTTGCCCCAGAATTCCTGCCGCAACCCGTTAGGCGTCGTAATCACTCAGCCGGGCTGCAAACCATTGATCACGTTGTCGGCAATGTTGAACTGGGTGCCATGGAGCACTGGGTTAAGTTCTTTGCGGACACGATGGGCTTTGAGCTACTGGTGCATTTCGACGACAAAGCGATCTCGACTGAATACTCCGCGCTGATGTCTAAAGTGGTGCAGGACGGCTCTGGCAAAATCAAACTACCGATCAATGAGCCTGCTCCAGGCAAGCGAAAATCCCAAATTGCAGAATACCTGGAATACCATCAAGGACCGGGAGTGCAGCACATTGCCTGCTCAACTGCCAATATCATTCAAACCGTCACTCAGTTGCGAGAGGCTGGTGTTGAATTTCTTCGGATTCCCACAACGTATTACGACAATTTAACCGCCCGCGTGGGCGACATTAATGAACCGATCGACCAACTGGCAGATCTAGGAATTCTGGTCGATCGCGATCAGGAGGGGTATCTTCTGCAAATATTTACGCAACCCGTTGAAGACCGGCCCACCCTATTTTTTGAAATCATTGAACGGCACGGAGCGCAAAGCTTTGGCGAAGGCAATTTCAAATCCCTGTTTGAGGCGATCGAGCGAGAACAGGCATTGCGCGGCAATTTATGAGGGGCAGCAGTTGAGCAAAACGGTACAGAACCATGACGTACTACTACCGTCTCGGCACAATTCCTAAGAAGCGCCATACGCAATTCCGTCAACCGGATGGCTCGTTGTACCACGAAGAGCTGATGGGAATACATGGCTTTACGGGAATTCAATCGCTGCTCTATCATCTGCACCCACCTACTCAGGTAGATGCCGTGCGGCTAGTGCAAACAACTGCCCTGGAATATGAGCAACCTGTCGCTTTGCAGCCCCGCCATTTACGCACTGCCCAAAGCATGAGTGCAGGCGATGCCATTTCGTCTCGCATTCCCCTGCTGGCAAATGCGGATATCTGTATCTCGGTGGCGCAGCCGACAGAACCCATGTCCTATTGGTATCGCTCTGCTCATGGGGATGAGGTGATGTTTGTCCACGACGGCAGCGGTGTGTTAGAGAGCCAATACGGCTTACTGCACTATCGCCCTGGAGATTATTTGGTGATTCCCACAGGCGTGATCTGGCGTCTCCTGCCCAATGTGGACGTTCTCCAACGGCTGCTGGTGATTGAGGCTCAGGGACACATCGCCCCACCAGCCCGCTACCTCAATTGTGAGGGACAGTTTTTAGAACACTCACCTTACGGGGAGCGGGACTTGCGACCACCCGAAGCATTAGTTCCTCGCGATGAGGTGGGTGAGTTTGAAGTCCGGGTGAAAGCGCGCGATCGCATCACAGCCTACACCTATCACCATCATCCAATGGACGTAGTGGGTTGGGATGGTCATCTCTATCCTTACGCCTTCAACATTGCTGACTTTGAACCGATTACTGGACGAGTTCACCAGCCGCCACCCGTTCATCAAACCTTTGAAGCACCAGGATTTGTGATCTGCTCGTTTGTGCCGCGACTATTGGATTATCACCCGCTGGCAATTCCCGCTCCCTACAACCACTCCAATGTCGATTCAGATGAAGTGCTGTATTACGTGGAAGGGAATTTTCTGTCACGTAACGGGATAGAGAGATCGTCAATCACGGTGCATCCCAGCGGTCTACCCCACGGTCCCCATCCCGGAAAGTATGCAGCCTCGATCGGTCAGGACCGGACGGACGAACTGGCGGTGATGATCGACACGTTTCGCCCATTGCAGTTCACTCAGCAGGCGATCGCATTAGAAGACTGTCAGTATGCCTACAGTTGGACAATTGATCGAAGGAGCAGTTGATTTATGGTCACTCTTACCCCTAACGCTCACTCACTGACGATCTCTCCCAGAATCCAAGTGCGGTTACAGAAAGGAGAGTTAACGCGATCGCGGGTGAATGAATTTCAAGATTTTCTCAATCAGGTTGATCGGGTCATTTTTCAGGACCGCATCCTCACCGACAATGCCTACACACGCTGGTTTCAGGCAGGCAACGCGACCGATGAGGAATTGCGGTATTTTATCCAGCAATTTTCTGTCTTTTCCAATCAATTCTTAGTTGCAGCCCTGTTGAAAGTGATCAACTCGCCCACCCTGCAACAGTCTCGTGCCAGTCGGGAGATTTTGCTGAATGAACTGGGCGTGATTTATCGCAAGTTGAGTGGCACGGCGGGTACCCAGATGACTCAAACAGACGAGGAAAAAGATCGAGAAGGTGATCCGGAATTTGTCAGCACCGAAGGAACGGTAGATGGTGGTATTTGTCGCTTCCGGGCGGCTCATTTTGAGTGGCTGACTGCCGTAGCCGAGGGGCTGGGGTTGCACTATGAAGACATTGGTCAACGGAAGCACGGGAGCGCCACCACGCTGCACTTCTGTGATGAACTGCAACGCCTCTACGGCAGTGACGATACCAATATTGCCGAAGGTGCCAGCTTTGCCGTAGAAAATTGGGCAGCAGCAGGCTTTTGGCAAGAGTTAGAAGATGGCTTGATGCAGATTAAACAACTGCGTCATCCCCAACTGCGACTGGCATTCTTCACCTGGCACAACCGCGTGGAAGCCCAACATGCCGGACACACCCTGGAAGAACTGGAAGCGGTCTATTTCCAAGCGGGATTCGATCGAGCCAAGTTTATCCAGGGCGGTCAGGAAATCTTAGAGGCGATCGCCGTCTTTTGGGATGGGCTAGAGTGCGATCGGCTAAACGCCATTTACGCCTGATTTTGAACTGTCAGTGCAATGAAATCATCGAGCCAGGAGGCTGAAAGAATGCTTTTGTCATTGAAGAACCAGAATGTTAACTCTTTTACCAGTTATGCATTAGAAGCGCTAACTACTGTTGACATAGATAAACTGAAGCCATTCTTTGATGATCTTCCTGTTGATCCTTATCTGAAAGGCAGTTATCGTTTCCGGCGTTTATCTCACTTTAGAGTTGAAGCTGATCGTCTGGTTCATTTACCGCATAGACTCTTTTTTCAGACCAAAGATTACAATCCTTTGCTGGGTAATGTTGTCAGAGAGTATCCAGAGTTAGCGGATGCCCTGATTGAGCTGGAGGATTTTCAAAAAACGGTTTTAGAGTTCTTTGAATTCTGCAAACTTTGCTCAACAGCCAACGAGATTGGCGTTCACCAGATTCGCATTACCAGTTCCAGCCAGCACATGGGAAGTCCAGCTCCTGAAGGAATTCACCGGGATGGGGTCGATCTGGTGGGAATTTTCTGCGTCCAACGGAGAGGTGTTGAAGGTGGAGAAACTCATCTTTATCGATCCAGGCAGGAGCAGCCAATTTTTGACAAAATTCTCAATCCGGATGAACTGCTGGTATTCAGCGATCGACAATTTTTCCATTTCACTTCTGAAATCAAAACCAGCTCCATTAAACAGGGCATTCGGGATGTCTTTGTTTTCACCTGCCCTGGATTAATGCCTGGAAAAAACTAATGGTTGGCAGCACGAGGCAATTCTATATTAGGAGATCGTTATGACTTCTCTCGATCTGGACTGGATTCGTGAGCAATTTCCGGCACTTCAGCAGGAACTCAACGGTCAACCCATTGTTTTCTTTGATGGTCCCGGTGGGACTCAGGTGCCACGAACGTCGATCGCAGCAATGGGCGACTACCTGTTGCATTCCAACGCCAATGCCCACGGAGCCTTTCTGACCAGTGCCCAGACCGATGGTCTGATTGCCTCTGCCCGTTCGGCTGTCGCAAGTCTGCTGGGTTGCGATGCAGACGAAGTCGTGTTTGGGGCGAACATGACAACCCTGACCTTTGCCATCAGTCGGGCGATCGGACGAGAGCTGCAACCGGGAGATGAAATCATTGTTACCCGGCTGGATCATGATGCCAATGTCACACCCTGGTCTACCTTGGCAGCGGAGGGCGTAGTCCTTCGTGTGGTCGATATTAATTCCCAGGATTGTACGCTGGACATGGATAGTCTGGAACAAATGATAAATGAGCGGACACGGGTGGTGGCGATCGGCTATGCCTCTAATGCCGTCGGCACGATTAATGATATAGCTGCCGTGGTGCGCCTTGCCCATGCGGTGGGAGCTTTAGTTTTTGTTGATGCGGTTCACTATGTGCCCCACGGACCGATCGATGTGCAGACACTGGATTGTGATTTTCTCACTTGTTCTGCCTATAAGTTTTTTGGTCCTCACATTGGCATTTTATACGGCAAACGGACACATCTGGCGCGGCTTCTTCCTTATAAGGTGCGACCCGCCCCCGACGGTGCTCCCGGTCGCTGGGAGACAGGCACCCAGAACCATGAAGGCATGGCCGGGCTGATTGCAACATTGCATTATCTGACCAAACTCGGTCATCGGATTTCACCCCAGTTGGGGAATCGGGCTGCCCTGATACAAGCGATGGAAGCAATTCAGCACTATGAACGGAAGTTAGCCCGACTGTTGATTCCGGGATTGTTACAAATTCCAGAGCTGACCATTTACGGCATTACGGAACCGAGTCGCTTTAGCTGGCGCACTCCCACCGTTGCCCTGCGCTTGAAGGGGCAGACTCCCTACGCGGTTGCAAAAGAATTGGGCGATCGGGGAATTTTTGTCTGGCATGGCAACTTCTATGCGTTGGGACTGACGCAACGGCTAGAGCTTGAAGCAAGCGGTGGCTTTGTGCGTATTGGCCTCGTCCACTACAACACCGAGGCTGAAGTGAATCGTTTGCTGAAAGCTCTGAATGAGATTACTACGTCACACTTTCACCTGGACAGGGGGTAGCGATGGCAAAGCAACTTTCCCTGGAGCAGATCATCGCCTGCGATGTGACAGCAGAGACCGCTACTGAAATCCTGCCCCACATTAATCAATCCCTCGCAACGCTACCTGCGATCGCCTGCTGGCAAGATCTGACTCAGCATTTACTAACACCCAAACACCCGTTTTCCCTACACGAATTGTTGTACAAAACAGCTTTCTGTGATTGGGATGTAACCCAGGAAATGCCCCCGGCTTGGTTCCCGACGCAAATGCAAGCTCAGTCTACCAATATTGTTGCCTTGATGCAGGCATTACAACTGAGGACTTACTCACAACTGCACACCTGGTCTATCGAGAACCGGGCTAAATTCTGGGACCGGATGGTGCAACGGCTCGGCATTCGCCTACAGCAGCCTTACAGCCAGATTGTCGATTTATCTCAAGGTGTGGAATCTCCGCAATGGTTGGTTGATGCTCGCCTCAATATTGTCGAAAGCTGTTTTCAAGCCTCTGCCACTGCACCAGCGATTATCTTTAGCTCAGAACGGCAATCCCGCAGTAAGTCACTGGGGATGTGGACTTATCAGGAGTTACACTGCCTTGCCAACCGTGTTGCTCATGGTTTGGTGGAATTGGGAGTGCAACCGGGGGAGGCGATCGCCATTGATCTGCCGATGACGCCTGAGTCCGTGGCAATTTACCTGGGCATTGTCCAAGCAGGTTGTATCGTCGTGTCGATCGCCGATAGCTTTGCACCAGCAGAAATCGCCGCACGGCTGCGAATCGCCCACGCCAGGGCAATTTTTACCCAAGATGTGATGCACTGGGGGGGCAAGTGCCTGCCGCTCTACCACAAAGTGATAGCAGCCAACGCGCCCCTGGCGATCGTGCTTTCTGAATGTGCTGATCCTGTAGTGGTCCGCCCAGAAGATTTGACCTGGCGCAATTTTCTCAGCCAGAACGACACCTTTAACGCGGTACCAAGATCGGCTATGGACCCCACCAATATTTTGTTCTCCTCGGGTACAACTGGCGATCCGAAAGCGATTCCCTGGACGCAAACCACCCCAATTAAGTGTGCTGCGGATGGTCATTTGCATCACGACCTGCATCCAGGAGATGTGCTGGCTTGGTCAACCAGTTTAGGCTGGATGATGGGACCGTGGCTAATCTACGCCAGCCTGATTAATCGAGCGACGATCGCGCTGTACGATGGTGCACCCACCACTCGCGGCTACGGCGAATTTATTCAAGCAGCGCGGGTGACGATGTTGGGAGTTGTCCCCAGTTTGGTCAATGTCTGGAGAACGACTTACTGCATGGAGGGACTGGACTGGAGCGCCATCAAAGCGTTTAGCTCGACTGGAGAATGTGCGAATCCACAGGACATGCTGTATCTAATGTCGCTAGCTGGCTATCGTCCCATTGTCGAGTACTGCGGCGGCACTGAAATTGGCGGTGGTTACATCACTGGGACGCTGGTTCAACCCTGTGCGCCAGCAACCTTTACCACTCCCGCCTTGGGTCTGGATGTAGTGCTGCTCGATGAAAACGGTCAACCTACTGACAAAGGAGAAGCGTTTATTGTGCCCCCTGCGATAGGACTTTCCACCACCCTGCTTAACCAAGACCACCATCACGTATATTTTGCTGACACTCCCCTGTGGAAGGGATTGCCGAACGACCCATCCAGGGGCAATTTACCGGCTGGTGCTGCTGCATCCATAACTCCCCTACGACGACACGGTGATTATCTAGAACGCCTGGACAACGGCTACTACCGCGTCTGTGGTCGAGTAGATGACACGATGAACTTAGGCGGCATTAAGGTCAGTTCGGCTGAGATTGAACGGGTGCTCAATCAGCTAGAGGAGATTCAGGAAACGGCAGCGATCGCGGTCTCGCCTCCGGCAGGGGGACCAAGCCAACTGGTTATCTATGCCGTTGTACGACTAGGGACTGAGCTAACGTCAGCAGCCTTACAGACGCAGTGCCGGCAGGCGATCGCCCAGCAGCTTAATCCGTTGTTTAAAGTGCGCGATCTCGTCATCGTGGAGTCCTTACCTCGCACCGCCTCCCAGAAAGTCCTGCGTCGCGTGTTGCGGGAGCATTATAACACGATCGCCGTCTTTTGGGATGGGCTAGAGTGCGATCGGCAGCACTAAGTGAGAACATCACTGGACGCACCAGCTACTGCAACCCAGTCATCCATTTCCGCTACATCAGTTGCTGTATGAAACCACCTTCGCGACTGGCAAGCTGGGCGGTTGTGTCGCAAAAACTGTCAAGGGCGTTCATACTAGTCGCGGTGGTATGTAGCTAATCGTAAATACTCTGGATCTGCCTTCACCAATTGCCACTTTTCATAGAAAATCTTGGCAGATTCAGCTTTGATTGGATCTTCTTCACGGGGTAGAACCGTTTTGGAACCTGCTGCATACTTGCGTCCTGACTTGTGGTTGGCATAGCGACGCGCTCTGGTATACCCCATCTGCAAAAACTTTCGTGCCATGTCCATACCAACGAAATCGCCCTCCGCCTTGTATTGGAGAAATAGGCTGTAGATTTTGTCAGCAGATTGACGGGCAATATCTGGGGTTTTGAATCTCCAGTAGGGCAAAATCTCGCTCTTGTAGGGTTCAACTAGCAAAACGCCCTGTTCGCCTCGACCGATCCGGTACAGTTCTGGATGCTGGCGAAAGTCGATCGCCTTGAAATCGAGCGAGTAATCAAATTCCTTCATCTACAGAAGTTCACTAACCCAAAACAACTAATCTTGATCCAGTTTCCTTATTTTGACCAAATTCATTGCTGATGAAATCGCCCTACTGATATAGTTACCGCCAGTCTAGTTAGAACATCGACTCGCGTTTGCTAAACATACCCGTATTTAGGTCTTGGACTTAAGCTATCACCCAAAAAACAGCGTTTCTCCTGAGAGAAAGATAGTAGAGTTTTGAATCCAGCATGATTGGCTACCTTTCTCATCACTGTTTAAATCAATGCTTAGTTTCCACCAAACACCCTGCTGCTTCACAACAGCATCAGCTCAATGCAAATCCCCTCTCAAAGCGACAGCAAAACACGCTGCAGATAGCGCTGTGGGCAGAGGAAAAACTGGATGAACAGGTTGCACCTCAAATAAAACGACTGTTGTTGCGCGCTTTTGCTGTTTATAGACGACGCGATCGCCTATCCGCAGATACTTTAGCTCGGTATCGTCACGACCTCAAACAACAGTTTAAAGAGTGCCTCACTCAAAGGGAGCATCAGCATTTGAGGCGATCGCCACTCTGCTTTACCAGATTTCCTTACTATCTTTTCCTGTTGTTAGACGACCCCTCCAACACTCCACTCATTTCTCAGCAAAACCAGAATCAACTATTGATATCAGGCAGAAAAGGAAAATTCGCCGTCTGGTGTACTCACTATCACAGAAAGCTGCTTGCTCTGGCGAAAGTTTGGCTAGCAAATGGCACCAATCATGCCAAAACAGTGACCCTGAAGCATAGACTAGGCAGTATTAGCCTGATTCCAATCAAAGTCGGTAAGAGAGGGGTTAAAGTCCGAAACGTTTGGATTCACTATCATGACCTCTATCACCTTGAAGTTGCTCAGCTCGATAGAATTCAGATGGGAAACCATTGGGTGAGCGGTGTTAACGGCATCAATGGGCGAGTCTTTCATGACGCTCCAATTGTGGAGGAATACGACAGCTTTTTGGATGAAGCCCGAATTGCTATCCACGAAAGCCTCACTCGTCCTTCCGCTTTTAGCCAACTTAAACTGCTTTGCTGGATAGGGTTGCTACTCATACAAGGGATTAATCCTTTGGCAGTCATCATCCGTCACATTAAAAGCCTGAAAAAGAAGCAGGCAGAGCTTTGGCTATAGCTTCTACCTAACTGCAGGGGCTGTAGTTAAACTCAGCGGAGCAGTCACCTACTCCATCAGGGATACTCTGCTAAGGGTGCCAGAGTTTTGAAAAACCGGCGATCGCCTCACCTATCCACCCAACTGCTCGACTCTCTCAATCTTCTGCCGTAGCACCTCAATCTCCCGCTTCAGACGCTTCAGTTCCTTGACAGGGGCGATCGCCTCCTTATACTGCTCAACCTCAGCAGCCTTCAAGTACGAACGAGGCATTTGCTGATGTAGTGTTTACGAGATTCAAACTCAATGGCTTGCGGCTTTTAGTCTTCCTTTGATGGATAGAAGCAGTCCGTCAATACCTCTGCCAAGCAGCACAGGAACAATAATCGAGACGAGATCAGGATGAGCGGACACTGCTGTGCGTTGCATAATTGCGGGATGAATTAATCCGGTATGGGTACAATTCCATTTTTCAGGTAATGCAATAGAGACCAATCCAGAATTATGCTGCGACGTTACCAAATCGGAAACTAGACGCAACAATACCGCCAAAGTTATTTTCATCATGATAAACACAAACACTTGGCTCGTTTTGGGCTGCGCCAACTGCGACCATCAACGGTAGTAAATGGTCTTCCTGTGGGTGAGCTAATCGTGCAGCAGGGGCGTTAGTCCAATGGATAAGTTTATCAACTCGCTGTGTTGGCTCAGATTGCACCAGCGTCTGCTGAAGCCAATCATCAAATTGCTGGGATGCTTCTGCACCATTTGGCCCAAAATTCCTCAGATTGTGATAGCTCAATCCGCTACCAATAATGAGTACACCTTCCTTTCGCAATGGAGCCAATGCTTGTCCTACTTCCAAATGAAGTTTCGGGTCATAGCTTCGCTTGAGCGAAAGCTGAACGACAGGAATCTGTGCTTGCGGATACATGGGGTACATCACCGTAAAAGTACCGTGGTCAAAGCCGCGTTTTGGGTCAAGATGGGCTGAATATCCAGCACTCTGAATCAGCGATTGGACGCGAATAGCCAATTCTGGTGAACCTGGGGCACTATACTTCACTTCGTATGTATGCGCGGGGAATCCTGAATAATCGTAAATCATTGGAGGATTTGGACTCGCCGAAACAGTGAAGTCTTCTTCTTCCCAATGTCCCGAAATCATTAGCACTGCTTTGGGTGTCGCTCCTAACTGGCGAGGGATATCCTGTAACGAAGTTTCGAGCAGAGCAAACTTTTGACCCAATTGGTCTTTCATGTAGGGCCAGGGTCCACCACCGTGAGAAACAAAGTAGGTCGGAAATTCAGGCATTATCATATCTAAATTCTGTTTGATGGTTATGGCCCCGTAGCCGATATAACTCACTATATTCATATACTATTAGTTCATCAATAGGCAAAATATTGATCCATCATTTCTTATTAGTTGATGATACTTGGACAAAATGGATACATTAGTGAGCATGCGCGTGTTTCGCAGAGTTGTAGAACTGAAAAGCTTTGTTGCTGCCGCCGATCGCATGGAAATGTCTCCCGCAATGGCTAGCAAACACGTGATGCACCTAGAGCAGCACTTAGGCGGTCGCTTGCTCAATCGCACCAGCCGGCATTTAAGTTTGACTGAAATCGGGAGAGTCTATTTTGAACAATGTTGCGAGATGTTGGATAGCCTGGATGAAGTAGAAGCAACAGTCAGCCGAGCAACAATTGTACCGAGTGGGGTGCTAAAAATTAGTGCCCCAGTCTGGTTTGCCAATCGCACATTTACGAAGATACTTGCTAATTACCAGGCACAGTTTGCCGCAGTCTCTTTAGACATTGACTTAAGTGGGCGAATGGTTAATGTAGTAGAGGAAGGGTTTGATTTGGTATTGAGAGTGACTCAATCTCCTCCGAGTAACCTGATTGCACATCCAATTGCATCTATTCCGTTTTACCTGGTAGGCTCTCCGTCATACCTTCGCAAGGCTGGATACCCTTTAAAACCGAAAGATTTATCGCAGCACGCTATGATCACTTATTCATATTTGTCACTTTCAGAAGGTGAACTACCCCTTGAAGGATTAACGGGGAAAGAGAGCGTTAAGATTGATTCGTCGGTGCTGCGGACTAACAATGAAAATCTGATGCACAACGCGGTAATGGATGGAATGGGTCTGGCATTCTTACCAACTTGGCTGATTGAAGACGATATTGCTGCCGGACATCTAGAGAGGGTGATGCTGAATTATCGTTTGCCAGCTAGCATGCTTTATGCCGTGTATACTAGCCGCAAATATCTTTCATCGAAAGTGCGAACCTTTGTTGATTTTATTGCTAAATGTAGCGAGCTAAAAAACTAACTTTTGGAAAGAGCAGCACAGGGCACGCGTGGTTGAGTGACGTGGTTAGCTTTCAACACTATGTGAAAGAAGCGTGCTGCTGCTTTGCCTGAACAGTTTTTGCGATACAACCTAAGCGGCAGCGCTGCCGCTTATGCGAAACTTACGGAACAATTGCAGTAACGCGGATTTCAATCCGCATTGTTGGCAGTCCAAGCGCCGCGACTCCTACCTGTGTCCAAATTGGGGCGTGGTTAGGCATGTAATGACGAAATAGCTTGACCATCACATCGTTAACCTCTGGGGGAAACCCGCCAACATGGTAAGAATTAACGTGGACAACATGCTTCCAACCCGCACCAGCAGTCGTCAAAGTTCGCTCTACGTTCCGAAACGCTTGGGCAATCTCGTCTCCGAGCGATTCGGAAATTTGCAGATCGTCATCCCAACCACCTTGACGGATGTCTCCACTCGATTGCCAATTTTTACCGCTTGCGAGAAATGCAATTTATTCAGCATGTATTCCCCATAATCGGGGGTGACAAAAAACTCGGGCTTATTCATGGTTTCACCCTTGACTTCAGTTTTGATGACGAAAGCCCTTAATTCAACAATCTTACCGTCGCGAAAGCGCCAGACATCGCAGTACGAGTAATGAGCTGCCTTCCCGTCTTCATCCTTCATTGTGATGTCACCGAGTGCCGTGACGAAATCACCTTCAGCGATTAAGTCAGCCACCATAAACTTGGGAGGCTCTACGTATGTCGTTGCCATCCATTGGCGAACGGCTTCTTTCCCGTTGAGGGTCTTATCGCCTACAAACGTCCATTTCGTGTCGTCGGTGCAGAATGACAAGAATCCTTCATAGTTGCCTGCAGCGATCGCCGCATTTGCCTCTTCTAAGATTGCTTTATTTTTGGCTGACATCTGAATCTCTCCTCTGCTCAAGTGGATGCTTTAACGGAGTGTTCTTTCTACCAACGCATCATTCTCCTCAGCGAAGCCGATGAACGACTGGAGACATTGCAGGGTTTCCCTGACCGACATTAATGTTAGGCGTTGAGTTCTCCTGGGAATGTTGCTTCTCGTTTGATTTAACTTAAGCGTAGTGAATTCCTATGCTCGGTTTCTTTCAGATTCTTAGGGTGTTTTGTCAAATTCTTGCGTGATAACCTTTAGGACACAGCGCTGATCAGTTCCTCGCTTTTCGCCCAGAGCTGCTTAGCTTTGTTAGTGTCGAGCGCATACGATCTGACACCGTCAGCAAATGGGTTGGGTGTGTCATTGATTGGCGCGATCGCACAATCTTCGAGATAATGTCCGCCGATCTCGTCTTTATTCGCCACGACTGCTGCCCAGACCGATGTCGCGGCTGCCTGCGGAATTTCTTTCAACTCTTTCGGCGGCAGACCCGCTTCGGTGCGCGCTGCGTCAACGGTCTGTAAAAGTCCCTGCAACTCCTCCTGCGAGAAATGGCGGGGTAGGTCCGTGAGACTGTTTCCGGGCATCACCGAAGCAGCCCGAATGCCGCGATCGCGATGCCGCCTGTCAAACTCCACAGCGAACAGTGAATTGGCGGTTTTCGATCGGCTATAGGCAACCCATGGATCGTACGCCTGCTGCTCAAAATTCGGATCGTCCAAGTCGATATCGGCACCGCGATGCGCGAGCGACGACAAGACTACCAGCCGTCCATGCTCGGCGAGCAGCGGCTCGATCTCATTGATCAGGGCGAAATGACCAAGATGGTTCGTCCCAAACTGGACTTCAAAGCCGTCGATCGTTCGACCGAACGGAGTTGCCATAACGCCAGCGTTAGCGATGATGACATCGAATGGCTGTCCGTCAGCCAACAGTTTATCCGCACAGGCACGAACGCTTTGCAAGGATGCCAGATCGAGTTCGATCAATTCCAGGCTGCCACCTCCTTGCGACGCGGCATCACGAACCGATGCAGTGGCTGGCTCAGCTTTAGCGAGGTCCCTGACCGCGCCGACGACGCTAGCGCCGTGAGAAACCAATGAGCGGGCGGTTTCAAGCCCAATGCCCGACGATGCACCCGTAATGAGAAATCGCTTTCCCTTGAGATCAATGCCCGTAAGCACCTCGTCGGCGGTCGATTTTGCACCAAATTTTTCAGCCATTTCTTTTCCTTTCGTTAATTGTGAGTGTAAAAGTCTTGATCTTCTTCGGCTTGATCTTCGACGCTCAGATTTGGAATCCGCCGGACACATCCACTACACCGCCGCTGATGTAGTCAGCGTCTGGACCTGCAAGGAAGCAAACGGTCGCTGCCACCTCCTCCAAGGTTGCGATCCGGCGGATTGCGTGAAGATCCATGATCGCTTCCGGCAATTTGTCAGCTACAGCCGCCGCCATGTCCGTTGGCATGATGCCTGGCTGCACGACGTTTACGGTGATGTTGCGCGGGCCAAGATCACGCTGGACACCTTTCGCATACCCTATGATTGCCGCCTTGGTGCCCGCATAGTCCGCCACGCCCGGGAATGGGACACGGCTGCCAAGCCCAGAACCGATGAAAATGATCCGCCCACCGTCCGCGAGTTTTCGTGCTGCGGCCCGCGTTGTTGCCACAACACCGAGTACATTGATGTGCCACTGACGGTCGTATTCATCGGCATTGAGTTCAGGATCATCGACCCTCTTGCCTTGAACCGCGATGCCCGCATTGTTCACGAGGATGTCGAGCCTGCCGAAGTGTGAGACGACGGTGTCGATCAACGATTTAGCGGACGACAGGTCGGACTGGTCGCTTTTGATCGCGATGGCGCGCACGCCTGTCTTTTTCAACTTCTGAACAACCACCTCCGCTTTTTCTGCTGACATGACATAGCTGATCGCAACGTCAGCACCCTGAGCAGCCAGCGTCGAGGCGATCGCCGCTCCTAGACCGCGAGAACCACCCGTTACCAGTGCAACTTTGCCTGCAAGGGTTGTCGTCATGATGTACTCCGTTAGGTGTATTACTGCCAAATCGGCGATTTATTTACCGATTGGTACAGATTAGTATGAGCCTTCTCAGACTGTCAAGGAAGTTTTATACTGAACGGTATGGAAACTAAAAAATCCCATGGTGTGCAGGGTCGTCCTCGCGCTTTTAATGTCGACATCGCTTTAGAGCAGGCTTTGCTTCTGTTCTGGCGCAAGGGCTATTTGGGTACATCGCTCACCGATCTGACTGAGGCGATGGGCATTAACCGTCCGAGCCTTTACGCCGCCTTTGGCAACAAGGAGACTTTATTCCGCAAGGCACTCGATCGCTATCGCGATCAGCGCGCTACGTACGTGCGGGATGCCCTTGAGGAACCTACTGCCCGGAGAGTGATCGAGCGGATAATGCAGGGCGTTGTGGAATTAGTGACCAATCCAAACAATCCGTCTAGTTGTCTGGTTGCACAGAGTCTGCTCACCTTTGCAGATCCAGATGATCCGCTCCATCAGGAATTGGTAGAACGCCGAGCGGCAGACGAGCTTGCTATTCGCGATCGCTTCGAGCGGGCGGTATCTGAGGGGGACTTGCCGCCTGATGCTGACCCTGCCGACCTTGCCCGCTTTGTACTCACGGTCAACTCTGGACTGTCTGTGCAAGCAGCAGGTGGGGCCAGTCGCACGGAACTCCTACAAGTTGTTCAGACGGCATTGCAAGCCTGTCCAATATTAGATTAGGTAGATAGGTTTTATTATTCGTTTAAATTAAGGAATTGCTGTTCGCAAAGAGTATGCAGAGGTCATTGGTACCGATGGGATAGAGTTGTTAGAGCGAGTATGGGAAGATGCTACTGCACCTGTGAGGTTGACCTATCTTCCATGTCAAGTTCGCATAAATCAGCCTTTGTTCTAAATCTTATGCAAGGTTTTAACTTCCCTACATCTGAGAGCAACGCTTAACTAAAACATTCCATCTCCAATCCGATCGCTACTAGCTAGGTCAAATGCCCATTAGCAATTCCTCAAGGGAGGAAAATACTTGTCAATCGTTGGCTTGAAGAAGCACCAAGCAGGTTAGCTAGTTTGTAATCACTCTGTTAGTTCTAGCTAACAAGTCATCCTGAAGCTCCTCCGATTCACGAGGAAGGATTTTTCAGCGGACACCTGGTTAAAGAAATCTAACAAGCTGATGGGTTTTAAGATTCCCCTGCATATTTTGGAGATGGCTGAGAGGAACTTGATCACAAGCGATGAAAAAAGACCTTAATTACTACGCTAGAAAGTTCGCAAAGCTCAACGTTCACCGAAATAATGGGGTGAACGCTCCGCACAAACCGATCCTATTACTCGCGGTTATAGAACTGATTGAACAGAGGAAGATTCAGACCAATCAGATTTACCTTTCTCCAGAGCTAATCGCTACCTTCTTGAAATACTGGTCTAACTTAGTCACAACTCATCATCAGTCCAATATTGCGCTTCCGTTCTTTCACCTGACAGGCGATAAATTTTGGCACTTGGCTCCTAATATGAGCTATGAGGGAAACCTTGCTTCCATCAAACCAAGCTTGTCGGCTCTACGAAACGCGGTGAGATATGCCTATACCGACCCTGAACTATTTGAGCTATTGCAATCCCCTGCTGCACGGCTTCAATTGGCGAATATCCTGATTCAAACATGGTTTCCTCATCAAGAAATTCAGCTTCAGCAACTCTATGAAGTAGATGAGTTTGAGAACGTTCAGCGTAAGCTCTCTGAACAAGGGGGAGCGGTTTATAAGATAGAAGATCTAAAGGATGAAGAAAAAATATTTATCAGAAATGCAGCGTTTAGAAGAGTGGTTGTCTCTCTTTATGAACAGCGCTGCGTTTTCTGCAAGCTGAAAGTGATTAGTCAGGATAATCAGAATATCGTAGACGGCGCACACATCAAGCCGTTTTCTGAATTTCGGGACGATCGCTTTGATAACGGTATTTCTCTCTGCAAAAACCACCACTGGGCGTTTGACCACGGTTGGTTTGGCATTGATGACAGCTACAGGATTGTTGTACCTGGCGACCGATTTTATGAAGAAACTCCAAGGGATACAAAGTCAATCCGGGAGTTTCATGGAGAACAGATCCTGATGCCAACTCACCTTGAGTATCAACCGAGAATCGATGCTCTGAAATGGCATCGCAACTATTGGAAGATTGCCTCGTGATCTGCTGTTTTATCTGGTGGGAGGGCGATCGCGTAGCTATATCCCTGCAATTGCTAACAGTACTTCCATTAAGCAAAAACCTTGCAGCCAAATTTTCCAGTAAGTTTGGTATATCTCTATACATCATTCTCTCCAACAACTATTCATCACCCTATCTAGAACAACTCATGTACTTCCCCAAACTGCTCTCCCTGGCGCTCACCCTACCCCTAGCGATCGCCCTACCGACGTTCTACATCGATTACGCTGCTATTTCGGGGTCTTCTCAGGCACTTGCTCAAGCTTTTCCGGATCTCAGCAATCCCACCGTACAGCTTTATTTACAGGCTGATAGCTTAATATCATCCGGTTTCCCGGAAGAAGGCATTGCTTTGTTTGAACGTTTGTTGCAGCAATTGCAGGATAGAGGCGATCGCGTCGCAGAAGCAGATTTGCTGAAAAGTATTGCATCCAGCTTTGAAACACAAGGAGATCTAGAACGTGCTTTAACCTACTACCAACAAGCATTAGACATTTATGAAGGAAGTATTATTTCTCCTGCTGATCGCACAGCTCAACTGTTTGAAGCCAGTGAGGTGCTTAACCAGATGGCTTTAATTCAGATGTGGCTTGAAAACCCTGAACAGGCGTTTGCAGCATATCAACAGGCGATCGAGATCAACCGTCAAGCCAACCTGCCCCAGGAGGAAGCATCAACGTTGGGGCATCTGGGAACGGCTTACCAAACTACCGGACAAACGGAACAAGCCCTCGCTGCCTATCAACGGGCGATCGCAATCTACACGGAGGTAGGGAGCAGTCCTTACGATGCACCTAGAATCTTCAATCAAATAGGCATGATCTATCAGGCACAGGGACAGTTTGACCAAGCTCTAGCCGCCTATCAACAAGGATTAGCCGCCGTTGCAGAACAATCAGACGACTTTCAAACCGTTGATCGCGTCCTCACCCTCGATAACATCAGCACGCTGTATCAAGCACAGGAACGAGCAGATTTAGCAGCAGACTATGCTCAACAAGCAGAAACAACGCTCACTCAAGCATCGACTGATGAGTTCATAGGGGAGAACCTATCTCGAAAAGCCAATTTCCTGAAAGAAGTGGGCGATTTTTACCTCACAATCGGACAGCTTGAACAAGCTAGGAGCTATTTTGATCGAGCCGTAGCGATCGCAGGTCAACACCCTGGTGGAGGGCTGGAATATCTGCTGCCTACAATCGTATTTGCTTACACCCAACAAGGACAGATAGCACCCGCTATTCCTTATCAGGAACGCTATACAGAACTGGTTCAAGACCAAACATTTTCCCTAGAACGGGCAACATCACTCGCGAGCCTGGGAAACCTGTATCAAACGATTGGACAACTCGAGCAGGCTTTGACGACATACCAACAAGCATTAACAGCCTTTCAAGAACTCGAGCAGCAATACGGAGGACAGACAGGTGAGATTGCCCAAACTATGCTTGACCTGGGTTCAGTTTATGAAAAACAAGGACAGGCAGAACAGGCATTAGCCACCTACCAACAGGCACTGAGTTTATACGAAACCGACGACTTTTCACCGGAAAAAATTCATCTGTTAACTCAGTTGGCCCAGTTTTATGAAATGCAAGGGCAACCCGATCATGCCCAACAGTATTCTCAGCAAGCACAAACGCTTCGCAATCAGATGTTAGAGTACTTAAGCCAGATGTTGGAGCAGTTCAACCAGATGAACGAAACGCAAGGGCAACCCGATCGCACTTCATAAAACAGATGTACGTTCGCATATTAAACGTCGCAATCTATGAAGCATTTTCGCTCAGGCGAATTGGTCCCACGGGTTTGGATAGCAAGGGTTCTATAGCTATTTTGTCTGAACAACAACATTTGAGTAAATTCGTGCGTTACATTCAGAAATGCGGCGTTTAGAAGAGTGGTTGTCTCTCTCTATGAACAGCGCTGTATCTTCTGTAAGCTGAAAATGATTAGTCAGGAGAATCAGAATGTTGTAGACGGTGCTACACATCAAACCATTTTCTGAATTTCGGGACGATCGCTTTGATAATGGCACTTCTCCCTGCAAAAAACATCACTGGGCATTTGACCACGGTTGGTTTGGTATCGATGATAGATTGTGACTTTACCTGAATTTTGGACAAGAACATACCCAAATTTTGGACAACTGTGGGGCTAAATCCCTTATTCTTTCGTTAACCCTCAAGACCAGTTTTTTGCCTTTTTACCACCAAATTTTGGACAAACATCAGTTTCCGAACCCAACGACTGGACAAAAGTTCTCAACAATTTGTCATGAGATTTTTGGCTCATTTTTAAGAAGGTGTGCTAGTAACTTTCATCAGGGGTAGTGGCCCTAGTACAACTAGCTCAATAACCTAAGAAGTGTGCTTCTCCTTCCCCAGAAAATGCTGGAGAGCTTGCTCGTAGATAGAGCTTTGAAAAGCTTTTTGCAATACAACGGTGCTAGCTAATGACCCGATTGCGTTAATATGCCCAAATTGCAAAGAAAACAGCAGCACAGGTTGTCCAAATTAACCACTCTAAATGCAGGGCGAGGTGGTCGTCAAAGAGAGCTGATGAACAATCGTTTGGGAATGTTGATGGCACGGGTCGAGGGAGAATCGATTAGTGAGTAGACACGACGGAACAGGGATGAGAGTTAGCAGCGATTGCGCTCCAAATCAAACACGGCTTTTTCCCAACACCATTGCTCTAACTTGTCTGGGTTCCTAGCTCTGATTGACCCGACCAGGCGAATGGCACCAGCGCGATCGCCATTCAGCAATCGATACATTTTGGACTCCACACTTGCACTTACAAATTGGGAAGTTGAAAGGGCTAAAGGAGTTGGAGTGGTTAGAGGAGACGAAGTGGTTGAAGAAGTTGAAGGAGCTGAAACAGGGGAAACTACAGTTGAAGCTATTTTCTGAGGGGTTGAATTCTTAATAAAAATAACCTGAGAGCCAACGTTAAGAAACCGAGATCTATTTTTATTAATTGGTTTTCTGATAGGTGGAACCGTACGAGGCAAGGTCTTGTACTGTGGCTTAAAAAGTTCTGCAACAAGGAAGTAGAACATCACACAGGCGAGAAGAATTACAATCCCTCCCACCCACAAGATTATTGAGTCAATCATAGGTATCTTTGAGTTAGTTGTAGTTGCTTGCAGAAGCTCCCTCGGTTTACGGATGCTGGGGAAGTTTTGTCTTTAAAGATGCCCATTGAAGCGCAAATAAAAACGCCTCAGCACTGCTGAGTCCTTCCTGGTGTCATTATTTGAGGAGTATTGACAATTATGCTCGTGCCACCATGATTTCGTTATCAACTCCTATCTGTTGATGAGAACACACGACCTTAATCGAAGCGAAGGTTTTAGTGCTAGCAATTTCTAACAGATTGGAGGAGTTGACTGTTAGGCTTGATGAAGCCACAGGGGGATGGGGCAGAGGTAACTAACACTTCTTAACTTTCCTTCGATTCTTCACTACAAATTCGATTTGATACAGGTAAGCAGCAGCAATCACCCATAGCCAAGAAAAGTTTAAAAGCACTTTTTCTAAATGCAATTGATAGCTTGCTGACTTCATAAGGTCGATTGATTCATTAGCTGCAACACCAGCTAGGAAGATCAAAAATATAGGTAGAGTGGCAAAAATTATGACGTTGAAATCATAAAGCACTCTAAACCAATGCATTGATGGTTTGAGCCATTCAGGTGGGTTAGACCACAACAAACGCAGCAGTAGTGAAAAAATAAGAATTAGTAGGAAGTACCAGGCAATACCTGCTAGCAATGCTAATAAATCAATAATTAGTATGCCTAGCGGATTGGTCCCCTGAGCTGTTGCCAGCACGATAGAAATAAACGCATATTGCCAGAAAGAAAAAGCGAAGACTCCAACACCACACAAGTAACCTGGAATGCTTATCTTCAATGCATTCAACCAAGATGTGTGGTTAGGGAAGAAGATTGAATGTTTCATGGGTATTCTTGGATTGGGTCCTAAATGCTTGCAGAAGCTCCCTCGGTTGCACGGATGCCGGGGGAGTTTCGTTTTTAAAGATGCCCAATGAAGCGCAAATGAAAACGCGAGAGTGTAGTTTTTTGCGTAAGCGGTCAAAATTAGTTCAAACATTGGGATTGGGTTAACCTAAGCAGGCAGGTCGCCCCACCTGCTTGGCTTCAAAACCGGACTTGCCTGTTTCCGGGGATCCGGCTTCTCTCCAACCTGGTTCATTGTCAGGAATACCAGTTTTAGGTGTTGTCGCTGCTCCATGTGCCTGGTCGTGGCAATGACAGTGCAGCAGTTTCAGATTATTCAGGCTTGGATTGCCATGATTTCCATCTTGGTGATGTACCTTGATGAGATCATCTGAACAGAAGTTAAGTCCACAGTGAGTACATTTACCCCGTTGCTGCTTGAGCAGTAATGCTCTCAGTGGGGGTAGCTTAGGATATGATCTGAGCCTTGTTCCCCAGTAAGCCCAGTCCCCATCGTACGGTGAGCGATTGGCTTGAACCTTAATATGGCGACGGATTGGTGTTTCGTTATGACGACAGAGTTTCAGTCCATCATTAGTTTGAAATACCCATCCATCTCCCTGGTTTACTCGCCAATATCGCGACACGTTCTGATGTCTGATAGTTGCTGTACTTAGGACTCCACTCTAGACCGGGTTTCTTGAGAGTAGTTACGGGTCACAATTTAAGTTGCCCGCCTCTTATCCTTCGCCTTTTGGCTGCGGTGTTTCAGCCTGATTTCACCGCTCACAATTCACGACCCTTCAAACATGGATTCCTTGCGTATCCCTATACAGCTTGCTAGACGGGATTCTAGAGTAGGCTTCCAGTTACCGCCGTTTAACCCCGCTTCAGGCGTTGATGGCTAGTCGTGAACCTGGCACTACCAGGAGGGAGGGGCTTTCGCCCTCATCGGACATCAGTTGTCAAGGTTTAATGACCTTGCCTCTCATCCTCCAACTAGAGTTAGTTTCGAGAGAACGTGTTGCACTAAAATAAATTGTGTCAAAGGTCAGAAGTTGAGATCTAATGAACTACTAGCGCAGAGACATGAACACAATGACCTTTCAACCCGAACTGCTAGACCAACTGCTACAAGGCTACAAGGAACCCGAAGACCTACAGGGCGAGGGTAGAATTTTGAAACAATTGACCAAAGCCTTAGTAGAACGCTGTTTGGAGGCAGAAATGAAGACTCACCTGGAAGCACAAAAGCCCCAAACTCAAGCGGCAAAACCGACTAATCGTCGCAATGGACATAGCAAGAAAACGATTAAAGGAGAATTTGGCGAAGCCGAAATTGCCATTCCAAGAGATCGAAACTCCGAATTTGAACCCTTGATCGTTAAGAAACACCAGACCCGCTTGGACGGCTTTGATGACAAGATTTTGACCTTGTATGCCAGAGGGATGAGCACTCGTGACATTCAAGCTCAATTGCAAGACCTGTATGGAGTCGAAGTATCGGCGGGGCTAATTTCTAATGTCACCGATGCGGTCGAAGAAGAACGTAAACTGTGGCAGAATCGCCCCTTGGAGTGAGTTTACCCCATTGTTTACTTTGATGCCCTGTCAGTTTGCGATCGCTTATGAAGATCGCTCTCCTCTATGATTTGGATCTTTGACACAAATCTATTTACATACCCTACGATACTGATCGGTTGTCCTTAATAAGTTTTTGCGACACAACCGAAAATCCTTCTGCCGTGATATTGTTGGTCAGTAAAATCTCACGTATTTGATGAAACAATGAGTTTCTGCTGCTAAAGAGTACTCAACGACAGTTGTTAATTCTGTCAACTAGAATCCATCCGGCATCACAAACTCAGCCTTGTTGGAGTCTTACCACCATCTCTTGGTATGATCCGGCACAGATGTCCGTGAGCAGGTCGATGCCTTTCGGCTGCCATCCCAATTGCTCAACTGCTTTGCGATTGGACGATCGATTTTCAAATTGGACAAACGCAGTCAGGAATTGACCCCATTGCATCTCCGCTTCTTCGCGGCTGACCGATCGCACGGGTAGATCCAGTGCTGCTGCGATCGCTTCGGCGAGTGCCCGCAACGTCACGGTTGTCGATCCGGTGCCGTTGAAAACGTTACCCGCCTTTGCTGCCAGAAGATACAGCGTCGCCGCATCATCGACGTGAACAGCTGAGGTGCACAGACTGCCATCATCCACATAGATGGACTCGCCAGCTTTTGCAGCCATTTGCATCAGCAATGGCACGAAGTAGCTACCGCCACGACCATGGACATAAGGCGGCAGACGAATCGCACTTACCCGCACACCTCTCTCACTCAGGCTCAGTGCATGACGCTCGGAACGAATACGCTCCTTCAAGACGAAGATTTGCGACAGCGGTGAATCCTCTGTGGTTTCATTACCCGCCGGATCTGAGTCAACCACCGCCGTACCAGAAGTCACCACGAGCGCCTTCTCGGTTCCGTGTAGAGGCTCACCCAACGCACCTACTGCAGCCCCATCAATTTGTAGAATCTCTTCATAGTCCATGCTCCAGTCGTGGATGTAGGCCAGATGCAACACGGCATTGGCTTCAGAACTCTGTTGTCGAAGTACATCCAGGCTAGCGAGATCTCCACGTACTGGAATCGTACCCAAAGCTTTCAATTGAGCATCACCTGCTTCATTGCGCGACAGCCCATATACGTCGTGTCCTTCAGCTAACGCCTGTTCTGTCACAACGCGACCAATATACCCAGTCGCACCAGTCACAAATATCTGCATTTGCTCTTCCTTATTTCTGTTCCAGACAGAACGTCCTGCTTTACTCCTTCACCTTAAAATCAAAAAGCAGACGGTGCATGTGTGTTCGTCTGTATTTCATTCGCGATCGTCTTGCTATGAATGTCATCGATCAAATTCTTGCCGATTTGCGTCAGGAAAGCTGCGTGTTCTGTCGGCTGGCGGCGACCGATCCTTGGCGCATTCAGAAGAGTGCCAGCTCTGTCGCACCGTTTTACGCAGTGCTTTCCGGTAAAGCCCGCATCGAAACTGCAGACAGCGTTTACGACCTATATGAGGGAGACTTCTTGGTGCTTCCAAGCGGAGAGTCTCACGAGATGACTAGTTTCGACTCCGCAAATGCTCCTTCGGTTTCGCTGGTAGCGCTGCTCAACGAGACGGGGGTTGAACCATACCGGCGCGGTATGCGCTACCGAGAAGTAGTTCAACTCCAGCATGGTGGCGGCGGCTCGCAGAGCGTGATCCTTGTCGGCATCTTTTCCTTCGGTGACCCCCCGCCGAAACCCGCTACTCACCGCGCTGCCGCCTGTGCTTGTCATCCGTAGCGGAACGGACTGTCATGCACCCTGGTTGAAAACAATCCTGAATGTCATTGCGGAGGAGCTTGCCCAAGAGCAGCCAGGCTCAAATCTAGTGGTTGCTAAACTCGCCGATCTGCTCTTTATGCAGTCCCTTCGCACGTATCTGGCGACAGACCTGCACAAATCTGTCGGCTGGATGCGCGGCATCATGGATCCGCTGGTTGGACGCGCCATCTCTTGTATGCATGCTGCACCAGAACGTCGCTGGACATTGCAAGCGCTTGCCCAAGAGGCTGGCTGTTCGAGAGCCGTCTTTGCACAGCGATTCAGTTCTCTAGTCGGACAGGGTGCGCTGAGCTATCTGACCGCGTGGCGGATGCACGTCGCTGCTGGACTGCTGCTCGATGAAACTGGCAACATTGGAACTGTAGCCAGCCGAGTGGGCTATCAATCAGAAGCAGCCTTCTCGATCGCATTTAAGCGCTGGGCCGGAACCCCACCTAGCCAATATCGTGCGATGATGCTGGGTGGTTGAATCGCGAGAATTAGCACGCTCTGCAAACTGCACTCAGATTGGGCTCTTACGTAGGGCGAACGCATCTAAATTCTGATGTGGCTGAGCAGTAGAACTTACGCAATTAGCAAATCAGTTGCGCGCTTTCTAAACCTTTGAAACCACTATTATTTGAGGCTTCTAGATCTTGAGACAAGGCAAGGCAAGGAGCATCAATATCCTACCCTTAAAGCCCAGAATGTTTGCTCAACATAAGGTCAGGGACTTACGCCATTCATTTGCTAATTGCGCCAAATCATTTGCTCATCCACATCAGACGGCTATTGAATCCACAGCGCTAGACCGCCCCCCCGCCCTCGTGCTGCGATGAATTCCTCGGTCACCAAGAAAAAAGCAAAGAAGGGTAGCTTTGCAATCGCAATTTGCTCAAACGCCGCCTTTTTCGCCTTGCCCCCTCGAAAATCCGCCGTGAACAGCGATCGCTCGCCAAGTTCAAACTGCACTTGGGTAAAGTCAAATGCCAACAGATTCTTCTTGCCCAAATACTTTGCTGGACCGGTGAATCTCAGCTTAAAGCTGCCGAGTTGAATTTGGTTGCTCGCGGCGAGTGGAGATGCGATCGCCGCCTGCTCAAATTTGATCTGCGCTGGGCTGAAGGTCGGTAGGTAGAAACCTTTGCCGAGGACAATTCCACTATTACGGCGGAGTTTACGAGTTCCTGTTGTGAAGCACAATCGCCACTGCCCCAATAGCGACTCTAGCGGGTAGACCGATCGCTGCCGTTTGGCGGCTTTCTCGGCTTGCAGCAAAGCCGCAACGACCGTAGCGGGATCGGGGCGATCGCGCTTGCCAGAGCGATACGCCACAACTGCCTGTTGAAGAACATCGAGGTAGTTTGCAGTCGTTGTTAGTTCAGCCGTCATGCAGGTCAACCTCAGGACGATGAAGGTGGAAATCGCTTTACCAGGAAATTATACGATCGCTCAATCGACGTGGTGATTTTTGAGGTTGTGTCGCAAGATTCCTGAGCGAAGAATAATCTGCGTATCAACTGCCCTCGATAGGTGCGTCCCGTATTCTCCGATTTCCCAGTCTGTCGCAGAAACTCCTCAACTTGCCAGTGGCGCATATCTGGTGGTTCCTCGCGCCGGGGTTCCTCCTGTTTACCACCGTCCACTGGAACGATCACGATAGGCAAAACTGGGTCAGAAGGAGATGAAGACATCGCGATCGCCTTTGTTGTTTGGATTTCAGGTAGAGATAATTGCACTTATCTCTACCTGAATATTGTCAGAATAATAACGCTATTTCTCTGCACCCTGGACTCTAATAGATAATTAAGGCAATTCAAAGGGCAAGGCATGGGACGGCGAACGAACGAGAAATGCTGGGCTTGCGCTCTGCTCACCACAGGAGAGGCGCGAAAACTGCATGACTCCGAGCT